>JAZHDH010000284.1:0-12793 GCA_036584335.1 Pseudodesulfovibrio sp. | reverse complement strand
CGTCCTCGGCATCGACCTCGACATGCCGGTCATGGCCGCGCCCATCGGCGGCGTGTCCTTCAACATGGGCGGCAAGATCAGCGAGGAAGCCTACACCGACGCCGTGGTCGGCGGCTGCAAGGACAGCGGCGTCATCGGCTGCACCGGCGACGGCGTGCCCCCGTTCATCCATGAAGCGGGCTTCGCGGCCATCACCGCCGCAGGCGGCCACGGCATTCCGTTCATCAAGCCATGGGAAGGACCAGAACTGAACGAAAAACTCGAAAAGGCCAGGGCCACCGGCTGCGCCTGCTTCGGCATGGACGTGGACGCCGCCGGGCTGATCACCCTGCGCCAGATGGGCCGCCCGGTCTCGCCCAAAACCGTTTCCGAGCTCAAGGCCATCATCGGCACCGTCCACTCCTGGGGTGCCAAGTTCATCCTCAAGGGGATCATGACCCCGGACGAGGCGCGACTGGCAGTCCAGGCCGGAACCGACGCCATCGTGGTCTCCAACCACGGCGGCCGCGTGCTCGACCATACCCCCGGCACCGCCGAGGTGCTGCCCGCCGTGGCCGCCGAGGTCAAGGGCGAAACAGCCATCCTCGTGGACGGCGGCGTGCGCACCGGCACCGACGTGCTCAAGATGGTCGCCCTGGGCGCGGACGCGGTCCTCATCGGCCGCCCCGTCTCCGTTGCCGCCGTGGGCGGCCTGCGCGAAGGCGTGGCCAAGTACCTCGCCTCCGTCAAGGCCCAACTCAAGGGCGCCATGGTTCTGACCGGCTCGGCCACCATCGCCGACGTCTACGGCCGCGTCCTCTACTGACAGATCGTTGAAAGATACATTTTTGCAGGCTGTTCAAAGATGTTCGAGTGCAAGGCGCAAAAAAAGGTCAAGGCCGAAGCGGACTTCCAGTACGTGAGGATTTGACCTTTTTGAAGCAACGCAGCAATCGGACGTTTTTCAGCCTGCCAACCCTCAACACGCCCGCCCGCAGGGCGGACAGGAACTCCCATGATCACCACCTACCTCCTGTACATGATCCTCGGCGCGTTCGCCGGCGTCCTCGCGGGGCTGCTGGGCATCGGCGGC
Source organism: Pseudodesulfovibrio sp. (assembly GCA_036584335.1). Lineage (GTDB taxonomy): Bacteria > Desulfobacterota > Desulfovibrionia > Desulfovibrionales > Desulfovibrionaceae > Pseudodesulfovibrio. The sequence goes on along the minus strand of JAZHDH010000284.1, from coordinate 11,721 downwards.
GGACTGGTCATCGTGCCCATGCTCAACATCGCCTTCGAGATGCAGCACTTCCCGGAGGTGCACATCCAGCACATTGCGCTCGGCACCTCCATGGCCACCATCATCTTCACCTCCCTCTCGTCCATGCGCGCCCACCACAAGCGCGGGGCGATCAACTACTCCGCCTTCTGGCGGCTTTCGCCCGGCATCATCATCGGCACCTACCTCGGCGCCTGGCTGGCCTCGATCCTGTCGACCATGATCCTCAAGGCCGTCTTCGGCCTCTTCCTCTATTACGTGGCCACCAAGATGCTCACCGGCAAGAAGACCGAAGGCTCCCGCGAACTGCCCGGCACCCCCGGCATGTTCGCCGCAGGCAACGGCATCGGCATCTTCTCGGCCCTGGTCGGCATCGGCGGCGGCACCCTGACCGTGCCCTTCCTCTCCTGGTGCAGCCAGTCCATGCACACCGCCATCGCCACTGCGGCCGCCGTGGGCCTGCCCATCGCCCTGGCCGGAACCGCCGGGTACGTCGTCCACGGCCTGGGCGTGGAAGGCATCCCCGGCCCCCATGTCGGCTACGTCTACCTCCCGGCCTTTCTGGGCATCATCGTCATGAGCGTGCTCACCGCCCCCTACGGCGCCAAGCTCGCCCATTCCCTGCCCGTGGCCAAACTCAAGCGCATCTTCGCCATCCTGCTCTTCCTGGTGGCCACCCGGATGCTCTGGAGCGCCTTCATGTAACCATTGCGGCACGGCACGGGCCGGTTCCCTCGGCGGGAGGGAACGGCCCGGCCGTATTGCCTCCGCACACGCATCATGGTACCCCCGCCTCCATGAGCTACCTCAAGGAATTCCAGGCGGCCGCGAGCCGCACCAGAAAATGGGACATCGGCGACCCCGCCGTCTCCGAAACCCCCGTTCCCATCGACCAGGCCATCCTCAACGCCATCGAGGAAACCGGACACATCCCCTTCGCCCTGCGTTCGGCCCAAATCCTGTCCGTCAACTTCGGCATGTTCCACATGCTGACCAAGAAATTCCTCATCCCGGGGGGAATCATCACCATGGGCAACGTCTCCGTGAACGGCCGCCCACTCTTCCCCGCCACCATCGACGACTTCAAGCGGATGATCGACCGCCAGGACGGCGAAGACGCCCTGGGCAGCTACCACATCTGGACCACCCTGCCAGGCGGGGTCATCCTCGATCACGCCATCCTCTCCATCCTGCACGGCGAAAAAACCATCGAAGTCGACGACACCCTGCCCGCCAACCGCTACCTCCACGCACCCGGCGACGACCTGCCCCACGGCCTCAGCTACCACCCCATGGTCGCCGGTCTCGAATTCCTGGTCGCCTCCGGCACCATCGACCCCGAAGCCATGGCCTACCTCATGGGAACGCGGTTTCCGAAACAGTATGCGTAGAGGGACGCCTCCGGCAGCCCCTGAATTCGCCCCGTCCCGGGGCTCACCGCTTCGCAGCGCGGGCAAAGCCAGCGACCCAAGCCGCTTCCTTGCGGTTTTGGCGGGACAACCAGGGCTCCGCCCTGGCCCCGCTCAGAGCATTTTTATCTTGAAATAATTGATATCCACACGATGTAAACCAACCTTTCACATCCCGCTATTCCACCAGGACACAATACTTCAGCGCGTAGTAGTCCCCGGTTTCCTTAATGATATAGCTCATCATGTCGTAAACATAGATATCACTCTTCATGGTCATGCCAGCGGAAACGATTTTTTCCAGCATTCCGGCAAGGGCCTGCCGATGCGTTTCATCCGTTCCTTTATGCGCCAGGATGGCGCACTTTCCTTCAGGTTTGACGTGAAGCCGGGAATGCGGCGTTGTGCGCCTCGCCCGGTGGAAGGAACAGCGCTCAAGATGGTTGCCCCGGCGCACGTCATCCAGGCCGAAAATGAAACCGAACGGCGAACGGGGCTTTTGCTCCTGCTTTTTATAGGCATCGTTGTACTCGGCAAAACGCTGGACAAGCTCCCATCGTGATTCGGACGGGGTGACCCCGGTCGGCGTCACCTCCAGACGTTCTTCTTCCCGCTGTTCCACGATCAATGCATCATAGTCGAAATTCAAGGCTTCGCGCAGGCACGCGGCCATGTCCCCGAGCGTCAGCGTCCGCTGTTTCAGCCTGTTCAATTCCCTCTGGGCGGCAGCCTGCTTCTCCTCAAGGAAAAACAAGAAATCCTCGCCATCCATATGGCGTAAATGCGTTTTGATTTCTTTCAGCGAACTGCCGACTTCCTTGAGCATCGAGAGCAGGTCGAATTCAAAATACTGCTCTATCTCGTAGCGCCGATAGCCGTTTTCAGAGACGTGCTTTGGTTTCAGCAGCCCTTCCTTGTCGTAAAACAGGAGTGTTCCCTTTGGAACTTCGCACAGATTTGCAAATTCACCAGTTGTAAGTAATTGTTTTTTCATAATTATTTTTTTGTTGACTCTAAAGTTACTGTATACATTAGCCTCTCGCACTATGAAGAAAACAGCAAGCCGGAATTTGCCTGCCCCGGATAACACAGAGGTGTCTTAAATGTTTTTGGGTATCGGGAAGAAAAGTGGATGGCGGGTGGTCATGCCGCTTTGTTGCCTTTTGCTTGTGGCGGGCTGCGATGCATCGGAACAGCCCAAGGCCGCGCCCAGCGAGGTGCTGTACGCAGTGGTCGGCAAAGAAAAGCTTACCCTGACCAGCACGTTGCCGGGGCGGGTTTCCGCGCTTGTAACGGCGGAAGTCAGGCCCCAGGTTGACGGCATCATCATTGAACGCCTGTTTGAGGAAGGCGCGGATGTGGAAAAAGGGCAGGTTTTGTACCGTATCGATCCTGCCGTTCACAAGGCTGCCCATGCCACGGCCAGGGCAGCCCTGGTGGAGGCGCAAGCCAATGTGGCGGCTATCGCCCTGCTGGAAGAACGCCAACGGCTTTTGATCACACGAAATGCCCTGAGCCGCCAAGAACTGGACAACACCATTTCCCAGCACGGCCAGGCCCGCGCCCGTGTCGCCAGGGCTGAAGCCGAATTGGAAGCCGCCGCCATCAACCTTGCCTACACGGACATCAAAGCGCCGGTGGCAGGTCGCATCGGGGCCTCGTCCGTGACTGTCGGCGCCCTGGTTACGGCAAATCAGCCTACCGTTCTCGCCGTCATCCAGCAGACGGATCGCGTCTATGTGGATATAACGCAATCCAGCACGGATGCCATTCGCTTGCGCCGCGCCATGGCCCAGGGCCGGATGGCTCCCAACAGCAGCGCCGCCAAGGTTCGCCTCACCCTTGAAGACGGCTCTCCGTACACAGCGATAACACGGGTACAGACGGATGGAGAACCTGAATGGATACAAGGTGATCTGTTGTTTTCAGAGATATCCGTCGGGCAAAGCACGGGAAGCCTCATGCTGCGGGCCGTGTTCAACAACCCGGACAGGCTGCTTTTGCCGGGCATGTATGTGAAGGCGATCATCGAGGAGGGCGCGGTGGAAAACGCGGTGCTGATTCCGCAAGGCGCTGCGTTTGCGAACAACACCGGCGGGCACTCTGTCTACGTTTTGCGCGGCGATGACGCCGGAGACGGGCTTTTCCGGATTGAGCGCCGCGACGTGCGGCTTGAACGCGCGTCCGGCAACCGCTGGTTGGTCGGTTCAGGCCTGAACAGCGGTGAGATCCTGATTGTGGAGGGACTTCAGAAGGCGGTTCCCGGCGCACTTGTCAAAGGCGTTCCCGCGCGGAACGCCCCGGCCGAAGCCGTGGCCATGGCTCCTGAAGGGAAGGCGCGGTAACCCATGGCGGCGTTCTTCATCAACCGTCCGATTTTTGCCTGGGTTATCGCCATCGTCATCATGCTGGCCGGGACGCTTGCCTTGGGTCGGCTTCCGGTGGCCCATTATCCCGACATAGCCCTGCCGCAGATTTCTGTTTCCGCGCAGTATCCCGGCGCGTCCGCGCCCATCGTCGACCGGAGCGTAACACAGGTTGTCGAGCAGCAACTCAAGGGGCTGGACAACCTGCTGCACATGAGTTCCACCAGTAGCTCTTTCAGCGGATCGGAGATTAGTCTCACTTTCGCGGCCGGAACGGATATAGATACTGCACAGGTTCAGGTACAGAACAAGTTGCAGCAAGCCATGTCCCTGCTGCCGGAAGCGGTGCAACGGCAAGGAGTTCAGGTATACAAGGCCGTGGAGAATTCCTTCATGACCGTTGCGTTTTATGATGCGCATGACACGATACGGCCCAGCGACATCAGTGACTTTGTGGCGAGTTCCCTCGTCGATCCGTTGAGCCGCGTTCAGGGAGTGGGTTCTGTCATTCTCTATGGTTCCCAGAATGCAATGCGCATCTGGTGCGATCCGGACAAAATGCGCCAGTACGGACTGAATCCCCAGGACGTTCTGACCGCTGTCCGCGAACAAAACGCTCAGGTCGCAGGCGGGCAGGTAGGCGAATCGCCCGCCCCGCCCGGCCAGGAAATCAACATCGCCATCAATGCCTCATCCAGCCTGGAGACGGTGGAGGAGTTCGAGCAGATACTCCTGCGCGTGGAAGAGAACGGGGCCGTTTTGCTGCTCAAGGACGTTGCCCGCATCGAACTGAATGAAGAACGCGCAACTGGCGGCACTTTTTTTAACGGCCATGCGGGAACAGGTTTGGCGTTCAAGCTTTCCTCCGGAGCCAACGTCCTGGAAACCACCCAAGCCATCAAGGCCGAATTGAAAGCCCTTGCCGCCTTCTTCCCACCGGGGCTCACCTTCGCCTATGCCGACGACAAGGCTCCCATTGTGGAAAAATCCATACAATCCGTGGTGCGCACTCTTCTTGAGGCCATAGCCCTGGTCGTGGCGGTAATGTTCCTGTTCTTGCAAAGCTTCCGCGTCACGCTTATTTCGGCCATCGCCGTTCCGGTCGTTCTGCTCGGCGTGTTCGCGGTGCTGGCGGCGGCCGGTTTTTCCATCAACACGCTGACCATGTTCGGGATGGTTCTGGCTATCGGCCTGTTGGTTGATGATGCCATTGTCGTGGTGGAAAACGTGGAGCGCCTGATGCGCGATGAAAAGCTCTCCGCCAGGGAGGCCGCGCTCAAATCCATGCGCCAGATAACCGGGGCGCTTGTCGGCGTTGCCGTGGTTATTTCCGCCGTATTCATTCCCATGGCCTTCATGCCCGGTTCAACCGGCGCTATTTTCAGGCAATTTTCCATCACCATCGTTGCCTCCATGGTGCTTTCCGTTGTCGTCGCCATTGTGCTTACCCCGGCCTTGTGCGCCACCATCCTGACTGCAAAGGCGCACAGAGCGGAAGCTGGTGTGTTCGGCAGATTCAACCGATGGTTCGACACGCTCACCGGACGGTACGCCATCCAGGTGGGCGGCATAGTGAAACGGCCCAAAACGTGGGCGGCCACGGTCGTCTTGTTGGTCGCGATATGCGCGGTGTTGTTCTTGCGCCTGCCGCATTCCTTTTTGCCCGACGAAGACCTGGGAATCTTGTATGTCGATGTGCAGCTCCCGCCCGGCGCTTCACAGGAGCGCACTGAAAAAATAGTCAAAGAAATCGACGCTTATTTTCGCACCGAGGAAAAAGATGCCATCCAAAGCGTCATGGCGGTCGTCGGCTGGGGATTCAGCGGCTCCGGCCAGAATTCGGCCATGGTGTTTCCCTTGCTGAAAGATTGGAGTGAACGGGACCGGGGGCAAAGCGCCTTTGCCGTTATGGAGCGGGCTTCCGCCCGCTTCTCGTCCATCCACGGCGCTGAAATCGTCGTCATGACGCCGCCGGCGGCCATGGAACTCGGCACGTCCTCAGGCTTTGAAATGGAGCTGATGGATCGCGGCGGGAGCGGCCATGCGGCGCTGCTCAAGGCCAAGGATGCCCTGTTGGAAGACGCCGCGAAACAGCCCTCCGTCTCCTACGCCCGTTATGGCGGAATGGATGACGCCGAGCAGTATGACCTCAAAATCAACAATGGCAAGGCGGGCGCATACGGCCTTTCCCGGGGCGACATCAACAACGCGATCAGCGCATACTGGGCGGGTGAGTATATCAACGATTTTTCGGACCGGGGCAGAACGAAAAAGGTGTATTTCCAGGCTGAACCGTCGTTTCGGACCGGCGCGGGCGACTTCAACCGGTTTTATCTGCGCAACGCCAAAGGAGAAATGGTGCCGTTCACCAGCTTTCTTGCTGTGAAGTCCGCTCTATCCTCTCCCAGCCTGACGCGCTACCAGGGAATACCATCCGTAAAGATCGAAGGGGCCGCAGCTCAGGGAAAGAGCTCCGGACAGGCGATGAAGGAAATGGAAGAAAGTGCGGCCGAACTGCCTTCCGGCTTTGACTATGCATGGACGGGCCTTTCATACCAGCAGCGCATGGCCTCCAGTCAGGCTCCGCTACTGTACGCCATTTCCATCATCGTAGTTTTTCTCAGCCTGGCGGCGTTGTACGAAAGCTGGACGATCCCGCTGGCGGTACTCATGGCGGTTCCCACCGGCGTAATCGGAGCGTTGGGCGGTGTGTACCTTCGCGGCATGAACAACGACATCTATTTCCAGATAGCCCTGCTCACCATCGTAGGTCTGTCCGCCAAGAACTCCATCCTGATCGTGGAATTCGCAAGAGCTTTGCATCATGGGGGAAAAGATCTGCTCACGGCCACCGTGGAAGCTTCGCGTCTCCGCTTGCGGCCCGTGCTCATGACCTCGCTGTGCTTCATTCTCGGCGTTGCGCCTTTGGCCGTCAGCAGCGGTGCCGGTTCCGGCGCGCAAAACGCTCTCGGCACGGCGGTAATGGCGGGCATGATCACGGCAACGGGACTCGGCGTTTACTACACACCGCTGTTTTTCGTTTTGGTGACGCGGTTTTTTGGGCGAAAAAAGGGTCATGAACATGCCCCGGCCTCACCGGCGGTTCCCGCCGCATAAGGCGAAAAGTATCTCGCGGATGCGGAAAATTGATGGCCGCGATGGAGGATATGGATGGTGCCAAGGGTCGAAACGGAAAGGCTCCTCATTCGAAATTCTGAAGCCGAAGACGCTGATGGATTGTTTGCATACCTTTCCCATCCCCGTACGAATTGTTTCATACAGGAATTTCATGCTGGGCAACTTGACGTCTTCGCCTTCATTCACCCCGTGGATGCGCAGGCGCTTCCGTCAGGCGACCAACACGCCCGCGCTCAAGGCGTACATCTTTTTCATGCGCCAAGTGATCGATTAACAGAAACCTCTTGAAAAAACAGGTCCGCGCCATGGCGCGGACCTGTTGTATCTCCATGTCAGTCGTTACAGGTCGAGGATTCTTTTGGCGGTCTCATCCATGACATCGGTAATAAACGGGATGCCGGTTTCCCTTTCGGTTTCGCGGTTACCCGAGGCAATGTCGTTTCGGCTGATGCCCTTGAGATCAAATTTGCGGGCTCCCGCCATGAGCTGTTGCAGTCCTGCGGAGAGTTTGTCCACGAGGCACCAGATGGCGACGGCACCCAGCGGAACGTTTTTCATCTCGTCCTTGCCCACCTTCTTTTCCACGTCCTGGTAACAGGCGAATATCTTGTCGGCGGTTTCGCCGTATTTGGTCACTGCGGCAGGGAGCTTGTCCCAGTTGCCGCAAACGGCGTCCCTGCGCTCGGGGAAAAGGACGCCTTCGATGTTGGAGCCCAGGAATCCAGGAATCATCATGGCCCGCCCCATGCATATCATCTTCGTATAGGGAGCGCCCATGGCAAGGGCCTTGAAGATGTTGCTGCCCTTGGCGAATCCGCCGGCAAAGGACATGTCGACCACGCGAGTGCCCTTTGCGGCAAGGCGGGTCGCATATTCATGGGCCTTGGCGTGGAGAAGGATGGAGGGAACGCCCCAGCTCTCCATCATGTTCCAGGGGCTCATGCCGGTGCCGCCGCCGGAGCCATCCATGGTCAGCAGGTCAAGCTCGGCTTCGGAGGCGAACTTGATGGCCATGGCAAGGGCCTCCATGCCGTAGGAACCAGTCTTGAGGGAGATCCGCTTGAAGCCGATTTTTCGCAGATACTTGACGGACGTCATGAAGTCGTCGTGCACTTGGGCGTAGGTATTGAGATTGGTGTACCCAAGACGACTGTGGCGGGCGAAATGGGTGATCGCACCGCGCCTGTAGCCCTCCTGCACCTCGGGCTTTTCCGGGTCCGGATCAACCAAGTATCCGCGGTTCTTCAGGAATTGGGCGTACTCAAGGCTGGAGACTTCGATTTCACCACCGATGTTCTTGGCCCCCTGGCCCCATTTCAGTTCGATGATGACCTTGTCGCCATATTTTTCGGCAAGATATTCGGCCACACCGTTGCGGGTGTCTTCGACATTCATCTGCACGATGATGGCGCCATAGCCGTCGTAGTAACGCATGTAGGTCTCGATTCGGCGTTCCAACTCGGGAGCCTTGGTGATGCGACCATTATTGATTTCGGAGTTGCGATCCACGCCGACGACGTTCTCGCCGACCACAATAGGAGCGCCGACCAATGCACAGCCGGCGGCAAAAGCATCCCAGTATTTGGCCGCGATGAACGTGGAACCCAACGCGCCGGTCATGAACGGAACCTTGCATTTCGTCTTTTCCTTGGCCCCGAAAGACGTTTCAAGGTTGACATCGGTGAACAGCAAATCATGGTCCATGTTGATGGACCCCATGGCCCCATAGTTCAGGCCCTGAATACGCAGAGAGTTGTAGGAAACGCCAACATGGGTAGTGTTGCCGCTGCCAGCTGTCACTAGACCGAAATCCCTAGGGTAGAGCATCTCGCGCCCGCGAAGGGAAGATAGCCAAGTCTCGCATTTTCCCTGACAGTCAGCCCGGCAAAGGGTACACAATCCGGACTCGATGGCATTGCCACGGTTAACGCTTCCCAACACATCGTTGCTTTTTGACCAATCTGTCATAAACCCTCTCTCCCGGTTGGTTGTGTTATGGAGGGCTCAGTTATTATCAGTGAATCATTTCGGTGTCATCAACCATTGATATACAAAAATGTAAACGATACATTTCCATGCCTACAAAAAGGGAATAAACGATTACCCCAAAAGGTGGCGAAATCTATCCGCAATGCCCTCTTTGCCAGGAACCTTGGGTCGCTGCCACTGAGCCTGGCAGAAAAATCGAAATAGCCGACAATGGCTTCCGAAACTCCATCCAGGCAAGCGGCAACGCCCTGAATCATGAATTGAAATCATACCAATCGACACCACATTGAAGCTCCCCATGCCAGGAGGCCACTCCCAAAACAATGGCGGCTCCCCGGAGCTTAACCCGGCTGGCAGGACCTCCCCCAGCAAGTGCGGCGCAGGGCTGTCTCGCGCAGGAATCCCCAAGGGACTCCTGCGCCCCTGTTCATCTAGTAGTTGAGAATCCTGTCCGCCTTTATCATCTCCGCATACAGAAATTTCATGCTGGACAACTTGACGTATTCGCTTTCATCCACCCCGTGGATGCTCAGGCACTTGCCTCAGGCGACCAGCACGCCCTCGCTCAGGGCGAACATCTTCGCCTGTTCGGCGATCGGAAACGCTTCCGAATCGCCCGCGTACAAATCAACGGCCCCGGCGTTCAGGAACAGCGTGACGTCCTCACCCTCGTTCAACAGGAAGTTGCCGAAACGAACAGTGTTCCATTTCACTTCCGGGTCGTTGCTGGAAAGAATGATCAAGACTCGCATAGAAAATCCTCCGTTTCAAGATAACAAAGCATAGATCATTTCCATGCAAAACTGAACAAAAACCGCAATGATGTCGGCCATTGAAAGCCGGGGCTTTACACTTTCGCCAAATAAGCATATGCATAGGCACTTAATCAGTTGGAGGCATGGATGACCAGTTACGAAAACCAAGCAAGAGTATTCAAAATCCTCTCGGTCGACACCCGCATCCGGATGCTGGAGTTGCTGAAAGGCGGGCCTTTGTGCGTGAACGCCTTATCGAAAAGATTGGGCATCACTCCGTCGGCCGTGTCCCAGAACCTGCGCATCCTGAGGGATGCGGACCTCGTGGTTGCGGACAAACAGGGCTATTTCGTGCATTACGGGATAAACCGGCAGACCATGATGGCATTGCGGTCCCTTGCGGACGAATTGTTCAACATGCCAAGTTTATTGTGAAATAACATGAACGGACAGCCTCTGGAGAAATCCGTCGGCTCGCGCCGAAGGGTTGCCTGGGAAGCAATTCGGTCGGGTCCCGCAAAAATGCCGAAGCGGCCGCGATTCGACATTTTCCGATCGACAGCTTGAAACGACACACCCTCAGGGATGGAGGCGCGGGGATTGCCAGCCAGCCGCAAACAGTCACCTGAACACGTCATCAAGGATCGCATATGAATCTTCCCTTTGCCCTGCTTGCGGGCGTCTTTTTCATTTCACTCCTGCTGACCATGGTCGGCCTCGGCGGCGGCCTGGTCTTCTCGCCGCTGTTCGTGCTCCTGGGCATGGCGAAAGGCCAGGCTGCCGCAGCGTCCCTGTTCCTGAACCTCACGGCGGCGGGGTCGGCGGCGTACACCTACTCGCGAAAGGGGATGGTCGATTTCTCCCTTTCGATCCCGCTGGTCCTGTTTTCCGCAGCGGCCGCGCCGCTCGGCGCTTACCTGAACACCCGGATCGAGACGAAACCGTTCCTGATGATCATGGCCGTCATCCTCTTCCTGGCGGCGGTGCGCATGCTGTTTTCACCCAAAGGCGACGACCGGGCGGCGGAGCGGGCAAAAGCAACCAAAATCATCGGCGGGGCGGCCATCGGCGCGGTCATCGGCCTGATGGCCGGGCTGCTGGGAATCGGCGGCGGGGTTTTCATCGTTCCCCTGCTGATCTTCGCCCTGAAGACGCCGACCAAGATCGCTGCCGCTTCATCCACCTTCATCGTCTGCTTTTCCTCGCTCACCGGCTTCCTGGGATACGCATCCATGGGGGAGGTCGATTGGCATTTCCTTTTGCCTGCGGCGGCGGTCGCCTTTCTCGGCGGGCAGGCGGGGGCGCGGCTCATGAGTTCCCGGCTGACGGGCCGGACGGTCAGGCTCCTGTTCAGCCTGCTCCTCTTCGGACTGTGCGCCAAACTGTTGCATCAGGGGTTTTCGGGGGTTTGATGAATACGGCAAAATGCCGATCGAAACAAGAATCGATTCGGGAGGTCCATCCTGATGAGGAATGAAGCCATAGTGGTCGAGAACCTGAGCAAACGGTTCGATGGCGTGCAGGCCGTGGACGGCGTGTCGTTCGCCGTGGAGCGGGGGGAGCTGTTCGGATTCCTCGGGCCGAACGGGGCGGGAAAGACCACGACCATCAACATGCTCACCGGATTGGCCCGCCCGGACTCGGGGGTAATTCGCCTGTGCGGCGTCGATTGCACCAAACACCCGAGGGCCGCCCAGCACCTGATCGGCGTGGTCCCCGACGAGAGCAACCTCTACCCCGAGCTGACCGGGTTCGAGAACCTGTGTTTCTGCGCATCGCTGTACGGCATCCGGAAGGACGAGCGCCGGGAGCGGGCAAAGGCGCTGCTGCGCGACTTCGACCTCGCCAAGGCGGCCGACCGCAAATTCGGCGGGTACTCCAAGGGGATGAAGCGGAAGCTCACCATTGCGGCGGGCATCATCCACCGGCCGGACGTCCTGTTCCTCGACGAGCCCACCACGGGCATCGATGTGGCCAGCGGACGCCATATCCGCCAGCTCGTGGCCGACCTGCACCAGGCCGGGACGACCATCTTCCTGACCACCC
>JAZHDH010000283.1:0-13090 GCA_036584335.1 Pseudodesulfovibrio sp. | reverse complement strand
GGCTGGATGCTGTGTGGATCAAGGAAGAGGCGAGGGAAGCGCAGGCGGCGTGAGCCAGGAAAAAAGGGTTTACCCGGCTCAAGCGTGCTTTTTGGAAATCAAATCCATGAGAGCGCGTGTAGTGGGGCTTGCGGGGGCCAAATGATGGCCCACGCAGCCAGACCCTGCATGGGCGCGAGGAGCCCAGGCCGCGTTCGCTCCGCAGAGCCGTCCGCTTCGCTCCCGGCTGACATGTGGTGGCGGATACGCCTTCGGCGTGATGACAGACGAAAGGGTCGGTCCAAGCACGCTCAAACCGGATGAGCCAAAATTTTGATCACTTCTTTAACGCTGCTGAAAGTGGCATGAAGGTAAATCTCGTAGCAGGAAACACGACTAAGTTGTTATAAAGTTCTCTACACCTACACATGTATAAGCGGAATAATTGTGCGCAGCAATATATGAGACAAGGCCCATGCCAATGTCATTCTCAAAATAAGTTGTCATCCACTCTGGACAATCAAAACCACTGCTTACAACCAAGACGCTTGAAGGCCTGCTCCTATTGTTCATTTCCCTGCGATAGCGATACTCGGCCAATTGCCCGACTCCGAGCCGTAAACGCGATGCTATATTACGTAATGTTATTGTTTTTACCTCGATCAACAATTCTTCTTGTTGATTTATCGCAAGTAAGTCTACGGAATTGCGATCTTCAAACACCTCAAATCCTTTACCTTTCAACAAGGTTGCAGCATCGTAGACTATAGAATCATGGAGTCTAGTTTGTTGAGCCCGTTTACGCATACCCTCTATAATTTTATCTTGATTAACCGTTGGGTCATTGGCTGCAGAGGTTTGTTCAGTTTTCCTCATAGCGATAGGAGCAAGCGTCAATCCAGGAGACAACCCTTGTTGACCTACTTGTGGGGATTTATCTATCTCAAATCCGAGAGGGTAATTATCCGTTACATAGCTACTGTCCATATCAGAATCCGTTCTTAACCATTGCAATGCCAGTTTTGGATTACCAAAATGCGTAAACCATGAGAAGGCTTCAGCCTGAGCAGAATCTGTTTGTGGAATCCAGTATGAATTCGACTCGCTAAGCTTATCGCATAGAGCCAACAGCGCCTTGATGTTATTTTTAGCATACGCTGTTAGAGATAAGCCCCTCCCATCACCAATAAATATGTCTGTAAGGTTGAGCAGGCGAAACCACTCTTGAATATGCCTGATTCTTCTTGTGTCACGAGCGAGGGAGCTGCCTTTTATTTTACACAAATAATTAAAACCTATCTCCCAGTCAGAATTGGTTTTGATTGGGACTAAAGCGTGGAGGCACTCTAGTGGAGTTATTATGTTCTCCCTTTTGTCCATATTGAGCTCTAGCAAAATACGAAGAAGTAGCAAGGCAGGCTTAATCAGGACACCATGAGAAGTGTCCAGTTCAAACATTTTTGAAGGAAGCGTGACCCCGGAAGACTTTAATATTTTTCTCAGGCTTGAGGAAAAATTCTTATGCCCGTTAGGGTATTGATAGTTCAGGCATTGAGTGGTCACTAACTCTGAAAAGCCTATCGCTCCATCAAGACACGCCATCCCTATGGGAGTCGGAACAATTCGTCCATTTGTATACTTGGTTGAGATAATAAGGCCAAGCTCTGGCAAAATTTGCTGATAATCTCGCCAAAGTTGGTCTTTGTTTAAATCCTGTCTATGATTAGGAGTCAGTATTCCTTGTTTTACCAAATCGTCGGTTATCAGATCTTGGTAGTTCTCTTTACCTGCATACTTATAAGCAGCACTAAGCAATGCATAGACAACCTTCTTATTGGCTGCGGGTCCAATATGCTGACTAATAGGCCAACTGTATGAAGGATAGGGGGGGGGCAGCACAAATTATCCATTTAGAGATTTGATGATTTCATAACCAATCGCTTTAGCAAGAAGGGGGGGGACCGCATTGCCAACCGCTCTGTATTGCCACGTCACCGTCGACATAAACTCATACCAATCAGGGAAAGACTGTAGCCGTGCCGCCTCTCTGACCGTTATATGCCGGGGTGCGAATGGGTGGATAAAAGGTCTGCCGCCACCCGCCCGGGAGCCGACAAGGACAGTCCCAGAAGGTTTGTCGGGATGAATTCTATCAGTATGATCAATGGCATCTCTTTCTCCAGGGGATATCTGTTCATATCTTGTCCGCACTCTGTCTGAATGAATCCGAATTCTTTGGTTAGGCAGGCCATCGACGTCTTCTAAGGCCTGCTTTGCAGGCAGCCATTCTGGCATATCATATTTTATAAGACTTTTATCGGAGGGGTCCTTGTGCGTCGGCCTAGGGAAGCTGAACTCAGCGTTGTGATCCTCAAAGCCAACAACAATGATACGTTTCCTAATTTGGGGAACGCCATAGTTCGCTGAGTTTAGCACTTCCGAGTATATTTTATAGCCGGTCTCTTCTTTGAAATACTTCTTAAGTTTTTCCCAATCTTTACCGTCGTTTATAGTAAGAAGGCCGGGAACGTTTTCAAACATAAACGCTCGAGGTCGAAGCTCCTTAATAACTCTTACATAGTCATAAACCAGCTGTCCTCTCGGGTCACAAAAAGATTCTCGATTCCCTAAAATGCTAAAGGCTTGGCACGGAGGCCCCCCCGCAACCAAATGAATATTTTCCCCTGAAAATTCTCTAATGTAATCACCTGACAACTTTGTAATATCTTCGGCTTCAGCATGACACCTTGGGAAATTTTTTCTAATTGTCTCACACAGAGAATTCTCAAGGTCGTTTGCGAAGCTAAAGTGAAACCCTGACAACTCTAACCCCAAATCGAGCCCGCCCCCTCCGCAAAAAAAAGAAACCGCATTTAAGCGATGGTTAATATCCATCGGCTGTGTAATTGCGCACAATCTTTTAAGATAGGAATTGTTTTGAGGGCTAGCTGAGAAGCTGGAAGCGGCTTGGGGTTGAAACACGGCAAACTCCGTCTAGTTTTTCTTTAGAAAATGGCATAATCCTTCCCGAATTTCAATGCTTAGTTTGCGTTAGCGATAAGGGAGTACACCGCACTTAATGGGTTGTTGTTAGTATTATGGTATGTTAGTCGATACTCCGCGCAATGCGCTGACAATTGTACACAGAAGGTTTATTCTTGATGAAAATATCGGCATTGGTATCGTGCGATTGTTATTTATGGCTGGCATAAAAAGGGGGAGGACTTCCGGGTTATAGGACGGGCGGACGCCTCAATGAGAGAACAATCGACGGGAGCTTAGCATACGTATCCAGGGTCCACAAAAAAAGGGTTCGCGGAGTTTCCGCGAACCCTAAATTTCCAAGTGGTGCTCAGGGAGAGAATTGAACTCCCGACACGGGGATTTTCAGTCCCCTGCTCTACCGACTGAGCTACCTGAGCACGCAGTCGAGGAGAGGTAATTACCGAAACGGGGGGTGGTTGGCAAGTGCTTTTTCTGCCCGGCCACCATTTTTATCGGCCCGGCCTGGCGTACTGCGACGGGTCGACCTCGCCCGCCGGGTCCGTGCCCATGGCCGTGATCCGCGCGGCGTAGCCCTGGCGCAGATGGTCCAGGTACGCCACGTCCAGCGGGCCTTTCCAGGTCACCACCTCGGTGTAGCGCTTGGGAATCTTGACCTTGTGCGGGTCGTAGCCCATGTCGAGCCGCAGCCGCCAGCGCGCGCACTGGACGCGGCGGCCGATGTCCGCCAGCCTGCCGTTCAGGTCGCCGTAGCCCAGGGCGTCCAGGGCCTCGCCCAGCAGCTCGTCCTTGTACACCCCGCGCGAGAAAAGGCAGCCGACCATGCAGTTGAGGATGATCCGGTCCCGGCCGTCCTCCACCAGGAAGTTCAGCGCGGGCTCCACCTCGCGGTCCTCGTGCTTCTGGTCCCAGGAGTAGCCGCCCGAGTCCAGGTGGGCGTGGCGGAAGCCCAGGGCCTCGGACACGAAGAAGACCTCGCCCGTGGCGTAGCCCGCCATCTCCTGGCCGAGCACGCAGGCGAAGTCCTCGCCGCCGTACTGTCTGGCGCACTTCATGGTGCCCTGCGCCAGCAGCCGGTAGAAGTCGTTGGGCGGGGTGGCCAGGTGCTCCACGGCCTGCATGTACCTGTCCGCGTCGCCCCAGGTCAGCGGGACCAGGGTCTCGGCCTCGGAGATCACGCCCTTTTCCAGGGCCTCGGTGGTCCAGGCCAGGGCCACGCCGGTGCTCATGTTGTCCAGGCCGGCCTTCTCGATGACGTCCAGGATGCGCAGCACCTCGCCCGGGTCCGTGACCTCGATCATGCCGCCGCAGGCGAAGATGGGCTCGTAGTCGTACCCCACCTGGCGGTAGAGGTACTGGTTGTTGGCCTGGAACTGTTCGCGCACGAAGCCGACGTGGATGCAGCCCACGGGGCAGCCCGCGCAGGCCGCGTTGCGGAGCAGGGTGTCGTCGGCGAAGGTTTCGCCCGAGATCTTCTCCGCGTCCGGGCTGCTGGTCTGCTGGAGGTTCTTCCAGGGCAGGCTTTTCAGTTCGTTGAGCGGCTTGATGTTCACCGCCGTGCCCAGGCCGTGGTACTTGGCCATCATCTCGGTGGTGGTCAGCTGCTCGAAGATGTGCTGGTAGAGCTTGGGGTAGGCCTTGCCCTCGGGCAGGGGGAAGCCCCGGTCGCCCAGGATGCAGATGCCCTTGAGGTTCTTGGCGCCCATGACCGTGCCGCCGCCCAGCCGCCCGAAGTGGCGGAAGGTGTCGACGTTGATGCAGGCGAAGGCGCTGCGGTTCTCGCCCGCCGGGCCGATGCGCAGGATGGAGCGGCGGCCCGAGCCCGGGAACATCTTGCGCAGCACGCGCCCCGTCTGGAGCGCGTCGAACCCGCGCAGGAACTCCACGTCGCGCACTTCCACCCGGCGCGAGCCCACGCACAGCGCGGTCAGCCGCTCGGCGCGGCCGGTGACGACCAGGGCGTCGAGGTCCGCGAACCGCAGCGACAGGGCGGATTTGCCGCCCGCATAGCTCTCGGCGTACTGGTTGTGGTAGGGTGAGCGGAAGGCGCAGCAGGTCTTGCTCATCAGCGGATAGTAGCCCGTGAGCGGGCCGATGGTCAGGATCAGGGGCTGGTCCAGGTGGTCCCAGTCCTGGTCCACGCGGCCGTAGGTGCGGAAGAGCAGGGCGGCCAGGCCGCTGCCGCCCAGGAAGTCGGCGCGGCCGCCGATCTCGACGATGTTGGTCCTGCCCGTGGTCAGGTTGACCACCATGACCCGGAAGTAATCCCTAATCATCGGTCGCCTCCCCGCCCTGCGCGGCCGTCGCTTCGTCCTGCACGGCCAATTCCGCCAGCTCCAGACAGTCGTGCGGGCAAAAGGCCACGCACCGGCCGCAGTGGATGCAGACGTAGGGGTTCACCTCGTGGTCCAGGAAGATGGCGTTCACCGGGCACGCCTCGGCGCACTGGCCGCAGCGGATGCACAGGTTGCGTTTTTGTATCACCCCGCCGCCCCGGCGCTGGGTGAGCGACCCGGTGGGGCAGGCTGCGGCGCAGGGGGCCGGGCTGCACGCCAGGCACAGCCGGGCCTCGAATCCGGTGGTCAGCCCGCCCGACGAGGCGATGCGGATGCCCGACTTGTTCCACGACAGCACCTTGTGCACCAGCCTGGCGCAGGCCAGGGAGCACGAGTGGCAGCCGATGCACCGCTCCATGCGCGATGCCCTGAGAGCTTTCATGGTTGCCTCCGGCAACGGGGGACGACGCCCCGGCCCCGGCCCCGACGCGCCATCGACGGATCGGACGGGGGATTGATTACTTTGTCACGCGTTCCAGGATGTCATGCTTGAGCGCCCACAGCACATGATTTTCCGCCATGGCCGGGTCAAGCGACGGCTCCAGCTCGATAAGCTTGCGCATCAGGGTGCCGGTGTCAATGGATTTGCGCGCCAGGAAGGCGAGTTTTCGGGCCGCTTCGGGGCGGATGGTCCAGGTCAGGCCGGAGTAGAGGGTGGGGAAGTCGCGGTCCCGATAGAAGGCGTCGCCCGTGCGTCCGGTGCGGACCACCGTTTCCGGCGTCAGGGTGCGCGCCGTGTAGTGGCCGAAGAGGCGTCCGTAGGGCATGGTCTGCGGATGCTCGGCCGCGCGCAGGGCGTCGGCGTCCGCCGGGGCCTTCCAGAGCCGGTCCCAGAGGGCCACGTAGCGCGCCATGACCCGGGTCCAGGAAAAATGATCGCAGACCCGCCGCCGGGCGGCCGCGCCCATGGCCCGCCGGGTTTCCGGCGACCCGATGAGCGCGCCCAGGGCCTCGGCCAGGGCCGGGACCTCCACCGCCGTGCGCTGGGCCAGGAGCAGGTGGTACTGGTTGTCGAAGAGCAACGGGGCGAGCAGGTCGGCGTCGGGCGTGGCCTCGGGGCCGATGGTCGGCACCAGCAGGCCGGTCTCGCCTTGGACCACGATGTCGCGGTAGCCGTCGTAGTCCGAGACCACGGACGGCAGGCCGAAGGCCCCGGCCTCGATCAGGGTGATGCCGAAGGTCTCCTGCGGGTTGTCGGCGATGGAGACGAAGACGTCCGCCGAACGGAACAACTCGGTCTTCTCCGCCTCGGTGGGCCGTACCCGGACCGTCAGGGGGATGCCCGCGTTGGCCGCCAGCCCCTGGAGCATGGGCAGGTAGTCGTCGCCTTCCTCGCTCCATCCGGCCAGCACCAGTTCCACCAAGGCCGGGTCCATGCCTTCGCAAGCCAGCCGGTGCAGGGCGCGCAGCAGCGGCAACAGGTCCATCTTGGAGTGGTGGGAGAGGCGGCCGAAGACCAGCAGCCGCACCGGCTCCCGGCCGGAGTGCGGCTCGCCGGGCGTCATCCGCTCCGGGTTCACTCCCAGGGGGATGCTGGCCAGGCTCGGGCAGGGAAAAGCCGCCTCGTCCAGGGCGTAGGCCTCGCGCTGCCAGGCGAAGAACCGCTCCACCGCGCCGCGCCCGGCCTCGGAGGTGCAGACGATGGCGTCGCGCCCCGTGGCCCCGGCCCAGAGGTGGCGTAGGAACGGGTCGGCGTAATTGGCGTAGCTCAGGGAGTGGATGACGCCGGTGATGGGAAAGATGTCGCGGCTGTAGCGGTTGCGCAGCCGGGCCAGGGCGGGCTGGCTGACGATGCAGTCCGAGAGGTGGAAGCAGTGGTAGGGCTCGCGGGCGAGCAGGTCCGGCAGCTCGCGGCGGTCGTGGATGCGGACGCGCCCGGCCGTGAGCAGGGCCGGGGCCGCCTTCTCCAGGTGGGCGCGCAGCCCGTCGCCCTGCCTCTGGTCGGCCAGGAAGAAGCCGTATTCGTCATAGGGATCGGCGGCGAGCAGGGCGTCCAGGAACCGGACGTTGGCCACCTTGCGGCCCAGCACCGGCCCGGATTCGTGAAAGGGATCAAGCGTCCCCCATCTGCGTTTTTTCTCCGGCATACCTAGGTGAAAACCGTATTGCCCCGTTTTGTCAATGGATTTTCCGTCGAGGCGGCGGTTTCTTCCGCCACCGGGATGGCGGCAACCATGGGAAAACATGGCAAAATGTACCGCAGCCGCCGCACCGGGCCGCCGTGGGCGGCCCAAAAAATATGGTTCGTGATCCCGTCGACATAGGTTGTGCAATAACGCCGGGCCGCGCCGAATCCCGGTGGGCGCGTGGCGGTTGGCCCCCATTTTGCTTTGTCTCCCCTGCGGACGCTTTTTTGCGTCGGCTTTTTGACTGTCAAGGAGACGGAGACATGCAGAAGACGACCATGAAACGGGGCAAGCGGCCGGAGCTCATGTGGGGACTGGGCCTGACCGACGCGCTCATGCGAGAGATCGAGGAGAGCGTGGGGCCGGGGTTTCACCTGCGGAATTTCCCCCCCGACGCCCTGCCGGGGGCCAAGGAGCTGAAGCAGGAGGAGAAGCCCTCCACCGCCTGGGTGCCCTGGTCCGTGTGGAACGGGCTGAGCGCCTACCGCAAGGAGCAGTATCGCGGCCAGGAGACGACCCAGCGCATCCTCATTCAGGATGAAGAGGACGACCATCTCGAGATGGACCGCGTCCTGGGCGAGGGGTTCCTCACCGTGGTGCGCGCGCCGCTCTCGCGGCCCAAGGTCCAGGACGTGCTGTTCCGGGCCAAGGAGGTGGCCAGCATGTACTCGGACATCTACCGGATGACCGAGGAAATCATGCTCGAGCGCGAGCTGCTGGCCCGCAAGACCGACCAGCTCCTGTTCCTGAACAAGATCCTGGCTTCGGCCACCGAGAGCCTGGACCCGTCCACCATCCTGCTCAACGCCAAGGACACCCTGAGCCTGGTCCTGCCGGTCAGGATGCTCAACGCGGTCTTCTGGAGCAACCAGGCCGACTCCGACGTGGCGGACGTGGAAATATTCCTCAACGGCAAGATGGTTCCCGAGACCGAGAGCCTTTGGGTGGAGCATCTGCTGGCCTCGGCTGCGGACATGGGAAGCGGGCCGATCAACGGGTTCCACGTCCTGCACACCGATGCCAAGCGCCGTCCGGAATACGGCCTGAAGCCCGACGAGGGGCGGCTGGTGACCCTGCCGCTGACGGCGGGACAGCAGACCTTCGGCTGCCTGGCCCTGCTCTGCGAGGCGGGCTACCGTCTGGGCAAGGACCAGGTGGAGACCTTCCGCTCGGCCGTGAACCACCTCGGCCTGGCCCTGCGCAACGCCCTGGCCTTCAAGGAGGTCAAGCTGCGCGCCGACCGCGACGGGCTGACGCGCATCTACAACCGCCACTCCTTCGAGGAGCGCCTGGTCTACGAGATCAAGCGCCGCCGCCGCTACAACCACGATCTTTCCCTGCTCATGGTCGACCTCGACCACTTCAAGCAGGTCAACGACACCTACGGCCACAAGGCGGGGGACATGGTCCTGCGCAAGATGGGCGAGATCCTGACCGAGACCTTCCGCACCACGGACCTGGCCGCGCGCTATGGCGGCGAGGAGTTCGTGGTCCTGCTGCCGCACACCAGCGAAAGGCACGCCTGGAATCTGGCCGAGCGCGTGCGCGAAGCCATCGAGACCTGCACGTTCTCCAGCGAAGGCCAGGAATTTACCGTGACCGCGTCCATCGGCGTGGCCTCGGTGGAAGCGGGCGCGCTGACGCGCGACGACGACCTGATCGTCAAGGCGGACAAGGCGCTTTACGAGGCCAAGCACAACGGCCGGAACATGGTCGTCATCTCGAAGCCGAAGCTGGCCCAGGCCGTGTTGCTGTAGATTGGATTGCATGAGCCGTTCCGGAACAGGTTGACACCCATAGGACCTGTTTCGGGACGGGACGGCATTTGAAGCAGGGCCGACGCTTCCCGGGCGTCGGCCCTTTCTTGCGCGGAATGGAGAGGAAAGGGGAGGAAAGAGGCAAGGAAGCCGCCTCCGGCAGGGGCATCGGCGGAGGGACGGCGCTCGGCTTTTCCCCCGCCCCCAAAAGCCTCAATCCTCCTCAATTCTCCTCTTGCCCTTGAATCCAACCCCCACCTCACGTATGTAAAAACAATTCCATCGGCGAACCATCGCCATACCCAAGCCATCGGAGTGCCCGTGGGCGGACAAATACTGATCATCGACGACGAGGAAGGCATCCGCTTCTCCCTGCGCGGCATCCTGGAGGACGACGGCCACGAGGTGGTGGAGGCCGAGTCCGGCGAACAGGGCCTCGAAGTCCTGGGCGCCGGCGTGCCCGACATGGTCTTCCTCGACATCTGGCTGCCCGGCATGGACGGCCTGGCCGTGCTCGACGCCGTCCGCGCCGACCACCCCGACCTGCCCGTGATCATGATCTCCGGCCACGGCACCATCGAAACCGCCGTGCGCGCGCTCAAGAAGGGCGCCTTCGACTTCATCGAAAAGCCGCTCTCCCTGGAAAAGGTCGTGGCCACCACGCGCAACGCCATGGAGTTCTCGCGCCTGCGCCAGGAAAACCAGGCGCTCAAGACGCGCATCAGCTCCGAACACCCGGCGCGGCTCACCGGCTCGTCCGAACTCGTGAGTTCGCTCAACGGCGTCATATCGCGCGTGGCCCCCACCGACTCATGGGTGCTGATCACCGGCGAGAACGGCACGGGCAAGGAGATCGTGGCCCGGTCCATCCACGGCCAGTCGGCCCGCAACGACAAGCCGCTGGTGGCGGTCAACTGCGCGGCCATCCCCGAGGAACTGATCGAATCCGAACTCTTCGGCCACGAAAAGGGCGCGTTCACCGGCGCGGAAAAGGCGCAGGTCGGCAAGTTCGAGCTGGCCGACGGCGGCACGCTCTTCCTGGACGAGATCGGTGACATGAGCTTGAAAACACAGGCCAAGATCCTGCGCATCCTCCAGGAGCAGTCCTTCGAGCACGTGGGCGGCCGCAAGACCATCAAGGTCGACGTGCGCGTCATCGCCGCCACCAACAAGGACCTGCCCGCCGAGATCGAGGCCGGTAATTTTCGCGAAGACCTCTACTACCGGCTCAAGGTCTTTCCGCTGGAGGTGCCCCCCCTGCGCGAGCGCTCCGAAGACGTGCCCCTGCTCCTGGCCGACTTCACCGACGCCCTGGTCAGGCAGCACGGGTTCAAGCCCATCGCCTTCGACGACGCGGCCATGGCCGCGCTCCTGGCCTACCCCTGGCCCGGCAACGTCCGCGAGCTCAAGAATTTCGTGGAACGCATGTTCATCCTGTTCGCGGGGGAGACCGTGACCCCGGACCGGCTGCCCCCGGAGTTCCAGCCCAGCCGCCCGCCCGCGTCCGCGCCGCTTTCCTCTTCGGACGGTGGGGACGGCGAAGGCGACTTCGACACCCTCATCGCCGACGGCCCGGCCGATCTCAAGCTGGCGCGCGCCCACTTCGAGGCGCGGTTCCTGGAGGCCAAGCTGAAGGAGTTCGACGGCAACATCTCGCGGCTGGCCAAGGCCGTGGGCCTGGAGCGCAGCTCTCTCTACCGCAAGCTCAAGGCCTACAAGATTCAGACGGATTAGCTGAAATCCGCCTATTTACACCGCCCGGTTCAATGGTCATACTCTCGGGAGACGGGGCGGTTTCCGGCCCGCGCAAAATGGAGCAGGACATGTTCTGGGACCCGGATCGATACGAAGGGTGGTTCGATACCCCGGAAGGGCGGTTCGCGCTGGAGCGCGAGGCGCGTCTGCTCCAGTCGGTCCTGGCCGGCTGGCCCCGGCGCGGCCACAAGCTGCTCGAAATCGGCTGCGGCACCGGCCTGTTCCTGGAGATGCTCTACCAGATGGGCCTGGACGTCACCGGCCTGGATTCCAGCCCGGAAATGGTCATGGCCGCGCGCAAGCGGCTGGGCAAGCGGGCCGACATCCACCTGGGCGACGGCGAACTGACGCCCTACTCGGACAACGAATTCGATTACGCCTTTCTCTGGTCCGTGCTCGAGTTCGCCGAAAACCCCGAAGCCATGCTCACCGAGGCCTCCCGTGTGGCCGAAAAGGGCCTGCTCATCGGCTTCCTGAACAAGAATTCCCTCTATTACTCCATGAACGTGCGCAAGTCCTCGGGCACCCTGAGCCAGGGCCGCTGGCTGACCTGGTGCGCCATCCAGGATATGATCCGCAAGGCCACGGGCTTTCGGCCCACCCTGGCCCGCTCCGTCCTGCCCGGCCCCATGCAGACCTGGCGCGACAGCGGCGTGCGCAAATGGGCCAACAGCCGACTTTACCCGCCCTCCCTGGGCGCCTTCGCCGCCGTGCGCGTGGACTTCGTGAACATGAAGCCCCTCACCCCGCTTTTCGCCTGGAAAAGCGAACCCGAAATGGGCTAGGGAAGAGGGAAGAATGCCTCCGGCGGCCGGGGGAAGGGAAGAGGGGAACCTTTTGCAAAAGGTTCCCCTCTTTCCTTCCCCCGGACCTCCATCCCATCTCCCTTCCAAAACTCTTTATTTCCGCTTCGCGGGGCGGGGTGAGGGGATTGGGCGGGGTGACTCGAAACAGGGACTGACCAGTCAAAGAGGAAGAGAAACCGGGTTCGTTCCCAGTCCCTCCCCGTCAATGTCCCAGACGCCGTAATGGCATGATCTTCAAGCTCCTACCAAGCGGTCCACACGGCGTGGGCTCTGTCCGCCAAGATTCGCTCGGGGCCATTCCGTCCCGCAGGGCGGAATGGCCCCGAGCGAAGATTTGCGGACGCCGCATCCCCGCCGCCCGCCAAGCCTTCCACCCCGCGCACACCTTCCCGCCCTGCGCCCGCGTAGCGGAGATCGGGGTGCAGGGGGGCGTGCCCCCTGCCGGGTGCAGGGCAGCGCCCTGGCCGCCGGAGGCATTCCTGTCCCCCTCTTACCTTTCCAGCACGGCGGCCGCGAGCCGTGGCAGCATGGTTCCGGCCTTGCCTTGGAGGAAAACGTCGGCGGTGTGGTAAGAGTAGAGGGTGTCTTCGCGGTTGATTTCGATGACGGCGCCGCCGGCCTGTTTGGTGATCTGGGGGATGCGCCCGGCGGGCACGACCTGGCCGCCGGTGCCGACGATGAGGCAGCAGTCGCTTTGTTGGGCGAGGCGGGTGGCTTCGCGGTGCACGTCCTGGGGCACGCCTTCGGAGAAGAAGACGATATCGGGCTTGAGCAGGCCGCCGCAGGCGGGGCAGGGTGGGGGCAGGGCGTCGAGCGGGATGTCGGCGGCGTCGAAGAGGACGCGGCAGTCCATGCACTGCATGCGGTGGATGGAGCCGTGGTATTCGTGGACGGTCTTGCTGCCCGCCAACTGGTGCAGGCCGTCCACGTTCTGGGTGACGACGGCGACGAGGCGTCCGGCGGCCTCGAGTTCGGCCAGGGCGAGGTGGGCGGGGTTGGGCCTGGCGCGCTCCATGCCGGAGTAGAAGATTTCCTTGAGCATGGGCCAGACCTCTTCGGGGTGGCGCTTGAAGTAGCCTTTCTCGAACAGGTCCGGGTTGTATCGGGACCAGATGCCGCCGGGACCCCGGAAGGGCGGAACGCCCGACTCCACGGAGACGCCCGCCCCGGTGAAGGCGATGGCGCGCCGGGCGTTTTTGAGCGCCTTTGCGGCGTTTTCCAGGGCGTGGTTGGACATGGCTACCCGTCGGCTTCCGCCGCGTCCCGCACCTTGCCGTACATGGCGTAGTAGCCGCTGGGCACCACCACCAGGGTGAAGAGGGTGGAGG
>JAZHDH010000282.1:0-13397 GCA_036584335.1 Pseudodesulfovibrio sp. | reverse complement strand
TTGCGCACGTAGTCGGGGGCGTCGTCGGTGGCGGCGGGGGCGTCGGCCAGGTCGGCCCAGGCCGCAGGCACGGCGATCGCGACCAGGGCGTCGGCGGCGCGGTCGACGGCGGCGCAGTTCATCTCGACGATCTTGGGGCCTTTCTTGCCGTAGGCGGCCTCGATGCCGTTCTTGAGCAGCCGGACGGCCTCGTCGAACGGGATGACGTCGGCCAGCTTGAAGAAGGCGGTCTGCATGACCATGTTGATGCGGCCGCCCAGGCCGGCCTCGCCCGCGATCTTCACGGCGTCGACCGTGTAGAACCGGAGGTGTTTGCGGGCGATGGTCCGGCGCATGGCTGCGGGCAGTTGCGCGTCCATGTCGGCGGCGGACCAGGGGCTGTTGAGCACGAAGGTGCCGCCGTCCTTGATGCCTTCGAGCACGTCGTAGAGGTGGACGTAGCTGGGATTGTGGCAGGCCACGTAGTCTGCGGAGGTCACCAGGTAGGTGGACTGGATGGGTTTCTTGCCGAAGCGCAGGTGGGAGATGGTGATGCCGCCGGATTTCTTGGAATCGTAGGCGAAGTAGCCCTGCGCGTACATGTCGGTGTTGTCGCCGATGATCTTGATGGCCTGCTTGTTGGCGCCGACCGTCCCGTCAGAGCCGAGACCCCAGAATTTGCACTGGACGGTGCCGTGCGGGGTGGTGTCCAGGGTCTCGGCCGTGACAAGGGAGGTTTCGGTGACATCGTCGGTGATGCCCACGGTGAAGTGGGCCTTGGGGCTGGCGGCGGCCATGTTGTCGAACACGGCCTTGGCCATGGCCGGGGTGAACTCCTTGGAACCCAGGCCGTAGCGGCCCGCGATCACGGCGGGTCCGCCGCCCTGCTCCAGCAGGGCGGTGCAGACGTCCTGGTACAGGGGATCGCCGAGTGCGCCGGGCTCCTTGGTCCGATCGAGCACGGCCGCGATCCGGGCGGTCTTCGGCAACGCGGCGAGGAAATGCCCCGCCGAGAACGGGCGGAACAGGCGGATCTTGATCAGGCCGACCTTTTCGCCCTTGGCCACGAGGTGGTTGACCACCTCCTCCAGGGTTTCGCAGGACGAGCCCATGGCGATGGCCACGCGTTCGGCGTCGGGAGCGCCGACGTAGTCGAACGGGGCATAGGCGCGGCCGGTCAGGGCCGTGACCTTGGCCATGGAGTCCTCCACGATGGCTGGGATGGCGTCGTAGCAGGCGTTGGAAGCCTCGCGCCCCTGGAAGTATATATCCGGGTTCTGGGCGGTGCCGCGCACGTCCGGGTGTTCGGGGTTCATGGCCCGGGCGCGGAATGCGGCGACCTTGTCCATGTTCAGCAGCGGCTTCATGCTGGCGTAGTCGATGACCTCGATCTTCTGGATCTCGTGGGAGGTGCGGAAGCCGTCGAAAAAGGAGACGAACGGCACGGACGCCTCCACCGTGGCCAGGTGGGCCACCAGGGAGAGGTCCATGACCTCCTGGACCGAGGCGGCGGACAGCATGGCGAAGCCGGTCTGCCGGCAGGCCATGACGTCCTGGTGGTCGCCGAAGATGGACAGGGCGTGGGCGGCGATGGCCCGCGCGGACACGTGGAAGACGCAGGGCAGCAGTTCGCCCGCGATCTTGTACATGTTCGGGATCATCAGCAGCAGGCCCTGGGAGGCGGTGAAGGTGGTGGTCAGCGCGCCGCCCGCCAGCGCGCCGTGGACCGCGCCTGCGGCCCCGGCCTCGGACTGGAGCTGGCGGACCTCCAGGGTCTGCCCGAAGATGTTCTTGCGGCCCTGCGAGGCCCATTCATCGGCGATTTCGCCCATGGTGCTGGAAGGGGTGATGGGATAGATGGCGGCGGTTTCGCTCATTGCGTAGGCCACCCAGGCGGCGGCGGTATTGCCGTCCATTGTTTTCATCTTAGCCATGACGTTCTCCGTGTTGTCGTATGATGTGATTCGGTGATCCGGGTATGTCCGGTCAGCCGTTGACGATCTGCTGCGCAGCCTGCGCGATCTCCAGTTCCTCGTTGGTGGGAACGACGAGTACGGCGACCCGGCTTTCCGGGCCGCTGATGGTGCGCGCGCCGGGTGCCCGGACGCTGTTTTTCTCCGGGGCCAGACAGATGCCCAGCCCCTCCAGGCCCTCGCAGGCCTGGGCGCGCACATGGGCGTCGTTCTCGCCGATGCCGGCGGTGAAGACGATGGCGTCGGCCCTGCCGAGGACGGCGAGGTACGCGCCGATGGTGGCCTTGACCCGGTAGGCGAACATCTCGAAGGCGAGCTGGGCGTTTTCGTCGCCCTTTTCACGGGCGGCGTGGATGTCGCGCATGTCGTTCATGCCGCAGATGCCCAGCAGGCCGCTCTGCTTGTTGAGCATGGCGTCCACCTCGGCGAGGCTCATCTTCCGGTGCTTGGCCACGAAGGCGTGGATGGCCGGATCGACGTCGCCGCACCGGGTGCCCATCATCAGCCCGGCCAGGGGCGTCAGGCCCATGGTCGTGTCCACGCACCTGCCCTGCTTGACGGCGGCCATGGAGCAGCCGTTGCCCAGGTGCACGGTGATCAGGTCGAGCTGGGCCAGGGGCTTGCCCAGGTGGGCGGCGGCGGCCTTGGACACGTATTTGTGCGAGGTGCCGTGGAAGCCGTATTTGCGGACCTTGAACTCGGTGTAGAGCTCCATGGGGATCGGGTACATGAACGCCTTGCGCGGGATGGTCTGGTGGAACTCGGTGTCGAACACGACCACGTTGGGCGTGTCGTGGAAGAGTTCCAGGGCGACCTCGATCCCGGTCAGGTTGGCCCCGTGCAGCGGGGCCAGGGGGATGTTGGCCCGGATGGTGCGGACCACGTCCTCGTCCACCAGCACGGGGGTCGAGAAAACCTCGCCGCCCTGGACCACGCGGTGGCCGATGGCGTCGATCTCGCGCAGGGAGCCGATGACGCCCCACTGCTCGCCCACCAGCTTGTCCACCATCAGGCGCATGGCCGCGTCGTGGTTCAGGATGGGCAGGTGCTCCACGGACTTGGCGTTCGGCCAGTTGTCCGGGTGGGACTGCTGGGTGATGGACCCCATCTCCTCGCCGATGCGTTCGATGACGCCGGTGGCGATGACGGAGCCCCCGCTCATGTCGAGCAGCTGGTATTTCAGGGACGAACTGCCGCAGTTGATGACGAGTATCTTCATGGGAATCACTTCTCGGCTTGGGCCTGGATGGCGGTTATGGCCACGGTGTTGACGATGTCGCGCACCCGGCAGCCCCGGCTCAGGTCGTTGACGGGTTTGTTCAGCCCCTGGAGGATCGGGCCGATGGCCGTGGAGCCGGGGACGGCCCGCTGCACCGCCTTGTAGGTGTTGTTGCCGGTGTTCAGGTCCGGGAAGATGAAGACCGTGGCCCGTCCGGCCACTTCGGAGTCGGGCATCTTGGTCCGGGCCACTTCCGGGTCCACGGCGGCGTCGTACTGCAGGGGGCCTTCGATGGGCAGGTTCAGCCCGCGCTCCGCCGCCAGCTCGCGGGCGATGGCCGTCGCCTCGACGACCTTTTCCACGTCCTCGCCGCTGCCGGAGCCGCCGGTGGAGTAGGAGAGCATGGCCACGTACGGGTCGATGCCGAAGAGGCGGGCGGTCTGCGCCGAACTGAGCGCGATTTCGGCCAGTTGCCGGGCGGTGGGTTTGGGGTTCACCGCGCAGTCGCCGAAGCAGGCCACGCGGTCGCCCATGCACATCAGGAACACGGAGGACACGATGGAGGCCTCCGGTTTCGTCTTGATGAACTCGAAGGCGGGCCGGATGGTCTGGGCCGTGGTGGTCACCGATCCGGAGACCATGCCGTCGGCGTCCCCGGCGTGGACCATCATGGTTCCGAAATAGGTGGGATCGGCCATTCGGTCGCGGGCGTCCTCCATGCGGATGCCCTTGTGCTTGCGCGCCTCGAAATAGCGCTTGGCATAGTCCTCGAACCGCTCGGACCGGACCGGATCGACGCACTGCACCCCGTCGAGCCGGACGCCCAGCGCCGAGGCCCGGGCCAGGATGGCTTCCGGGTCGCCGAGCAGGGTGATGTCCGCCACCTTGCGGCGCAGCAGGATTTCCGCGGCCTGGATGATCCGGTCGCTCGATCCCTCGGGCATGACGATGTGCCGGGTCTGGGCCTTGGCCCTTTCGATCAGGGTGTATTCGAACATCATCGGCGAGACTTTCTTGGCCTCGGTGGCCACGAGCCGTCGGCGCAGTTCGTCCAGGTCCACGCACGATTCGAACAGGCCGATGGCCGAGGCGATCTTGGACGGATGCTCGGGATCGATGGTGCCGTGCAGGAGCTGCAGGGCCTGCGTGGTCTTGTAGGTGTGGTCCTTGACGCTGAGGATGGGCAGAGGGACGCCGGTCCACCCCTCGATCAGGCGGTGGACGGATTCCGAGGGTTGCAGGCCGCCCGTGAGGACCATGCCCGCGATATTGGCGTAGGCCGACGACTGGCGCGAGGTGATGCTGGCCAGGATGATGTCGGAGCGGTCGCCGGGGGTGATGATCAGGCTGCCTTCCTTGATGTAGTTGAGGAAGTTGCTGATGTGCATGGCTGCGGTGACGAAGTTGTCGACCTGGGTGTCGAGTCGGCCGTGGCCGTAGAGGACGGTGGCGTCCAGCGCCCGGATCACGTCGTGCATGGTCGGGTCGCCCAGCCGCTTGTCGTCGGTGACGGCGTAGGTCAGCAGCGGGTGGGACGCCCGGGTGTTTGCCCGGATCGCCTCGAGCGCGTCGGGCGACAGCCCTTCCCTGGCCCGGTTGACGATCAGGCCCATGACCTCGAGCCCCTTCTCCTCGAAGGTTTCGATGGTGCGCTGGGCCGAGTCGCGGACCTCGCTCTCGTCCCGGTCGAGCCCGTTGGCCACCACCAGCACCGGGCAGCCCAGGTTGGCCACGATGGACACGTTGATCTCGTATTCCAGGGCCGCGTTGCCGCCGATGTAGTCGGTGCCTTCGCAGAGCACGAAATCGTACTCCTTCTCCAGCTCCTTGAACTTGTTCAGGGTGTTCTCGTAGAGCAGGGCCTGCTGGCCGCTGTTGAGAATGCGCCGGGCCTCGCTCAGGGTGTAGGCCCAGGTCTGGTCGTAGGTCATGTCCAGGGAGAAGTGGCGCAGCATCAGGTCGATGTCGTGATCCTTCTGGCCCGCCACGTGGTCGTTGATGATCGGCCGGAATATGGCCACCCGTTGCAGGTTGGCCCGTAACAGGTTCATCACGCCGAGGACGATGGCGGATTTGCCGCTGCGCGCCTCGGTGGCTGCGATATAGAGACTCTTTGACATACCGTTCTCCGATTGCCTGGGGAGGATAGGGAGAAAGCGCGAGGGTTGCGCTTTCTCCCTTTGCATGGTGTCGGTTGTGTTCATCTTGGGGTGAGGAGGGCCGACGCCATGCATCCTCCAGGGCAGGGTATGGTGTTCTAGCTGATTGCTTCGGTTGCGGCCGTCCGCGCCTCGGGGTCCCGGTCGTAGCAGACCAGGCCGCAGCGCAGGCAGCGGGAGGCTTCGGCGTGCGCCTCGGCCTCGCCCAGCGAGCCTTCAACCTCGTTGAAAGTGCAGTTCCGTTCGTCGCCGTGGCAGAGATGGGGCAGGACCGCCCGCTGTTTGCGCTCCACCATGTCTATTTCCTTGAACAGGGTGTAGGGGATCATCTCCTTTTGGGTCGTCCTGGAAACCGGGATGTTGCCCTGGGTCAGATAGTAGTGGATGGACCGGGCCGCCTTGCGCCCGTCGCCGATGGCCGAAACCACCAGGTCGGGACCGGTGTAGACGTCGCCAGCCGTGAATACGCCGGGGATGGCCGTCTGGAAGGTCTCGGGGTCGGCCACGATGGTCTGCCACTTGGTGGTCTCCAGCGGGCAGGTCCCTTCCGCCGATCCGTCGTAGAGACAGCCGAGGTCGGGCTTCTGGCCTATGGCCGCGATGATCAGGCTGGCTTCCATGCGTTGCTCGGACCCTTCCTTTTTCACCGGGCGGCGGCGGCCGGAGGCGTCGGGTTCGCCCAGCTCCATTTCGTAGTATTCCAGGTGGGTCGCCCGGCCGTTTTCGTTGCCGATGACCCGCGCCGGAGCGGCCAGGAACTTGAACCGCACGCCCTCGTCCTCGGCCCCGGCGATCTCTTCGACGTCGGCGGGCATTTCGGCCCGGGTGCGCCGGTACATCAGGGTGGCCTCCGCGCCCAGGCGGACGCAGGTGCGGGCCGCGTCGATGGCGGTGTTGCCGCCGCCGACCACGATGACCTTGCCGCCGGTCTCGGGCTTCTGGCCCAGGGCGTGGGCCGTGAGGAACTCGATGCCGCCCATGACGCCGTCCAGGTCCTCGCCCTCGGCGTGCATGCCGGAGGGCTGCCAGGCGCCGATGCCGATGAAGACGGCCTCGTACCCGTCGGCCTTGAGGGATTCGAGGGTGAAGTCGCGGCCGAACCGGGTCTTGAGCCTGGCCTCGATGCCCAGGTCCAGGATGCCCTGGATTTCCCAGTCGAGGTCCGCCTTGGGCAGCCGGTATTCCGGGATGCCGTAGCGGGTCTGGCCGCCCAGGGCGGGCATGGCGTCGAAGATGGTCGGGCTGTGGCCCAGGCGGCGGAGGAAGTAGGCGCAGGAAAGCCCGGCCGGGCCGCCGCCGATGACGGCCACCCGCCTGCCGGTGTCCTTGGCGCAGGCGACTGGCAGCCGGGTGCCGGAGTGCAGCTCGCGGTCGGCCACGAACCGCTTCAGCATGTTGATGCCCACGGGGGAGTCCACATGCTGGCGGCGGCACTGGGTTTCGCAGGGGCGGGGGCAGACTCGGCCGCAGGTCACCAGCAGCGGGTTGCGCTCCTTGATGGTCATGACAGCCCCGTCGTAGTCACCGGCCTTGATCTGCTCGATGTACTTGGGAATGTTGATCTGGGCCGGGCATTTCTGGCGGCACGGGGCCAGGCAGTCCGTGGTCTGGTTGAGGTGCAGCAGCCGGGCCGACATGCCCGCGACGTGGATCACGCCGCGCGGGCAGGCGTCCACGCAGTTGCCGCAGGCCTTGCATTCGGTGGGATCGATGACCGGCAGTCCCTCCGGGCCCATATGGATGGCGTTGAAGGGGCAGGCTCGAACGCAGGAGCCCAGGCCGAGGCAGCCTTCGGGGCACTCCTTGGACCCGCCGTAGAGCAGGTGGGCGGCCCGGCAGTCCAGGACGCCCTCGTAGTGGAAGGCGCTGTCGGCCCGGGCGCCGCCGTTGCAGTCGCGCACGGCCAGTTCCGGCTCGCGGTCGAGGACCTCCTGGCCCATGATGCCCGCGATCAGCGCCCTGGCGTCCCCGTCGGCAACGATGCAGACGGAGGCGGGAGCCTTGCCCGCCACGATGGCGGCCGCCGCGCCCGAGCAGCCGGGAAACCCGCAGCCGCCGCAGTTGGCGCCGGGCAGGTAGTTCTCGATCTGCGCGATGCGGGGGTCTTCCTTGACGTACAGCAGCTTGGAGGCGACGCCCAGAATGGCCGCCGCGCCCAGGCCTATGCCGAACAGTGTCAGTCCCGATATCACTATCATCATGGTTCCCCGTATTCGTATGGTATTGTCGCCGCCGGTCTTTCGGCGGCCGGTTTGCCGTGGCCGGTGCGGCCGCGTCCTCAGATCATGCCCTTGAAGGCGAAGAAGGCCAGGGACATGAGCCCGGCCATGATCAGGCCGATGGGCGTGCCGCGCATGGCGGTGGGCAGCCGCCGGACGGAAAGCCGTTCGCGGACCCCGGCCAGCAGGACCAGGGCGAGCATGAAGCCCAGGCCCGAGGCCAGGGAGAACATGACCGACCGCAGCAGGCCGAATTCCTCGCGCTGGCAGATGAGCGCGATGCCCATCACCGCGCAGTTGGTGGTGATGAGCGGCAGGAAGATGCCCAGCGACTTGTACAGGGGCGGGACCATCTTCTTGAGGAACATCTCCACGAACTGGACCAGTGCGGCGATGACCAGGATGAAGGCCAGGGTTTGCAGGTAGCCGATGCCGAAGGGTTCGAGCACGTGCCGCTGCACCAGCCAGGTGATGGCGGTGGCCATGACGGCCACGAAAACCACCGCGCCGCCCATGCCCACCGCCACGGACGTCTCCTTGGACGTGCCGATGAACGGGCAGTTGCCCAGGTACTGGGCGAGCACGATGTTGTTCACGAACATCGCGCCGATGAAGAGAACGAAGTATTCCTGCATGATCGGTTCCTTTCCGGATTAGCTTTTGGCTGCGTGACCGCAGCCGCCGCAGGAGCCGCAGTCGTGTGTGGGGCACTCTACGGCGGCCAGGCCCTTGCGCTTGCGCCGGGCGTTTTCGACGAAGGTCATCAGGGCCAGGAGGATGCCCAGGCTGATGAACGCGCCGGGCGCCTCGACCATGATGCCCAGGGGTTTGAACCCGCTCCAGGCCACGCTTGCGCCGAAGAGGTTGCCCGTGCCCAGCAGCTCCCGCAGGCCGCCGAGGAAGGTCAGGGACAGGGCGTAGCCCATGCCCATGCCCAGGCCGTCGGCCATGGAGAGGACGGGGCCGTTCTTGGAGGCGAAGGCCTCGGCCCGGCCCAGGATGATGCAGTTGACCACGATCAGCGGAACGAAAATGCCGAGCTGCTGGTAGAGCGGGTAGGCGTACGCCTGCATCAGCAGTTCCACCGCCACCACCAGGGAGGCGGCGACCACGATGAAGCAGGCGATGCGGACCTTGGCCGGGATGATCTTCCTGAGCAGGGAGACCACCAGGTTGGAAAGGGCCAGGACGAATATGACAGCCAGGCCCATCCCCAGGCCGTTGTCGGCGGATCGGGTCACCGCCAGGACCGGGCACAGCCCGAGCACGAGCTTGAACGGGGGCAGGTCCTTCCACAGGCCCTTGGAAAATTCCTTCCACAGTTTACTCATTATCGGCTCCATGCGGCGCGGCGGATCAGGACCAGCCGCCCGCGAGTTGGCTTTTCAGGGTGTTGAAGATGACGATGGCTTCCTGCACGGCGGTCACCGTGCCCGAGGAGGAGATGGTCGCTCCGGCCACGGCGTCGATGTCGCCGCCGTCCTTCTTGAGCTTCAGGGTGTCGATGCCATGGCCGCGAAACTGGGTGGTGTAGCCGTGGTCCGCCACGCGCGCGCCCAGCCCCGGAGTCTCCTTCATGGTGGTGATGCCGATGCCGGACAGGACGTGGTCCTTGACGTTGAACCCGACCATGACGCCGATGTTGCCGCCGTATCCCTTGGCCGCGGTCTCGAAGGCCACGCCTTCGAGGCCGCCGTCGCGGATGGCCGGGAACACGGTCACGGTGCGGCCGTTCACGGTGAATTTCTTCCGGTCCTTGATCGGGTTGTTGTCGTGGCCGGCGAGCACCGACTCGATGGCCGGGGCCTGGACATAGGTCAGCACCTGCTCCTCGATGATCGGGGCGGTGGTCTGCTTGAGAGCCGCCAGGGTGACGCCGGAAATGCCGCAGATAAGCGACAGGACAACCATCATTCGTATCATTTCTTTCATGGGTTACCTCACGCCGAACGGCTTGGGCCGGATGCGCTCCAGCGCCGGGGTGAACAGATTGGCCAGCAGGATGGCGAAGGGAGTGCCGTCGGGATAGACGCCGTAGACGCGGATGACGACGATGAGCGCCCCGGCCAGCAGGCCGAAGAGGAGCAGCGGCACCTGCCGGTTGGGGGACGACGACCCGTCCGTGGCCAGGAAAAATGCGCCGAACAGCGCGGACCCGGTCAGCAGGTGGAAGCTCGCGGGCGCATAGGCCGCAGGGTCCATCAGGTTGAACAGGGCGGCCGTGGCCGCCACGCCGCCGATCACGCCCACGGGGACGATGGAGCTGATGTGCTTGCGCAGCACCAGGAACATGCCGCCCAGCATCACGCCCGCGATCTGGACCGCGCCCAGGCCGCCGAGCTGCTTGCCAAGGAACAGCGCCCGGGTGTCCGTGATCTGGACCGCCGCGAGGCCGAAGTTCTTGAGCTGGGCCAGGGGGTAGGTCAGGTCCGTGGTCAGCATGGAGGCGTCGATGTCCATGAAGGCGGGCCAGGAGACGCGGCAGATGGCCCAGCCCACCAGGGGCGCGCAGAACGGGCTGCCGCCCAGAGGGCCGAAAATGCGCTTGCCGATGACGACGGCGGCGGCGCTGCCCGTGGCCACCAGCCACCAGGGGGCCGAGGGGGGCAGCAGGAACGCGAAGGCCAGGCCCACGGTGAAGGCGTGCAGGTCTTCGATGCCCGATTCGCCGCCCGTGAAGCGGTCGCAAAGCAGTTCGGCGAACACGGCCGTGGCCATGGAAAGCGCCATGACCTGCGCCGCCTGCATGCCGAAGGTGACCACGGCCATGACGGCCGCAGGCAGCATGGCCAGCAATATGTTCAGCATCCGGCTCCGCACGGTCACGCCGCAATGGCGGTGGGGCGGGACGGAAACGGTCAGTGCAAAGGGATTGAGCGGTTTCACGGTTAGTTTTCCTCGCCGATAGGAGCTGCGGCCCGGGCCAGTTCGGCCTTGGCGAGCCTGATGTATTGGAGCATGGGACGGCGGGCGATGCAGAAGTAGCCGCACAGGCCGCACTCGAAGCAGGCTTCGACGTGCTCGGCGGCCGCCTTGTCGTACATGCCGAATTCCGCATAGCCGGTGATCATGGCCGGATCGAGGCGCGCCGGGCAGCGGCGGACGCATTCGCCGCATCCGACGCAGGGCGCGTCCACGGCCACGGGGCCGGGGTTGGCGACAACGGCGACGGCGAGCGTGGTCCGGTCAACCCCCTGTCCGGGGGAAGCGGCGGCTGCGCCGCGCAGGACTCCGCCCAGGATGATGCGGTCGCCGTCCTTGAGGGGGGCGTCCTTTTCGATGAGCGAACCCACGGACGTGCCCAGGGGGATGACCCTGGCCGCGCCATCCACCGTGACCATGGTTTCCATGACCGGGAGCCCGGTCTCGACGATCCGGCCCACGTGGTGCACGGTTTCCAGGCCCACGACGATGGTGTGTTCCGGGGATTCCTCGCCGGTCGCCGCCTTGACGACCAGCGGGTCCAGCCCGGCGGGGTACTGGTCGGAGACGATGGCGACGTCCACGCCCTTCAGGCCGTGGGGCGGACCGGCGGGGAGCGCCAGTATCGTGGAGCCCGGGAGATAGGCGCGGATCAGCGCCTCGATCCCGGCCTGGAGGGTTTCGGCGTGGCCGGACAGCAACTGCTTGCGGCCGACCAGGGAGGGTTCGGCGTCCACCGCGTTGATGACCAGGGTGTCCACGACGCTGTCCGCCGGGAGATCGGCGCCCAGCCCGGCCAGGCGGTTCCGCAGGTCAGGCCCGTTCAGCCCGACGATGGACACGGGGTCGACGGATTCGCCCGCTTCCCTGCCGATGCGGATGCGGTATGGGTCCACGTGGAGAATCCTGCCGGGAAAGGGGGCATGAATGTTGCCCAGCCCCGGGACGCTGGCCGTGGCTATCACCTCGCCGCGCTTGACGTTCTGGCCGCATTGGACCAGGGCGCAGTGCCTCCCCAGGGGCATTTCCGCCTGGGCGTGGCGGTCGTTGGTGGGAGTATTCATGGTCGGCTTACCTGCTGATGTGGCATTGTTTGCAGTTGTCGGGGCCGTAGGGGCCTGCGCCCATCGCTTCGTGGCAGGACATGCACTGGTCGTGGAAGGCGTTCATGCGCGGCAGGACCAGCTCCCTGGCTTCGGCTTCGTGGCAGGAGTTGCAGGCGGAATAGTCGCCGTTGTACGCCGCCATGTCCGTCGGGATGTGGCAGGAATTGCAGCTGGAAAGACCTTTGTCGAACATGTCCTCATGGCAGTTGGCGCAGCTCTTGTGGCCCGCCAGGCGCATGGAGAGCAGGTCGCCGGAGTTGTCCTCCTTGTGACAGTTGGAGCACTTCTGGGGCTCGGGCTCGATCTCCTTGCCGTGGTGACAGTCGTGGCAGTCGGAGGCGTAGCCCTTGTGTTCCTCGTGATCGAAGATGACCTCGTTGAATTCGGTGTGGTGGCAGCGCACGCAGTAGCTCTTGTCCGGGAAGGAATCCATGTGGCCCTTGACGAAGTCGGCGTTGAACTCGTTGGGGTGGCAGGAATCGCAGGACAGGGCCTTGTCCGAGCCCAGGGTGGCGGGTGCGGCCTTGTCGTGGTGGCACCGGGCGCACTCGATCTGGTAGTCCCTGTGGTGGACGAGGTGGGAGAAAAGGACCTTGCCGCCGTTGTTCTGAAACAGGATTCGGACGGGCATCGGTTGTGTCTGGCCCGGGCGGTTGTAGCCTATGATGGCCACCACGAGGAACAGGACGGCCGCCAGGATGACCGGCAGGTGTTTTTTCTTTGAACGCATCGCTTCTCTTCGCCGTCGAGGGTTGATGAGCGGCTCTGATTGGTCCGGAGGTTGCTGGATGATCCCTGCGGGCGGCCGGGCCGCCCGCAGGGTGGGGCCACTACTTGGGCATGACCGCCCATTCGGGCACGACGTTGAGATCGATGCCCCAGAGAGCGGGCAGGATGTAGACGACGAAGGCCGTGATGAGCAGGGTGCCTATTATGTTCAGCCACAAGCCCGCCTTGGCCATCTGCTTGATGGTCACGCAGCCGGAGCCGAAGACGACGGCGTTGGGCGGCGTGGCGACCGGGAGCATGAAGGCGTAGGAGGCGGCCACGCAGGCGGCCACGATGGTCGCGAACGGATGCACGCCCATGGCGATGGCCGCGCTGCCCATGATCGGCACGAGCAGCGTGGCGGTGGCGGTGTTGGAGGTGATTTCCGTCAGGAAGATGGTGATCAGGACCACCGCGCCGACGAAGATGACCATGCTGGCGCCTTCGAGCGCGCCGAGCTGGCTGGCGATGTAGCCCGCCAGGCCGGTCTGGGCGAAGCCGTTGGCGATGGCCAGGCCGCCGCCGAAGAGCAGGATGACGTCCCAGGGGATTTTGACTGCGGTCTTCCAGTCGAGCAGGAACTTGCTCCGCTTGAAGTCGACCGGGATGGCGAACAGGATCAGGGCGCCCAGGATGGCGATGGTGGAATCGCCGACGAACTTGAACTGGGGCATGATGCTGAGCACGGTGGCGGACTGGGCCATGAAGCCTCGGGCCAGCCAGAAGGCGGCCATGAAGCAGCCTACGATGACGATCTTCTTCTCCTCGCTCGACATGGGTCCGAGCTTCTTGACCTCGTCATTGATGATCTTGGCGCCGCCCGCCAGCTCCATGTTCCCCGTGGGGAACAGTATCCTGGTCAGCAGGAGCCAGGCGATGGCCAGGGTGACGGCCGACAGGGGCACGCCGAAGAGCATCCACTGGCCGAAGCCGATCTGCACGCCGAACATCTTTTCGACCATGCCCGCCATGACGGTGTTCGGCGGGGTGCCGATGATGGTGGCCACGCCGCCGATCGAGGCGGCGTAGGCGACGCCGAGCATCAGGCCGCG
>JAZHDH010000281.1:8535-13459 GCA_036584335.1 Pseudodesulfovibrio sp. | reverse complement strand
CCGAGCAGTTCTTGGCGGCGATGGTGATGCCGCGCTCGCGCTCCAGGTCCATGGAGTCCATGATCCGTTCGTTGACTTCCTGTCCTTCCCGGAACAGGCCGGACTGCTTGAACATGGCGTCGACCAGGGTTGTCTTGCCGTGGTCGACGTGGGCGATGATCGCAATATTGCGGAGTTTCCCGTTGAATACTTTGTTGCTCATGGCATGCCTCATAAAAAAGGTAATGGGCGCGGCTGCGCAGGGCACGGGGTAGCCGAAAGCGGCACGATACGCAAGCGGAGAATGGGTTACACGGCAAATCCCCATTCAAATTTGCGCAAATATAGGCTAGGGAGGGACAACCTGAACACGATCGCTCACCTCATCAACGGAGTATGCCATGTCCGCTTCGCCTCCCCGCGCCAAGATCGTCTCCACCGCCCTGGTCCTCACCGGCTACATGGTGGGGGCGGGCATCCTGGCCCTGCCCGTCAACCTCGGCCCGTCCGGATTCATCCCGGCGCTGCTCGGCGCCGTGGCCGTCTGGTTCGTCATGACCTGCACCGGGCTGATCATCTCGCGCCAGCCGTTCCTGACCGAGAACGAGAACGCCGACATGCCCTCGCTCTTCGAGGCCGTGCTCGGCAAGGCGGGCAAGTGGTTCAGCGTGGCCGCCAACCTGCTCATCCTCTACGGGCTGCTCACGGCCTACCTGGCCGGCGTGTCCACCGTAGCGGTTGAATCCTACCATATCCCGCTGCCGGAGTGGGGCGTGCTGGTCATCTATTTCTGCATCATCACGCTGTTGACCTCCCTGGGCGACGCGGTGCTGCGCCGGGGCAACGCAGCGCTCATGGTTGCCATGTGGGTGCTTTTCGCCATGCTGCTGGTGCTGGTCGTCCCGCACTTCGAGGGCGTGGACATCAAGGCTTCGGACATGGCCTTCTTCACCTCCGGCCTGCCCATCCTGGTGGTCGCCTTCAATTTCCACAACGTGGTGCCCATCCTGTGCCACGCCCTGGACAACGACCGCAAGGCCATCAACCAGGCCATGTGGCTCGGCTCGGGCATCGGTTTCGTCATGACCCTGAGCTGGACCGTGGCCGCGCTCCTGGTCCTGCCCGTGGAGTCGGCCTCCGGCGTGGACATCATCCACGCGTTCAACGCCGGGCAGCCCGCCACCGTGCCCCTGAACAAGCTCATCCACTCGCCGCTGTTCGTCAACGTGTCCATCGCTTTTTCGGTGGTGGCCATGTCCACCTCCTACATGGGCACGGGTGCCGGGCTGATGAGCTTCATCCGCGACGTGGCCGGCGACAAGCTGCGCAGCCGTCTCGCCGTGTGGCTGCTGGCGTTCATGCCGCCGCTGCTGGTGGGCGTCCTCTATCCCGACGGCTTTCTGACCGCCCTGAACGTGGTCGGCGGCCTGGGCATCGGCACGCTGTTCGGCATCCTGCCGGGCGTCATGCTCATCAAGCAGGGTGAGCGGGGCTCGCTCAAGCGGTTCCTGGGCTGGGCCGTGGTCGCCTTCTTCGTCGTGGTGCTGGTGGTGGAGCTGGGCCAGGAAACGGGTCTGCTCAAGCTCCGTCCGGACGTGGAGTACTGGTCGCACCATTCCTACAATTTCGCGGAGTAGCCATGGCCGAATACCGCATTGAGCGAGACAGCCTGGGGGAGGTCCGGGTCCCGGCGGAGGCCTATTTCGGCGTCCAGACCCAGCGGGCCATGGACAACTTCCACATCACGGGCATCACCATGGCCCACTACCCGCGCATGATCAATGCCCTGGCCTACGTCAAGCTGGCCGCAGCCGAGGCCAACGCCTCCCTGGGGCTGCTCGACGAGGAGAAGAGCCGGGCCATCGCCCGCGCCTGCGAGGACCTGCTGGCCGGGCAGCTGCACGACCAGTTCGTGGTCGACGTCATCCAGGGCGGGGCGGGCACCTCGGCGAACATGAACGCCAACGAGGTCATCTGCAACCGCGCCCTGGAGATACTGGGCCGCCGGAAGGGGGAGTACGAGTTCTTGCACCCCCTCAACGACGTGAACATGTCCCAG
The DNA here is from genome assembly GCA_036584335.1 of Pseudodesulfovibrio sp. Classification (GTDB taxonomy): domain Bacteria; phylum Desulfobacterota; class Desulfovibrionia; order Desulfovibrionales; family Desulfovibrionaceae; genus Pseudodesulfovibrio. Next base: position 11,421 of record JAZHDH010000281.1, on the reverse strand, counting down.
TCCACCAACGACGTGTACCCGTCCGCCCTGCGCATCGCCCTGATCCTGGAGCTGCGCGAGTTGATGGAGGCCATGGGCCATCTGCGCAAGGCCTTCGCCAGAAAGGGGGAGGAGTTCGCCGACGTGCTCAAGATGGGCCGCACCCAGCTGCAGGACGCCGTGCCCATGACGCTGGGCCAGGAGTTCACGGCCTGGTCCGTGACCATCGGGGAGGACATCCAGCGCGTGGACGAGGCCGAGGACCTGGTCTACGAAATCAACATGGGGGCCACGGCCATCGGCACCGGCCTGAACTGCCACCCGGACTACACGCGCACCGTGACCGAGAAGCTGGTCAAGCACACCACCCTGAACCTCAAGTCCTCGCCCGACCTGGTGGAGGCGACCCAGGACACCGGGGTCTATGTCCAGCTCTCGGGCGTGCTCAAGCGCGTGGCCGTCAAGCTCTCCAAGATCTGCAACGACCTGCGGCTGCTCTCCAGCGGCCCGCGCTGCGGCTTGAACGAGATCAACCTGCCGCCCATGCAGCCGGGCTCGTCGATCATGCCGGGCAAGGTCAACCCGGTCATTCCCGAGGTGGTCAACCAGGTGGCCTTCGCGGTCATCGGCCACGACGTGACCGTGTCCATGGCCAGCGAGGCCGGGCAGTTGGAGCTCAACGTCATGGAGCCGGTGGTGGCCTATTCCCTCTTCCAGTCCCTGAACATGCTGCGGCGCGGCTGCCTGACCCTGGCCGACAAGTGCGTTTCCGGGATCACGGCCAATCGCGACCGGTGCCGGGAAATGGTGGAGCATTCCATCGGCCTGGTCACGGCGCTGAATCCCTACATCGGCTATGACCGGGCCGCCGAGATCGCCAAGGAGGCCCTCAGGACGGGCGGATCGGTCTACGCCATCGTTCTGGAGAAGGGGTACCTGACCCAGGAGGAGCTGGACGACATCCTCAAGCCGGAGAACATGGTCCGGCCCCGGTACGTCTGTCGCAAATGATCTATTGGTAGCGGCTGAGGATCGCGGACAGCCGTCCGTTCTTCTTCATCTCCGCCAGTTCGGCGTTGAACCGGGCGATGAACGGCTTCCATTTGTCGCCGCCGGTGAAGGCGAATCTCAGGGGCGCGCTGTCCAGCGGCGTCCGGCTGAAGACCAGGTCATCGGAGTTGATGTCGCCCCGGTTCCTGATCGCCCACTTGGCCGCCGGACCGTTGACCACGGCGCAATCTATCTTGCCGTGCATGAGCAGGGACAGCAGATCCGCAACGCCGGCGGCGCGCACGGCCTTGATCGCGCCGTTGTCGATGAAGGCGGCCAGCTTGGGGTACTTGAACCCTTCGATGATGCCCACGGTCCTCCCCTTGAGGTCGGCCGGAGCCTGGAAGGGCACCGGGGCGGCGTTGCGGGAGAGGACGGTGTCCGAGGACGTGACCACCCCGTCGGTCCACAGGTAGCGTTCCGGTCCCGAGACCCATTCCCTGGCCTTGGGCGCGGCGTCCAGGCGGCCCTGGCGCACCATCATCAGCCCCTGCTTGTCGGGATTGGAGACCCGGCGAAAGTCATGGCCGAGCTTTTTCGCGATTTCGCGGAAGACCTCCACCAGAATGCCGTCCCGGCCCGCCTGGCGCGGCGCGGCGATGATGAACGGCTCCCAGCCTTCGGGGGCGGTGGTCAGGGTGACGGTTTCCGCCGCCCTGGCCGGGGCCGGGGAGAGCGGGGCGGCCAAAGCGGCCGCCAGCAGGATCACGAACAAAATTGCTGCATTGCGAATGGTGTGCACGGCTGGTCTCCTCGACGGCCCCTATAGCACGGCGCAGCCCGGAAGGAAATGGGCAAGCGGCCGGAGGCGCCGCGCTTTCCCTTGCCTTTTTTCGTGACTTTCACTAGGCTTTTTATAGATTGTCGTAACCGTTTTCAGCAAACCGAGGAGCGTCATGCGCCTACTCACCCTGCTGCTGGCCGGGCTGGCGGTTCTGTCCCTGGCCGGTTGCGGGTCCATGAATCCGTTCCGGTCGCATGTCTATTCCACGCCCGAAGGCCGGACGTCGCCCGCGCCCGAGGTGACCACGGACGCCAAGACCCGGCCCTACACGGTGCTGGGCCGGACCTATTATCCGTTGCAGACGGCCGAAGGGTACGACGAGGTGGGCATGGCCTCCTGGTACGGCGACGATTTTCACGGCAAGAAGACGGCCAACGGCCAGATCTACGACATGTACGGCCTTTCGGCGGCGCACAAGACCCTGCCTCTGGGCACGCGGGTGCGGGTCACCCATCTTTCCAACAACCGCAGCGTGGTCCTGGTCGTCAATGATCGCGGCCCCTTCGTCACCGGGCGCATTCTCGACCTGTCCTACGGCGCGGCCCGGGAGCTGGGCATGGTCGACACGGGCGTGGCCAAGGTTCGCATCGCGGCCATGGGCTCGACTACGACCCCGGCGACCGCGACCGCCAAGGCCGGGACAAGCCAGTCCGTAACGTACTACCAGGTCCGCGTCGGGGCCTTCTCCGTGCGCGCCAATGCCGAGCGCGCCCGCACCCATCTCGTCAACGAGGGCTACAGGGACGCCTCGATCCTGGTCGAGGACCGCGACGGCCTGACCCTGCACATCGTGGTCGCGGGCAGGTTCGCCAGCCGCGACAAGGCCGAGCAGGTCCAGCAGCGCCTCAAGCGGGCCTTCCCCACCTGCTACATCATCAGTTAGCAGACTGTTGAAAAACGGCGATCTGCCGCGTTGCCGCAAAAAGGCCAAATCCTCGCGTACAGGGGGAACGCTTCGGTCTTTGCCGATTCATTTCGCCTTTCTCCCTTCCTCTTTTCTTTTCTTCCTCCCTCCCTCCCCCCTCCGCGCATGCCTGCGCGGGGGCCTGAAGCAGGAGGGGCGGGCAGTCGCG
>JAZHDH010000281.1:0-8435 GCA_036584335.1 Pseudodesulfovibrio sp. | reverse complement strand
GGCGCAAGAAAAGACCGGAGCCGAAGCGTATCCCAATACGCGAGGCTTCGGTCTTAGCCGATTTTTCCGCCTTTCTCCCTTCCTCTTTTCTTTTCTTCCTCCCTTCCTCCCCCTCCGCGCATGCCTGCGCGGGGGCCTGAAGCAGGAGGGGCGGGCAGTCGCGAGGCGCAAGAAAAGACCGGAGCCGAAGCGTATCCCAATACGCGAGGCTTCGGTCTTTTCGCAGCAACGAAGCGAATGCCCGTCCCTACTGCTTCAGGTGCCAGACGCCTTTGTCGTCGCGCCAGGCCTTGGCCATGACGGTGTGGCCGTCCGCGTCCTTGATGACCACGTCGCGGTAGACCTTGTTGTCTTCCATGTACGGATGGTCGGGCGTGGCCGTGTACTTGCTCCCGGTGTCGGGGTTGGTCCAGCTGGTGGCCTGGCCGGTTTTGTTGTGTTCCAGGGCGGCCTGGACCTTGGCCTCGTCGTGCTTGTCCCATTCATTGCCCACGATGTAGCCCATGAGCACGCCGACGCCTGCGCCCACGGCGGCGCCGAGGAGCTTGTCCTTGAAGGTCAGGGCGCCGATGGTGGCGCCGGCCAGGCCGCCGACGGTGGCGCCCTGCTGGGCGTGATTGGCGCAGCCGTACCCGGCGGTCAGGAAGCACAGGAGCAAGAAAGTGATGGAGATTTTTTTCATTGGGTTACCTGCCTGTTGAAAGGTTCGTTCACAGGATAGCATCAAGCCGGGGCGGTTGTACAGAACGAGCGTCCGGGAATGAACGCGTGGACTTTTCCGTTGACGGAAACCGGCCCGGACGGCACTTTTGCCGAACCACCGGGGGATTCATGTTCCGATCGATCCTTGCAGCCATACTTCTCTGTCTCGCCGTCGCCCTGCTGCCGGGGCGGGGTCTTGCCGATCAGCCCAAGAAGCACATCCTGTATCTCAATTCGTATCACCAGGGCTACGAGTGGTCGGACTCCATCCTGGAGGGGATGCGCTCGGTCCTGAACAAGAGCGGCTACGTCATCGATCTGCAGATCGAGTACATGGACGCCAAGAAGTACCACTACGACCATGTCACCGGCATGCTGCTTCGGCTCTACCGCGAAAAGTTCGCCAACGAGCGGTTCGACATGGTCATGGTTTCGGACAACAACGCCTTCACCTTCGCTTCCCATTATCGCGACGAGTTGTTCCCCGGCGTCCCGCTGGTCTTTTGCGGAGTGAACGATATCAAGCCGGGCGTGCTTGAAGCGTTGGGCAACGTCACGGGCGTCGTGGAGAACTTCGCCCTGGACCGGACCATGGACGTGGCCCTCCAACTGCATTCCCACACCCGGCGGGTGGTCGTCGTCAGCGACGAATCGACCACCGGCGTGGCCATCCGCAAACAGGTCGAGGACGCCATGCCCCGCTATGCCGACCGGCTGCGGGTGGAATACTGGTCGAGGCTGTCCATGGCCGAGATGCTGGACCGGGTCAAGATGCTGCCGCCCGACACCCTGCTCTTCTTCATTCCCATTTACCAGACCGTCGGCGGCCGCACGTTCACTTCCGTGGAGTTGATGGAGGCCATCTACGCCCACTCGCGTGTGCCCATCTACACGGCGTGGGAATTCCTGCTCGGCCACGGCGCGGTGGGCGGCTGGCTCATCTCCGGCTTCAAGCACGGGCAACTGGCCGCGTCCATGGCCCTGCGCGTGCTGGGCGGCGAATCCATCGGGTCCATCCCCATCCACTACGCGCCGTTCGGTGAATACGTCTTCGATTACGAGGTGCTGCAACGGGTGGGCATCGATCAGTCGCAACTGCCCGGAGGCAGCCGGATCATCAATCTGCCCCAGGCGTTCTACGAGTTGCCCAAGGAACTCTTCTGGACGATCATGGTCAGCTTCTGCCTGCTGTGCGTCATCGTCGTCTTCCTGATTCTGGCCATGATCGAGCGGCGCAAGGTGGAACGCAAGATCAAGGACCAGCTCGCCTTCCAGGAGACGCTGATGGACGCCATTCCGCAGTTGGTGTCGTGGAAGGATGCGGGGGGGCGCTATCTCGGCGTCAACCGCGCCTTTGCCGAGTTTTTCGGGATGGCCGACGGCCAGTCCGCAGTGGGGCGGTGCACCGGCGACATCGTCAGCGACTCGGGCTACGCCCAGTGGGCCACCAGCGCCGACGAAGCGGTCATCCTGCGCCGCGACGCCTACCGCAAGGTGCGGCGCAAGCTCCTGGACGCCGGGGGAGCCCAGGCCTGGCTCGAAGTGAACAAGGTGGCGATCCGCGACCGGTCCGGCCATATCGTAGGCGTGCTCAGCACTGCGGAAAACATTACCAAGGAGCTGGACCTGGAGACGCAGTTGCTCCAGTCGCAGAAGCTGGAGGCCATCGGCACCCTGGCTGGCGGCATCGCTCATGACTTCAATAACATCCTGACATCGATCATCAACTCGACCGAACTGGCCGTGGGCGATCTGGCCGAGGGCAGCGTCACCCGGCGGGACCTGGAGCGCGTGCTCAAGGCGGCCCGGCGCGGCGGCCGCGTGGTCAACCAGATACTGGCCTTCAGCCGTCCTTCCACCGAGGGGTTCCGGTCCACGGACGTGGGCGCGGTGGTGGCCGAGGTCCTGGGGCTGGTGGAGGCGTCCATGCCGTCCTCCATCGAGGTCCGGTCGAACATGGAGGGCGGGCTGGGTTGCGTGCTGGCCGACCCGACCCAGTTGCACCAGGTGGTCATGAACCTGTGCACCAACGCCTACCATGCCCTGCGCGAGACCGGCGGGGTCATCGAGGCCCGGGTGGAGCGCATGGTGCTGGGCGAGGAGGAGGCGCGGCGCATCGGCGTGTCCGAAGGAGAGTACGTGCGCATGACCGTGGAGGACAACGGCCCTGGAATCCCTCCGGAAATACTGGACAAGATTTTCGATCCGTTTTTTTCGACCAAGGACAAGACCGAGGGCACCGGCCTGGGGCTGGCTGTGGTGCACGGCATTGTCCACAGCCATCGCGGCGGGGTGCAGGTCCGTTCGCGCGACGGGGGCGGCACCGTGTTCGAGGTCTATCTGCCTCGGGCCGGGGAGGATCGTGAGGAGTCGGACAGCGTGCGCACGGGCGTTGCCTCGGGCTGGGCGCGCATCCTGTTTGTGGAGGACGACCAGGACCAGCTCGACACCACGCCCCGGCTGTTGCAGACCATGGGCTTTTCCGTGGAGGGCGTGCTTGACCCGGCGGCGGCTGCGGCCATGGTGGCCGAGGACCCGCACCGGTTCGACCTGGTCATCACCGACTACGACATGCCCGGCATGAGCGGCATTCAGCTCGCCCGCAGGCTGGCCGAAGTCGCGCCCGACCTGCCCGTGATCCTGGTTTCGGGCCGCGAGGACGCCGTTGTGGCCGCATCCCACTTGCCCAATATCCGCCGTGTGGTTATCAAGCCCTATGACAAGGACGACCTGTCGAACGCCATGGCCGGCGTGCTGGGTCCGGCTTAGCCGAAGGGGGGTGCGGTGGCTCGGGTACTGATCATAGACGACGATTTCGAGATTTGCGAAACCATGGAGTCCCTGGTGGCGCGGCTCTCCCACGAGGGGGCGCACGCCCACACCCTGGAGAAGGGGCTGCGCATGGCCCGGACCACGGCCTACGACGTGGTCTTCCTGGATGTCCGCCTGCCCGACGGGAACGGCCTGGACATCCTGCCCGACCTGATGGCCCTGCCGGAGCCGCCCGAGGTGGTCATCCTCACCGGGCGCGGCGACCCCGACGGGGCCGAACTGGCGATCAAGGGCGGGGTCTGGGACTACCTGCTCAAGCCGTCGGGCGTGGGCGAGATATCCCTGACCCTGGGCCGCGCGCTGAAGTACCGCGAGGAAAAGGCGGGCAAGGCGCGGTCCGAGCCTGCGGAGTTCGCCGAGGTGGTGGGCGTCAGCCCGTCGATCAAGGCGAGTTGTCGGCTCATGGCCCAGGCCGCGCGCTCGGATTCCAACGTGCTCATCACCGGGGCCACGGGCACGGGCAAGGAGTTGTTCGCCTCTTCCATCCATGCCAACTCCGCGCGTCGCGAGGGCCGTTTCGTGGTCGTGGACTGCGCCGGGCTGACCGAAACCCTGGTGGAATCGACCCTGTTCGGGCATCGCAAGGGGGCCTTCACCGGGGCCGACGCCGACCGCATCGGCCTGGTCAAGCTGGCTGACGGCGGCACCCTGTTTCTGGACGAGGTGGGCGAGATGCCGTTGTCGCTCCAGAAGGCGTTCCTGCGCGTGTTGCAGGAACGGCGGTTTCGGCCTGTGGGGGGGACCCAGGAGCAGACCAGTGATTTCCGGCTGGTGGCCGCCACCAACCGCGACCTGGACGAGATGGTGGAGAAGGGCGAGTTCCGTTCGGACCTCCTGTTCCGGATCAAGACCATGCGCATCCATCTGCCGCCGCTCAAGGACCGGCCCGAGGACATCCACGCTCTGGCCCGGTTCCGGGTGCACCAGATCTGCGAGCGGTACGGCATGGAGGAGAAGGAGTTCGGCTCGGACTTTTCGGCCATGCTTGAAGGCTACTCCTGGCCGGGCAACGTGCGGGAACTCTTCAACATCCTGGAGCGGGCCGTGGTCACGGCCGGGGACGAGAAGACCCTGTTCGGCATGCACCTGCCGCGCACTTTGCGCATCCAGGTGGCCAAGGCCCAGATCCGGCGCATGACCGGCGAAGAACTGGCGGGAAGGGAAGCAGGGGCCGGGGAACCCCACGGTGTCCGAAAAATAGGACAGGAGATTTTCGAGGACATTTTCGACCGCCAGTTGCCGACCCTGCGCGAGTTCAAGGGGGTGGCCGAACAGGTCTACCTGAGCGAACTGGTGCGCCAGAATGGCACCGATCTATCCAGGATACTTGATGTTTCTGGCTTGTCACGGTCCCACTTCTATTCATTGCTCAAGCGATACGGGCTTTCCCTGTAAGGGAGGCGACCGGAGTATCCCCGGCGGGAGGGAGCGGGGAAAAGGGCGTACGCATTGCTTTCATCCGACCCGGGAGATTCCTGGTAATCGCCATTTTTTTGGGGGGGAGGCTCATTTTGGGCTTCCTTTCGATTTGCCAAGTGTGTATGCAGGGGAATACTTTTCGTGTTCTTAGGGACGTTGATCGTTTATACAACCATAGGAGAAACACACATGACCAAAGCAGAACTCGTGGCCAAAATCGCCGAGAAGAACGGCACTTCCAAGGCCCAGGCCGAGGCTTCCATGAATGCCATCCTGGATATCATCAAGGAAGAACTGGCCGCCGGCAACAAGCTGACCCTGACCGGTTTCGGCACGTTCAGCGTGAGCGCCCGCAAGGCTCGCACCGGCCGTAACCCCCGCACCGGTGCCGAGATCAAGATCCCGGCCTGCAAGGTCGCCCAGTTCAAGCCCGGCAAGGTTCTGAAGGACGCCATCAAGTAGTTGAGGCTTCCCGAATACGCCTGCAAGGCCCTCCCGGCAACGGGGGGGCCTTTCCTTTTTCCCGGCTCCGCCCTCCCGTTTCAGCGCTGAAATTCCCGGCCAAGCCTTTGTTCATGCGGAATTATTTCGGTCCGAAGTTGTAGTCCGAAAAAACGGACGGGTGTCCGTTTTTCTTTCGACGCCCGGACGAGCCCGTTTTTCTTTCAATGCATTGAATATGCAGGATAAGTATCGCGATGACGGCGGCGTCCCGTCCGGTTTGCAGGACTGGCGGCGTCCGGCGCCGACCGGGTCCGGGCCGCCCTGCGTTTTCGCAACCCCCAAGTTTTACGACGCAATTTTGTAACATGCGCGATTGGCACGGTTGTTGAGTTAGGGAGGCGATTCCCGCGCGCATCCGTGCCTGCCGCACCGGATGCGCCCGGGGGTTCGAATCCCGGCCCGTGAGGAAAGCGTCGGCGCAACCGGGGTGGGATGACGGACGGAAACGCCGCCATCCGCCGGTGGAGCCGGTCCCGGTGAGGGGGCTCCGCACCGTTCTTCCATTCGTTGGCCGTCGTCGCCGCAGCGTTTGCATGCGGAGACAGGCCCCGGACCGTTCCAGGGATTCGCAGTGCCTGCCCAGGCGGCGCGCCGGTCGCTCTTCGAGCGCGGCGGCCGGGGCAGGGGGCAATGGGTTTGGCGCGGGCGGGGGAGTTGCGGAGGCCCTGCCTGGTCCCGTCCGTGTCGCGGTCCAACAGTGGTGGAGCCCCTTCGGCTCCACGGGCAAGGAGGTTTCGAACCATGTACTCGTTATTGGCTGTCGCACCGATTCTGACGGTGTTCTTTTTCCTGGTTATCCTGCGCTGGCCCGCCAAAAAGGCCATGCCGCTCGCCCTGATCGTGGCCACGATCCTGGCCTATTTCGTCTGGAAGGTCTCGGGCACGATCATCGCCGCCTCGATCATCCAGGGCGTGGCCATCTGCATCGCCATCCTGTGGATCGTCTTCGGCGCGCTGCTCATGCTCAATGCGCTGACCAACAGCGGGGCCATCGCCGCCATTCGCGCCGGGTTCATGGACATCACCCCGGACCGGCGCATCCAGGCCATGATCATCGCCTGGTGCTTCGGCGCCTTCATCGAGGGCGCCGCCGGTTTCGGCACCCCGGCAGCCGTGTGTGCGCCGCTGCTCATGGCTCTGGGCTTCCCGGCCATGGCCGCCGTTACCGTGGCGCTGATCATCCAGTCCACCCCGGTCACCTTCGGCGCGGTCGGCACCCCGATCCTGCTCGGCGTCAAGACCGGCCTGGACAACCCGCTGGTGCACGACCTGCTGGGCAAAAACGGCATCGCCTTCATGGATTACATCTATGAGATCGGCGCCACCGCCGCCCTGCTGCACGGCATCATCGGCATCATGATCCCGACCTTCCTGGCCGTCATCCTGACCCGCTTCTTCGGCAAGGAGAAGTCCGTGGCCAAGGGCCTCGAGGCCCTGCCCTTCGGCATCTTCGCCGGACTGGCCTTCACGGTTCCCTACTTCCTGGTCGCCTGGTTCCTCGGCCCCGAGTTCCCGTCCCTGGTCGGCGGCCTGCTCGGCCTGGCCATCGTCACCCTGGCCGCCAAGTACAAGTTCCTGACCCCCAAGACCCCCTGGGACTTCGACGCCCGCGAGAACTGGCCCAAGCACTGGATGGGCACCTGGGAGCCCAAGTTCGCCAAAGCTCCCGAGCACATGACCCTGATCCGCGCCTGGTCTCCCTACGTCCTGGTCGGCCTGTTCCTGGTCCTGTCCCGCAAGGTGGGCTGGATCAAGGCCGCCCTGAACTCCGTGGCCATTCCCATCACCGACCTGTTCGGCACCGGCATCGGCTACACCATCAACCCGCTGTACGTGCCGGGCTTCATCTTCGCCCTGGCCGTCGGCTGCGCCTTCTTCATCCAGAAGATGAAGGTGGAGCAGCTGACCGGCGCCATCTCCCAGGCGGGCAAGACCACCCTGCAGGCGTCCTTCGCCCTGGGTTTCGCCATCCCGATGGTCCGCGTGTTCATCAACTCCGGTGAGAAGTTCAACACCTCGGGCCTGGCCTCCATGCCCTTGGAGCTGGCCAACGGCGTGGCGCAGCTCGCCGGTTCCGTGTGGACCGGCTTCGCCGCCGTCATCGGCGCCATGGGCGCGTTCATTGCGGGCTCCAACACCGTGTCGAACATGATGTTCTCCCTGTTCCAGTTCGGCGTCGCGTCCCAGATCGACGTGCCCCAGTCCATCGTCGTGGCCCTCCAGGCCGTGGGCGGCGCTGCGGGCAACATGATCACGGTGCACAACGTCGTGGCCGCCGCCGCCGTGGTGGGCCTGATGGACCGCGAAGGCGAGATCATTCGCAAGACCCTGATTCCGCTCACCTACTATCTGATCATGGCCGCTATCATCGGGACCATCCTGGTGAATATGGGCTGGGGTACCGTCCTCAAGTAGTGTAGGCTGGACTCTACGGAATGAATATGAGGGGAGGGGGGATTCCTCCCCCCTCCCTGCACGACAACGCATTGCAAGGAGCTTATGGATATGGGTGCTGAAAAGCTCATCAAGGATTTCGAGGCCATAGTCGGCGCGCAGAACGTCATGACCGGCGAGACCGACCGCCATGCCTATTCCTACGACGCCGCCGTACTCGACTCGGTGATGCCCGCCCTGGTGGTTCGCCCCGAGAACAGCGAGGCCCTGGGCCGCACCGTGAAGCTTTGCAACGACAACGGCCTGCCGCTGACCGTGCGCGGCGCGGGCACCAATCTTTCCGGGGGCACCATCCCCCATCCCGGCGGCGTGGTCCTGCTGACCAACGGTCTGAACCGCATCCTGGAGATCAACGAGCCGGACATGTACGCCGTGGTCGAACCCGGCGTGGTCACGGCCAAGTTCGCTGCCGAGGTGGCCAAGAGGGGCCTGTTCTATCCGCCCGATCCGGGCTCCCAGGCGGTGTCCACCCTGGGCGGCAACGTGGCCGAGAACGCGGGCGGCCTGCGCGGCCTCAAGTACGG
>JAZHDH010000280.1:0-13942 GCA_036584335.1 Pseudodesulfovibrio sp. | reverse complement strand
TCGCTCCGTCGCTCTTCGTCGGCCTTGAGCTGGCCGCAGGCGGCCTTGATGTCCGCGCCCATGGAGCGGCGGATGAAGGCGGTCAGGCCGTGGTCCCACAGCCGCTTTTCGAAGGCCTCCACCCGCTCCCGGTCCGGGGCGTCGTAGGGCATGCCCTCGGTGGCGTTGTAGGCGATGAGGTTGATCTTGCCCCGCTTGCGGTCGATAAGCCGGGCCAGTTGGTCCGCGTGTGCCGGGGAGTCGTTGACGTCTTTGAGCAGCAGGTACTCGAAGGTGATCCGCTCGCGCGGGCGCATGGGGTAGGCGTTGACGGCGCGCATCAGGTCGTCCAGGTGGACCTTGGCCGCCTTTGGCATGATCCGGGCGCGCAGCTCCTGGGTCGGCGCGTGCAGCGAGATGGCGGGCAGGGCGATCTCCAGGTCGCCCAACACCTTGAGCTTGTCCGGGAAGCCCACCGTGGAGACCATGGACCGCCGCCAGGAGAGCGACAGGCCGCGCTCGCACGGCAGGTCGGTCAGGACTTTGATCAGGGTGTCGAGGTTGAGCAGCGGCTCGCCCATGCCCATGAAGACGAGGTTCTTGAGCGGCGAAAGCCCCTGGTCCTCCAGGTACTGCCGCCCGACCAGGATCTGGCCCATGATCTCGCCGTAGGTCAGGTTGCGCTCGAACCCGAGTTTGCCGGTATTGCAGAAGGTGCAGCCCATGGCGCAGCCCACCTGGGTGGAAAGGCACTGGGAGTAGCGGTCCTGCATCGGGATGAGCACGGTCTCGATCAGCTTGCCGTCGGACAGGCGCAGCAGGAACTTGAGCGTGCCGTCCGAGCTGGCGTCCACGCGGGCGATCTCGGGCCAGGCGATGGACGCAAGCGAGGCCAGCTTCTCGCGCAGGGGGCGCGAGAGATTGGTCATTTCCTCCACGGCGCGGACCCTTTTCTGCCACAGCCATTGCCAGATCTGTTCGGCCCGGTAGCGCGGCTCGCGCAGGTCCTCGGCCACGAAGGCTTCGAGGTCGGTCTTGGTCAGCTCGATGAGATTGTGCATGGAGACTTCCTTGTAGGACATTGCCGGGTCGTGTCAAGGCCGGGCGGACGCGCACGCCCCTTGCCCGGCCCGGGCGGACCGGTGCCAAGCCGGGGTGAAGTCGCATTTGCGCGACAACGCATAGACCTCTTCTATATCTTGCATAGATGTGTTAAGCGGTATTCGTCCGGCGCGCCAGAGGGAGGCTGCCGGGCGGTGATCTGGAATGGGGGGTATTCCGTAACGTGCAAGCAGGAAGGAGGAGGCATGAACAACTTTTTCGCCACCCGAACCGGCATCATTTTCGTCGGTCTGGTGATCGGCGGTCTGGCCGCGCTGCTCCAGTACCTGGGAAATCCCGGGAACATGGGCATCTGCGTGGCCTGCTTCGAGCGCGACATTGCAGGGGCCGTGGGGCTGCATCGCGCAGGCGTGGTCCAGTACATGCGGCCCGAGATCATCGGCTTCGTGCTCGGTGCGCTGGGCGCCGCGCTCTTCGGCAAGGACTTCCGGCCGCGCGCCGGGTCCGCGCCCATCGTCCGCTTCATTCTCGGCGCGTTCGCCATGATCGGAGCCCTGGTCTTCCTGGGCTGCCCGTGGCGCGCCATCCTGCGCCTTGCGGGCGGCGACATGAACTCCCTGCTCGGCATCGCGGGCCTGATCGTCGGCATCGGCATCGGCACCGCGTTCTTCAAGCAGGGCTACAACCTGGGCCGCAGCCAGAAGACCTATGCGTCCGTGGGTCTGATCATGCCCCTGGTCATGGTCGGGTTCCTGGTGCTGATGCTGATCTACCCGCAGATCGAGGGCGAGGCCCAGTCCGGCGTGCTGTTCTACAGCGCCAAAGGCCCGGGCGCCATGCACGCCCCGCTGCTGATCTCCCTGGGCATCGGCCTGCTCGTGGGCGTCATCGCCCAGCGCAGCCGGTTCTGCACCATGGGCGCGTTCCGCGACCTGATCCTGTTCAAACAGGTCCACCTGCTCTCGGGCGTGCTCGCCCTGCTGGCCGCCGCCTTCGTGGTCAACCTGGCCCTGAACCAGTTCCACCCCGGCTTCGAGGGCCAGCCCGTGGCCCACACCCAGGGGTTGTGGAACTTCATGGGCATGGTCCTGGCGGGCCTGTGCTTCGCCCTGGCGGGCGGCTGCCCGGGCCGCCAGCTGTTCATGGCGGGCGAGGGTGACGGCGACGCCGCCGTCTTCGTCTTCGGCATGATCGTCGGCGCGGGCTTCGCCCACAACTTCGGCCTGGCCAGCTCGCCTGCGGGCGTCGGCCCCCACGGCGTCGCCGCCGTGTTCATCGGCCTGGCCGTGTGCCTGTTCATCGGCCTGACCATGCGCAAGAAAGCCTAAAGGGAGGCAGACATGAGCGAAATCATCGACGAGCGGGGCCTTTCCTGCCCCCAGCCGGTTCTGGACACCCTGGCCAAGATCGCCGCCATGGGCTCGGGCGAGCTCGAAGTCCTGGTCGACACCGAGGCATCCAAGGAGAACGTCGCCCGCGCGGCCCAAAACAAGGGCTGGCGCGTGGAGTCCATCACCGAGGACGGCGGCGAGTTCCGCCTGAAGCTGATCGGGGGCTAGGCCTTGAGCCTGCGCACCCTCTTCAAGAAATCCACCCCCGGTCCGCGCGCCGACAAGCGCGCGGACCGGGGCATCCTGGTTTTCGACACCACCAGCGAGGTCATCCGCGCGGAACAGGCGCTCAAGGCGACGGGCCGCGAAATCCGGGTCATGGGTCCGCCGCCCGAGATCCGCACGGGGTGCGACCTGGTGATCGAGTTCCCGCTGATGGAAAAGCTCGACGTGCTGCGCATCCTGACCGGAGCCGGGGCGACCCCGCTGGAGGTGGTGCCGGTCACCGGCCCGCTGCTCGATCCGGTGGACCTCTACCAGGTCAAGGATTTCGGCGACCACCTGATGGTCCGCGCCGCGAACATGAAGCTGACCGTGGACAAGCGCACCCGGACCATCGTCAACGTGTCCGGCGGCGGCTGCCCGGACGTGCCGTACATCGCGGCCCGGCTCATCGGCCGCACCCTGGACGACGCCCCGGCCCCCCGGGAGATCGGCCACACCCTGTGCGGCTACGCCCTGGAACTGGCCCACGCGGAGATGTTGCGCCGATGCTCGCCATAGTCGGAACCATCCCGGACCCGGCCATCCCGGTGCTGGACGCGCCCACCACCTTCGACGGGGCCACGCTCACCGTGGACGGACGCGCGTTGCCCCCGGACCGGGGCACCCCGGCCCTGCTGGCCGCCGCAGCCACGGCCTGCGCGTATCTGGGCATCGCCCCGCCCCACGCCTTTCTGGTGGGCGACGAAGGGCTCGGCACCGGCAGCCGCGCCCTCTACCGCCACCTGACCGAGGTCCTGCCCGCCCGGAACTACTCCACCCTGGCCTTCCACTATCTCCAGCCCGACGTGGACTGGCACAACAAGGTGCTGCTGGCCGCGCTCTCCATGCGTGAGCGGCCCGTGCTGGTGGCCGACGCCGGGTTCATGTACGCGGCCAAGATGAGCGGCGAGGCGGGCCAGTACGCCCTGTTCACGCCCGACGCCGGGGAGCTGGCCTTCCTGGCCGACGAGGACGCGCCCCACCCCTTCTACACGCGCGGCTTCATCCTCCAGGAGGAGGGCCGCGCGCCCGAGCTGATCGAGCGCGCCTACGCCCACGACAACGCGGCCGCCTGCCTGCTGGTCAAGGGGAACATCGACCGCGTGGCCGACCGCAGCGGCGTGCTGGCAGAAATTTCCGGCCCGTCCGAACCGGCCATGGAGGCCATGGGCGGCACCGGCGACACGGTGACGGGCATGGCCTGCGCCCTGATCGAATACGGGCTGGACCCGGCGCGCGCGGCCCGGGTGGCGGCCCAGGCCAACCGCCATGCGGGCAAGGCCGCCCGCCCCACGCCGGCCTCGCAGATCGCCGAGCTCATCCCGCATATCCCCGCCGCCCTGGCCCGGGCCATGCAGGAGTTGCCGTGACCCCGCGCATCAGGCCGGACATGACCCTGCTCGACATCGTGGGCGCGTACCGCGAAACCGAGGCCGTGTTCCGCTCCCGCGACGCCCAGGCGGGCGAATGCCTGCTCTGCCGGGCGCTCTTCGAGACCGTGGCCGAGGCGGCCGAACGGTACGGACTGGATTTGGAAAAACTGCTGGCCGACCTGGAACGGGCGGCGGAAGAGTGATGGTCCCGGCGACTTGAGGGACCCTTTGCCGAACGAACGGTTGCGGGCGGCCCCCCGGCCGCCGGAGACGCCCCTTCACGCCCGGTCCGGGCAGCCGGTCTAGACCGGCAACCCTTTTCTGCGCCGGTCTTCCTTCATAATTTCGAGCAGCTCGGTGGGCACGCTCAGGCCGCCTTTGCCGCAGCCGAGGCGGATGGAAGGCTTGACCGAGCCGTGAAAATCGGAGCCGCCGCTGACGAGCAGGCCCAGGCGGCGGGCCATGTCCAGGTAGGCGTCGGTCTGGGCCTGGCTGTGTTCGGAGTAATAGGCTTCCAGGCCGTCAAGCCCGAGGGACTGGAGTTCGCGGACCAGGGTTTCGGTGGCGTCGAGATTCAGGCCCAGGGCGAAGGGGTGGGCGAGGATGGCCGTGGCCCCGATGGACTTGAGGATGGCCAGGGCCTTTTCGGGTTTGAGCTTGCGCTTGGGCACATAGGCGCGGCCGTGGTCGCCGAGCCAGACCTTGAAGGCCTCGTCGATGGACGAGACCACGCCGAGCGCCAGCAGCTCCTGGGCGAAGTGGGGGCGGCCGATGGTGCCTCCGGCGCGGGCGGCCACCCGTTCGTAGGTGATGTTCACGCCCAGAGTGCGCAGTTTTTCCACGATCTCGTGGTTGCGGGTCTTGCGGCCTTCGATGACCCAGTCGAAGGCGGCTTGCAGTTCCGCCGGATTTTCGGGAAGCCACAGGGCCACCACGTGCATCCAGCCGGCGCCTTCGGGTGATTCCAGGCTCAGTTCGCAGCCCGGGATGACCTCGATGCCGAGTTCCCGCCCTGCGGCCATGGCCTCGGAAACGCCCTGGAACGTGTCGTGGTCGGTCAGGGCGATGGCGTCCAGGCCGGTCTCCTTGGCCAGCCTGATCAGCTCCGTTGGGGAAAGCGTGCCGTCCGAGGCCGTGGAATGCGTGTGCAGATCGATGCTCATGAAGTGTCCTGTCTGGTTCGGGGTTGAACGGTCATGGTAGCCGGGATGGGACGCGAGGTAAAGCGGTCAGGCGGATGGGCTGCGCGGGGGGTGGTTGCCTGGCGGTCGGGCGCGGTGTAGGATGGACGGACAAGGAGGAATTATGGCGCTCAAAAAGGAACTCGTGGAAATACTGGCCTGCCCCAAATGCAAGGGACCGCTGACCGTGAAGCCTGCGGAGGATGGATTGGCCTGCCCCAAGTGCGCCGTCGTCTATCCGGTTCGCGACGACATCCCGGTGATGCTGGTGGACCAGGCCGTGCCCGAAACGGAGTGGACCGGGTCCAGATAGCCTGTCCGCCTCAGGGACTTTTTCGGTCTCCGCATCCGTTTTTCGGGTGCGGAGATTTTTTTCCACAGGCGGGCTTGACTGGCGGAGAAGGGTGCCTATTTTCCATCAAAGCAAGCGTAAAGGAGGAACGATTCATGGTTATCGATTTCAATACGCTCTACAATTTCCCTTCCCGGTTCGACCGGTTGTTCCAGGAGTTCTTCAAGTCCCCCATGGGCGACGACCACCGCTTCGCCTACCCTCCGCTCAACCTGAGCAATGACGACGAGGCCATCTACGTGCGAGCCGAGCTGCCCGGGGTGAACATCGAAGACATCGAGCTGACGCTGACGGACAAGACCCTGGTGCTCAAGGGCGAGCGCTCCGCTCCCCAGGGAAAGTACTATCGCCAGGAACGTCCCAGCGGCGTTTTCCACAGAATTATCAACATCGGCGTACCGGTGGACCGGGACAAGGTCGGCGCGGCCATGGCCGACGGTGTGCTCACCGTGACCCTGCCCAAGGCCGAAGAGGTCAAGCCCCGTTCCATCAGCATCAACATCGCCTGAGGAGGTTCGGACATGAGCGAGATCGCCAAGAAGGAAGAGAGAAACGTCCCGCGCTATCGCCCCGCCACCGACATCATCGAACGCGAGGACGGGTTCTACATCTACATCGACCTGCCCGGCGTGAAGCGCCAGGACATGACCATCGATTTGCAGGAGGACGAGCTGACCGTTTCCGGGCGCACCAGCCTGGGCCAGGCCGAAGGCGAGCATTTCGTGGAGATGCAGTTCGGCGACTGCGAATACGTCCGCTCCATCTCCATCACCGACATCGTGGACCGCGAGGGGATCAAGGCCAACCTGGACGGCGGCGTGCTCGAACTGCGCCTGCCCAAGGTGGAGAAGACCCGGCCCAAGCGGATCGAGATCCAGGCGGAATAGCGAAGGCCCCACCTTCCCCCACAGGACGAGAGACCCCCGGCTCCTTGCGGAACCGGGGGTCTTGCGTTGCGTTCTTCGGCCGGGCTAGAAGGTGTTCATGTCGTCGATGAGCTTGCGCAGCTCGCCGGACAGGCGGGCCAGCTCGCCGATGGCTATGGCCGCCTGGTTCATGCCCTCGGCGGTTTCGTTGGCGATCTGGTTGATGTCCTCCACGGCCCGGTTGATCTCTTCGGAGGCGGCGGACTGCTCCTCGGCGGCGGTGGCGATGGACTGAACCTGGCCCGAGGTGGCGTCGGCGAAGTGGACGATCTGGTCCAGGGACTTGCCGGAGCGGTCGGCCAGGTCGGTGGCCTGGGTCACGGCGTCGGCGGCGGTGTCCACGCTCTTGATGTTGGCGGCGGCTCCGGCCTGGATGGCCTGGATGGCGCTGCCCACTTCCTTGGTGGCGGTCATGGTCTTTTCGGCGAGCTTGCGCACCTCGTCGGCGACCACGGCGAAGCCCCGGCCCGCCTCGCCCGCGCGGGCGGCCTCGATGGCCGCGTTCAGGGCGAGCAGGTTGGTCTGGTCCGCAATGTCCTCGATAACGTTCATGATATGGCCGATATCCGTGGCCTGCTGGCCCAGTTTGTCCATGCTCTGCTTGAGCGTGGCCGTCAGGGTGTTGACCTGGCTGATGGCCTGGATGGCCTGGGCGACGACGGTGGCGCCCTCCTCGGCCTGTTCCCTGGCCTTGGCCGCAGAATCGGCCGAACTGGACGAGTTGCGGGCCACTTCCAGGACCGTGGCGTTCATCTCCTCCATGGCCGTGGCGGTCTGGGTGGTGCGGTCGCGCTGCACGTCCGCCCCCCGGCTGACCAGGTCCGCCTGGGACGACAGCTCGTCGGCCGCGCTGGTGACCTGTTCGGCGATGATCTGGGCTTCGCCCGCAATGCGCTGCATGGCCTGAAGCAGTTCCTGGGCCTTGGCCTCCTGGGCCTTGGCCTCCGCCATGGCCTGTTCGGCCCGGCCCTTGGCCGTTTCGGCCTCCCGGGTCTTTTCGGCGGCCTCGAACATCTTGGCCTTGAGGTTGCCGACCATGGACTCGATGGCTTCCTTGACCACGCGCAACTCGGCGGCGAAGGCGCCTTCGGGCCTGGCGTCGAGGTCGCCGTCGGCCACGGTCCGGGCGTAGTCGCGGATGCGGAAGAGCGGGCCGACCACGTTCAGCCGGACCAGGATCGAGATGCCCCCGCCCAGGAGCAGCAGGATGAGCAGGGTTTCGCCGGCGGTGTAGAGCGCGGCCTGGCGGATGGCGGCGTTGGCCGCGTCCAGGGAGGAGATGATCTCGAACGCGCCGTGGATCTCGCCCTCCCTCCAGCCTTCCTTGACGCCGCCCACGGGGTCCTTGCTCCCGGCCGGGTCGCCGTGGCAGTACAGGCAGTCCCTGGTCAGCCGGATGGGCCGGAAATACCGTATCTGGTTGCCCTCTATGACGGTCTTTTCCTTCAGATCACCGGCCTTGATCTCGTCGAGGATGGCCCGCTCGAACTCCGTGGGCGCGTTGTCGGAATTGCGGGGCGAGACCTTGGGCACGCGGAAAGTGAAATCCAGTTCGTCGGCCTTGAGTTTGGCCATGTTGATGGCCGTGATGATGGGCACGGCTTCGAGCAGGGCGTCACGGGAGGTGATCTGGTCAAAGGGCTTGATCACGCCCATGGTCAGCTTCTTGGACATTTCGTCCCGGGCGGCCTCGGCCATGAGCAGCACGGCCTTGCTCTGTTGCAGGATGTCTTCGCGCGCGCTCTGCTGGATCTGGTAGACCTGCTGCACGGCCAGGATCAGGGCGATGACCACGGGGCCGGTCAGGGCCAGGCCCAGCACCTTCCATTTCAGACTGAGATTGCCGAACATTGCGTTCTCCTCGGGGCGGACGGGCGGCAGACGGCGCCATGCCCCCTGTTCCGCACAGACACGGATGCGATGGTTCCATTGAATGATAATCACTCACGAAACGCAAGTATTTTGTGGCGCCGGCCGGGTCGTCAGATGGCCCAGGTCTCCAGGTCGATCAGCCCCAGGCGGGCGGCGTAGCGGATCAGTTCCACGGTGCTCTGCAAGCCGAGCTTCTTCATCAGGTTGGTGCGGTGGTTTTCCACGGTCTTCGGGCTGATGAAGAGCTTGCCCGCCACTTCCCTGGTGGTCAGCCCCTCGGCCAGGTGGCGCATGACCTCCTGTTCGCGGGCGGTGAGGGTGGAATAGGGCTCCAGGTCGTCGCGCGTGCTGTCCGGCTTGGCCTGCATCAGCTTGAAGACCACTTCCTGGGACAGGGCGTTGTCCAGGAAGAGGTCGCCCCGGGTCACGGTCTCCAGGCCCCGGAGCAGGTTCTCGGCTGCGGATTCCTTGATCAGATAGCCTGCGGCCCCGGAGCGGAAGGCCTCGACGATATAGTCGGCCTCGGAGTGCATGGAAATGATGATGAACCGGGTGCGGGGCAGGGCGTCCTTGAGTTCGCGGATCATCTGGATGCCGTTCTTGCCGGGCATGGAGATGTCCACGAGCATGATGTCGGGCTGGTGCTTCTTGCCCAGGCGCAGGCCGTCGGCCCCGTTGCCCGCTTCGGCGGTGACGGCGTAGCGGCTGTCGCGGCTGATGATGGCCTTGAGCCCTTCCCGGAACAGGGGGTGGTCGTCAACGATCATGATGTCCATGGGGCCTGTTGCCTCCTGTCGCTTTCCAGCGGAATGGTGAAGATGACCCGTGTCCCCTTTCCCAGCAGGGACTGGATTTCCATGGAGCCGCCGATGAGGCGTGCCCGCTCTTCCATGCTGCGGACGCCCATGCGGTTTTCCTTCGCTGCGGCGGGCAGCCGGGTGTCCGTGTCGAAACCGTTGCCGTTGTCCTCGATGCGCAGGATGATGTCGGGGTGGCTCCTGACCACGCGGACGGTCACCGTGGTGGCCCGGGCATGCTTGACCACGTTGTTGATGCCTTCCTGCAACATGCGGTAGATGTTGATCTCCGCATCGCTGTCCAGGGTGCCAGCTTCCATGCCTGCCGAGGAAAAGTCAATGAAAAGACCGGCTCGGCGCGCCACCTCCTGGCAATAATTCTCCAGGGCGCGGACCAGGCCGAGCTGGTCCAGGGCGGGCGGCCGCAGCCCGTAGGCGATGGACCGGACGTCGGCCACGGTCTTCTTCATCAGCCGGGCGGCGGCATCGCCCCGGCGGTGCAGCTCGGGGTCGATGTCGCCATGGCCGTCGAACATGGTCTTGATCTTGAGCACGGCGGAGGACAGGTCCTGGGCCACGTTGTCGTGCAGGTCGCGGGCGATGCGCTGGCGCTCGGCCTCCTGCACCCGGATGATGTCCTTGGTCAGGGACAGGATCTGCCGCTGGGCCTTCTCCCGCTGCTCCACCTCTTCCTTGAGCTTGCGGTTGGCCTGGGAAAGCTCTGCCGTGCGCAGGACGATGCGCTCCTCCATCCTGGCGTGGATGGCTCGCAGTTCCGCCTCCAGGGACTTGTGGGTGGTGATGTCGGTGTTGATCACCAGCACGGCGTCCCGGCCGTTCCACATGATCGGCTTGACGCTGAAGGCGATCCATTTCACGGCTCCGTCCCTGGTCAGCACCCGGCAGGCACCCGTTTCCCCGGGGAAGCGGCTGCCGCACAGGATGCGCTCCCTGTCGTCGGGGTGCAGGATCTCCAGGATATCCAGTCCCTGGAGATCCTCCAGGGAATAGCCGAAGAGCCGGATGGTGGCCTCGTTGACGAACACGGGCGAGTTGTCCATGAAGACGACCACCCCCTCCTGGGAGTTCTCCACCAAGGCCCGGTACCGCTCCTCGGACTCCTTGAGCGCCTGTTCGGCCCGCTTGCGCGGGGTGACGTCGATGAGCGAGACGATGACCCGCGAGAGGGTGTCGCGGTATTCCGGGGGCACGGCGAAATGCACGAACACCCAGATGATGTCGTCGTCGAAGGTGCGGTGGGTGATCTCGCCCCGGTATTCCGAGCCGCCCGAGGCGAGCAGGATCATCTCCTCGGCAAAGGCGGCCATGGAGCTCTCTGTCAGCACCCGGTCCAGGTTGCCCAGCAATTCCTCCCGGCTCCCGGCCCGCAGCAGGTCCAGGGTGGCCTTGTTCACGTCCACCACGTCCACCAGAGACGCGCACCGGGCCAGGGTCTCGGGGTGGCCGGTGAAATACTGCCGGAAATCCTCCACGCCGGACGCCTTGAGTTCGTCGAAGTACCGCTTCAATCGGGTCAGGTCCTCCTCCCACAGGGAAATGGGCGAATCCTCGAACAGGTCGCGGAAACGGCGTTCGCTCTCCTGGAGGGCCTTTTCGGCCTTCTTGCGCTCGGAAACGTCGCGGGCCACGCCGAGGTAGCCGGTGGGCAGGCCGTCCGGACCGACGAGACGGCTGACGACCACCTCGGTCCAGACCACGGAACCGTCCTTGCGCACCAGCTCCATCTCCGTGCGGTGGGTGGCGTCGTACCGGCCCTGCTCCTCCTGTACCTGACGCCGCTGCCGCAGGTCGCGGGCGAGCTGTTTCGAGGCCGGGGTGAACAGGGCCTGCTCGCCGGCGATGCGCAGCTCCTCGAAAGTGTAGCCCCAGAGCTGGCGCACGGACGGGGTGGCGTAGGTGAAGTTCAGGTCGTTGTCCTGGGTCCAGACCACGTCGGTGATGTTCTCGGCCAGCAGACGGTATTTGCGCTCGCTTTCGCGGATGGCCTCCTCGGTCCGTTTCTGGAGGGTGACGTCCGTGGCCAGGCCCTCGATGGCCACGGGGCGGCCGTCGTCGTCCGTGATCAGGATGACCCGCTGCCGCGCCCAGCGCACCTCGCCGGATTTGTGGACGAACTGGAACTCGTACTCCGGACGGATCTCACCGCGCCGGATCTCCTCCCAGGTCTCCTCGAAATAGTCCCTCCAGTCCGGATGGAAGATGGTCTGGATGAGCAGGGGGTTGTCCTGGTATTCCTGGACCGTGTAGCCGCTGACCCGCTCCACGGACGGGCTGAGGTAGTCGTAGGTGCCCTCGGGCACGCGCATGCGGAAAAAGATGTCGCTGGTGGATTTGCGGATGAAGTTGAGGCTCTCCCGGGCCGTGGCCAGCTCGGATTCCGCCTCCCGGCGGGCGGTGACGTCGGTGAGCACGCCTTCGATGGCGATGGGCTGGCCCGCATCGCTCCGGACCAGGGAGATGCGCTGGTTGATCCAGCGCTGGGAGCCGTCGCGGTGGATGATCGGGAAATCATACTCGCCGCGCAGGTTGCCCGCGAGGTATTCCTCCCACCAGCGCTCGAACACGGGCCGCCATTCCTGCGGGCTCAGCTCCTTTAAAAAACGGGGCGTGTCGTAGAATTCCTGGATCGTGTACCCGGTGATGGCGGCCACGCCCGGGCTGATGTAGTCGTAGCGCCCGTCGGTCAGCCGCAGCCGGAAAAGGCAATCGGAAATGTTCTCGGCCAGAAAGCGGAGGTGGCGCTCGGCGTGGGTCAGGGCGTTGCGCAGCCGCCGGGCCTCGGAGACGTCGCGCATGATCGAGACCACATGGGTCAGTCGGCCGGAGGGGTCCAGCACCGGATCGAACCGGCCCCATACCGGCCGCCGCCTGCCGGACTTGCTGCGGATCACGTATTCCCCTTCCCAGCTCTTGCCTTCCTGCACCAGCGGCTTCACCACCTTGTCGTACAGGATCAGGGTTTCGGCGGTCAGGGCCTGCTCCGTTGCGGTGGTCAGGATTTCCTCGGCGGTGTAGCCGTAGTAGTCGGAAAACGCGCGGTTGAAGAGGATGGGCTGGAGGTCCGGGTTGCGCACGGCCATGGCCACGCCCGAAACTTCCAGAAGCTGCCGGAACAGGTTCGGGTTGGCTTCCACCTCGGCGATCTGCCGCCTGAGCCGGGACAGTTCCTTTTCGTTTCTCTTCATCGCGATCCGGGGGTCGGGGTCCCTTGGAGGCAATCTCCGTGACGGCCGAAATGATACCCCATCGCGCCCCCGATGAAAAGACGGGTCAGCGCTCCAGGCTGCGGATCCAGGACGCGGCCAGCCGGGCGTGTTCCTCGGCCACCTGGTCCATCCAGGCCGAAAGGTCGCCCTCCGCGCCCGCTATCTCCCTGCTCCCGGACTGGGGGGCCACGACGATGGTGAAGGCGCGCCCCGCCTTGTCGCGCAAGGATTCCAGGGTGGTGATGAAGGGCCGCCAGGCCGAGGTCTTGCGGCCGGTGATCAGCCAAAGCACGGGCATGTCGAGCGCGCGCAGCCGGGCCATGCCGGGCATGTCGGCCGGGCTCACCCCGTCGTTGAGCAGGCAGACCAGGAAATCGGGACGCGCAAACCCCGCGCCCACGGCGTCCACGGCCAGGGGCGCGCCCGGCCCGTTGCCCCACAGCCCTATCATCCCGCCCCGCAACCGGGGGGTGTCGGACAGGAGCTTGAGGCCCGCGCGCGCGTCCTCGGCCAGGGTCGCCCGGTCGGCGGGCTCGTCGTCCTCGCCTTCGCAGCCGCGCACCTCGAAGAAGAGAGACGCCAACTGGCTGGCGGCCAGGGCGCGGGTCACGCCCCGGATCAGGCCGGGGTCCACGCACTGCCCGGGCAGGAAGACCACGCCCGGGTGCCCCTCGCCCTCGGGCGGCAGGGTGGTCAGCCCGGCCAGCCTGCCCGCAGGCGCGTCGAAGGCGACCTCGTCCTCGCGCACGTGCACCTTCAGCGGATAGTGGGCGAAGCGGTCGTCGTCCGTGGTCAGCACGAAACGCTCGATACGGTCGTCCTTGGCCAGGAAGGTGACCACGCCGATCACGGGCTCGTCCGCGTCCAAGGACGGGCCGATGGTGTACACATACTTGCTGAACTCCTTGAGGCGGCGCAGGGTCTTGTTCTTGGAATCGTAGATCAGGAACCGCCCGTACTTGGTGTTGCGGGCGTCGATGATGGTCACGGTCCGGTTGTCGCGGGTGGTGAACTGGCCGGAGAATTCGGATGCGGAATAGGAAAAATAATCGGCCATCATCGACCGCCCGAAGCGCGCCTCGTGGCCCCGGTGGACGACGATGTCCCCCTTGCGCACGTCGATGCGCTCCCCCTTGTCCGGGTCGGGCCTCTCGGGCTCGGGCGTCTTGACCGGACTGATTTCCTTGACCTCGGGTTCGCCCGGCTCGGGTTCGGGTTCCGGCTCGGGCAGGGGCGCGACCGGCTCGTCGGCCAGGACCAGGGTCTTGTCCATGGGCAGGGGCGCGGCCTCGGGCGGGACCGGAGGCGCTTCGGGCAGAGGCGGGCATTCCATGGGCTCGGGGGGCGGCGCGGGCGGCGCGGGCGGCGCGATGACGACCTCCTCGGACGGCTCCAGCCGGGTCAGGTCCAGCTCCATGAGCTTTTCCGGGTCCAGGGGCGCCAGGCGCACGGTCTGGGCCAGCGTCGCGAGCACGATCAGGTGCAGGCAGAGGGAAAGGAGCCAGCTCGCATACCGCATACGTCCGTCCGGGCTACTTCTTCTCGTCCCTGTCCGGCTCGGCCACGATGCCGAGGCGG
>JAZHDH010000279.1:0-2506 GCA_036584335.1 Pseudodesulfovibrio sp. | reverse complement strand
GGACGGGGGATTATGGCCCAGAAGCACTTTGTCCTCGACACCAACGTCCTCATAGAAAACCCCAAATGCATCACCGCCCTGCGCAACGGGGTGGAAAACCAGGTTTACATTCCCTACACCGTCCTCACCGAGCTGGACGGCCTCAAGAAAGACCCGCGCATCGGCCACATCGTGGCCCAGGCCGTGTGCGCCATCCGGGACGACGAGCTCGTCCACATCTTCCCTCCCGATTTCGCGCTCACCCTCACCGACGACGTGATGGACGACCGCATCCTCAAGGAAATCCTGCACATGGCCCCGGAAGAGGCCACGCTGATCACCAACGACCGCATCCTCCAGATCAAGGCCAAGGTCTACGGCATCCCGAGCGAGGAATACCGCGACTCCGACCCGTTCCGGTCCGAGTCCCAGCGCTACACCGGGTTCGTGGAGGAGGGCGAGGAGCTGGTGCACAACTGCTTCCGCTGGGAGGCGGGCGCCCCGGTCTTCTACGGGCCGGAGGGTCCCAGGCCCATCAGCTACACCCACGAGATATGGGGCGTGAAGCCGCGCAGCGTCTACCAGAACCTGGCCCTGGAGCTGATGCTCCAGGAGGGCATCGACCTGGTCTCCATCCAGTCCGAGGCGGGCTACGGCAAGACCTTCCTCTCGCTGGCCGCCGCGCTCTACCTGACCCTGGAGCGCAAGGACAACCCCTACCGCAAGATCTACCTGGTCAAGCCGGTGGTCGAGATCGGGGCCAAGATGGGCTACCTGCCGGGCGACATCGAGGAGAAGATGCTGCCCTACGTCAAGTACATCCAGGACCTGCTGATCAAGCTCCACGACATCCGGCCCGCCAACCGCATCTTCCAGGACCCGTCCTCGGACGCGTACAAGCTCAACCCGAAGAAGTTCGAGATCCAGCCCGTGGCCTTCATCCGGGGCATGAACATCGAGAACGCCGTGGTCATCATCGACGAGATGCAGAACCTCTCGCGCGGGGAGACCCGCGCCCTGCTCACCCGCATGGGCGAGGGCGTCAAGTGCATCTGCCTGGGCGACACGCGCCAGGTGGACAACCCGTACCTGAACGAGTCGAACAACGGCCTGAACTGGACGGTGAAGAAGCTGAAAGGGTACAAGAACTACGCGCATATGGTCCTCAAGGGCGACCGCTCGCGCGGGCCGATTACCGATATCGTGCTCAAGTCGAAGCTGTAGAAGAAGGAATGCCTCCGGCGGCTTAAGAACCCTTTGTCAAGGGTTCTTAAGAATCTCCCAAACTTTTTGGTGGCGGCGCGGGAGGGACGAGCGTATCGGGATGCGACATGCGCCGCTTTGGAAACGGCGGCTTCGAATTGCACAATAATAACGCCCGCGTCGGGGAGTCCCGGCGCGGGCGTCATGGAGAACGAACGTGGCGCTGATCCGCCTGATCGTCCCGCTGCTGGCGGGCGTGTTGCTGCTGCTTCCGGCCCCGTCGCGGGCCGCTCGGACCACCCCGGTTGACCGGCCGGACCTGATCGCGCCCATGGACGTGGCGCGCTTCCCTTCCCTGGAGTCCGCCATCCGGATCAAGGGGCCGCTCAGCTTCTGCGGCGAGCCCGTGCCCATCGACCTGCCCGAGATCCGCGAGCGGCTGGAGATCGAGCTGCTGCTGATGCTCTGGGACCGCGCCCAGGTCATCCTCTGGCTCAAGCGCACGGGCCGGTACTTTCCGTACATCGAAGGGGCCTTGGCCAAGGCCGGGCTGCCCGGCGACCTCAAGTACGTGGCGGTCATCGAGTCCGCGCTCAAGCCCCACGCGGGGTCGAACCGGGGGGCGCGCGGGGTTTGGCAGTTCATCGAGTCCACGGCCCGCAAGCACGGGCTGGTGGTGGACCGCTACATCGACGAGCGGCGCAACGCCGAGCTGGCCACGGGCGCGGCCATCGCCTACCTGAGCACGCTGTACGAGGAGTTCGGGGCCTGGACCCTGGCCTGCGCGGCCTACAACATGGGCGAGGTCGGGCTGGCCCAGCGCATCGACGCCCAGGAGACGGACGACTACTACCACCTGGACCTGCCCAACGAGACCGAGCGCTACGTGCTGCGCGCCGTGGCGGCCAAGATCATCCTCTCGGACCCGGCCCGCTTCGGCTTCCGCCTGGAGGCCGGGGACTACTACCGGCCCGAGGTCCTGGACCGCGTCCGGCTCAAGACCACGCGCGCGGCCCCGGTGCTGGTGGTGGCCAAGGCGGCGGGCACCTACTACAAGACGATCAAGGACCTCAATCCGCAGTTGCTCAACGACGTCATCCCGGCGGGCGAGCACGTCATCTTCCTGCCCAAGGGCGCGTCCACGGGGTTTGCCGAGCGCTACCAGCCGCTGGTCTCCCAGTACCGCCAGGCGGCGGGCGGCAAGGCCTACATCGTGCAGCGCGGCGACACCCTGACGGGCATCGCGCGCAAGACCGGCACGCCCTACCGCACCCTGCTCAAGCTGAACAGCCTGAACGGCCGCAGCGTGATCCGCCCGGGCCAG
>JAZHDH010000278.1:0-13982 GCA_036584335.1 Pseudodesulfovibrio sp. | reverse complement strand
GAACCTTTTGCAAAAGGTTCCCCTCTTCCCTTCCCCCGGCCGCCGGAGGCATCCCCCAAACGGGGTGAAGCCCGGTCTCGGGGGCGGAGACCGGGCTTCGGGTTGCAGAGGTTGAAGGAGGAGTGAGGTTGTTATGGCTTCTGCAAATATCTGCGCGGGCTGGCGGCAGCACCGCTTGGCCGAGCCGGACCGGCCGCATCCCGCCTGGTTTTGTGGACTTGTTCTTTCATGGCTTGGCCCTTGCAATTCGAGAGAGTGTTGATAACAGGAATCTTTCCCAAAGAGGCAATAAAGTCAAGCTCTTTTTTGCGCATTGGCCGGAGTAAAAATATCCGTTGTTATTGCTGCTGGTTGCGGATGGATAACGGACAAGCAAGCAGCCTGGTTTCCACCGGGCGGGCGTGCCCTCCGGGGCAACCAGGCGCAAGAGCCGGGGACAGTCGGGGTCGGGCAATCGGGGTGCGCTGAAAAGGGACGGAGAGACGGAATCGAGAAACCGCCCGGGGACGGGGAAAGGCACGCGATGCGGCAGGTCGGGCCGCCTCCTCGCCCACGCTCCGGAACGGAAACGGGAGCGCTCGGGACGGCCGGTCAGCGG
Organism: Pseudodesulfovibrio sp.; assembly: GCA_036584335.1. Lineage (GTDB taxonomy): Bacteria > Desulfobacterota > Desulfovibrionia > Desulfovibrionales > Desulfovibrionaceae > Pseudodesulfovibrio. The sequence goes on along the minus strand of JAZHDH010000278.1, from coordinate 13,384 downwards.
CGCGTGAACTCGCCGCAGCCGTCGTCGTTGTATTCGCGAAAGATCACGCCGGTGACCGCGCCCTGTCCATCCACCTGGAAGTCGAAATGCACCGCCGGGTCGTCCGGATCGATGTCCGGCCAGTCGCCGACAAAGGCGTGGCCCGCCTCGCGCCGGAGCAAAATGGCCACGCGGCCGTCCTCGCCCAGCCGGACGACCAGGCCACCGCCCTCCTCCCGGGCCGTGAGCGGCCCGAGCACCGGGTTGTCGTAGGTTCCGGCATACCGGTCCGGGGCCAGGCCGGGTTCAGCCGGGGCTGCGGGCTCGGCCGGGGCCGGTTCCTCTCCGGCCGGACGGAACCCGGCCAGCCAGTCGGCCCCGTCGTTGCCCGAGAGCAGGTCGAAGAACTGGAGCCCCACGGCGTCGGCCAGCTTGTGGTGGCCGAGGTTGGTCAGGACCACGATCCCGGCGTCCAGGGCCGGGGAAAACCCGACGAAGGCGCAGACGCCCGAGGTGCCGCCGTTGTGCCAGACCACGTCGGTGCGGGGCAGCTCGGTGCGCATCCAGCCCTGGCAGTAGGCCGCATGGTGCGGACCCATCATCAGCGGGGTGCGCGGCGTGCGCATGTATGCGGCCGACGCCTCGCTGAAAACGCGCCTGCCGTCCAACTGCCCGTCGCCCAGCTGGGCGGCCACCCACCGGGCCATGTCCAGGGCCGAAGAGTTCAGCCCGCCCGCCGGACCCGCCACATAGGGCCAGCCCAGCAGCAGGGAGCCGGGGGCCAGGGGCACGGCCTCGCCCTTGACCAGGACGTGCAGGGACGCGCCATTCGCCGCGCCGGTCAGCCCGGCCTCGTCCAGGGAGGAGCGGGTCATGCCCAGCGGGGTGAGCAGACGTTCCTGCATCAAGGTCTCCCACGGCTTGTCCGCCACCAGTTCCTCCAGCATCCCGCCCGCCACGAACAGGTTGTTCACGTAGGCGAACTGGTCGCGGAACGACGACGCGGGCGCGATGTGGCGCATGGACTCGACCACGTGGTCGCGGCCGTGGCCGAGGAGGAATTGCAGGTCGCCCGCATAGGGAGGCATGCCGCTGTGCTGGGCGAAGAGATCGTGGACCAGGAACTCGCGCGTGACCCAGGGATCAGCCAGCGCGAAGTCGGGGAAAAGGGGCGCGACCCGGTCGTCCCAGTCGATGACGCCTTCGTCCACCAGGGTGGCCATCACGGCCACGGTGAACGCCTTGGTGGTGGAGCCCACCTGGAAGATCGTGTCCGGGGTCACGGGCAGGTCCGCCCCGGCCCGACGCGTGCCGAATCCCTTGGCCCAGGCCACCTTGCCGCCGCGCACCACGGCCACGGCCATGCCCGGCACCTTCCACTCCTCCATGCCCCGGCGGGCAAAGGGCTCCAGCCGGGCCAGCGCCGACGCCAGGCCGTCCGCCCTGGCCGCAAGCGGCACAAGCAGAAACAACAGGACCAGGACCGCAACGCACCGTCTTGTCATGACCGACCTCCGAACACGCACGGTGATAGCGCGATCCGGCCGGATGCCTCAAGGAAAAAGCGCGGGTTGCCGCGGGCGCGGGCATGCGCTACCTAGGGGAAAACCACCCACGCCGGAGGGAGCATGGCGCGCATTCGACCCCTGACGTTCGTCCTTCTGATCCTGACTCTCGCCCTGGCCCGGTCCGCCGGGGCCGACAGCCTGGCCCGCGTGACCACGCAATGGACGGGCGACCTGCCCGAGATGCTGGAGCAACACCGGCCCCTGCGCGTGCTGGTGACCTACAACCGAACCAACTTCTTTCTGGACAAGGGCGCCATGCGCGGCATGGAGTACGACCTGATGACCGCCTATCGGAAGCACCTGGAGCTGGCGCGCAAGGAACAGGTGCGCATGGTCTTCGTGGCCGTGCCCTTCGACGAGATGCTGCCCGCCCTGCTCGACGGCCGGGGCGACATCGCCGCCGCCGGGCTGACCGCCACCGCCGAGCGCAAACGGCAGGTCGCATTTTCGGCCCCCTTTCGCACGGGCGTGGACGAGGTGGTGGTCGGCTCCCCCAAGGCCCGGCCCATCGCCCGCATCGAGGACCTGGCGGGCAGGACCGTGCACGTCATGCGCGGGGCGAGCTACGTGGCCCACCTCCGGGCCGTGAGCGACGGGCTGCGCGGACGCGGCATGAAGCCGGTGAAGATAGCGGAGGCGGACCCGCAACTGGTGACCGAGGACCTGCTGCGCATGGCCTCGGCGGGCATGATAGAATACGCGGCTGCGGAATCGCACCTGGCCGAACTGTGGAAGGAGGCCCTGCCGAATCTGCGCATCTTTTCGGGCGTGCCGGTGCACACCGGCGGCGAGCTGGCCTGGGCCGTGCGGCCGGACGCGAAGGCGCTGCAACAGAGCCTGAGCGCCTTCGCGGCCACAGTGCGCCAGGGCACGCTGCTCGGCAACATGCTCTTCAAGCGCTACTTCGTGAACACCGGCTGGGTGACCAACCCCCACGACCCGGTGGCGCGCAAGGCCCTGGACAACATGGCGACCGTATTCATCAAGTATGCGGAAAAGTACGATTTCGACTGGCTGAAGCTGGCCGCCCTGGGTTTCCAGGAATCGCGGCTGAACATGGACAGCAAAAGCAACGCGGGCGCAGTGGGCGTGATGCAGATCAAGCCCTCCACCGCCTCGGACCCGAGCATCGCCATCCCGGACGTCCACACCCTGGACGGCAACATCCACGCCGGGACCAAGTACCTGCGCTTTCTGAGCGACACCTATTTCCAGGACGTGCGGGAAGAGGCCAGGGTGGATTTCGCCCTGGCGGCCTACAACGCGGGGCCGAACCGCGTGCGATCGCTGCGGGAGGCGGCGCGATCCATGGGCCTGGACCCGGACCGCTGGTTCGGCAACGTGGAATGGGCCGCCTACCGGGACATCGGCAGGGAAACGCCCACCTACGTGGCCAACGTGCAAATGTATTTCGCGGCCTACAAATCCATCCGCGACGCCTTTGGCCGCAAGGACCAGAACCCGTAGGCGCAACAAAACGTCCCGTTCCCGGCGCGAACCGGGGCCAGGCCGGATGGCTGCGTTTTCGGAAAGCTAGTACCGCGGCTTGGGAGCGCGGGGCTTGGCTTCGTTCACCTTGATGGTCCGCCCGGCCAGGGGGCTGCCGTCAAGGGCCTCGATGGCGGCCAGGGCGTCCGCGTCGTCCATCTCGACAAACGCGAAGCCGCGAAAACGGCCGGTCTCGCGGTCATTGACGAACTTCAGGGACTGCACCGCGCCGTATTCGGAAAAGAGAGCCCGAAGATCGTCTTCGGAAGCGCTGAACGGGATGTTGCCGACGTAAATGCTCTTCATTGGAACCAACACTCCAAACTACCTGATGGGCGGACCGGACGGGAAATTCGCCTTCCGGACACGATTCCGAAGGCGGTATTTCCCGCAAGCCCGCGACGTTACCCCACGAGCTGCGCCGCGCGCCCGCACCGGACGCCACGTGCGACGACTCAATGTTGCCGTTACGACATCCCCCCCGCAGGGTCAATAGATTTCGGCGGCCCGGCGGCAACTTCCCCGCATTTCCTCCGCTCCGGCCCGCGCAACGGCCCCTTGCGACGGCGCGAAACCCCGCCCTTGCCCTTTGTTCATTACCTATGTAAGGGAGTCTCCTGCCGCCCCGAGCGGACACCCGATACAAGGAGCGATCAATGGCATCCAACGTCGACGAGATCACCATCAACTATTCCGAAGACAACCAGCTCATCGTCAAGGAGCTGGACAAGGTCGTGCTCTCCAAGGGGGCCTGGACCACCATCATCTTCCGCTACCAGGAACTCAACCGCGCCTCGGGCGATTACGGCCCGGAGAAGTACTCCATCCGCCGCTACCAGAAGGTGGACGGCACTTACCGCCCCAAGTCCAAGTTCAACATATCGAGCCTGTCCCAGGCCCAGAAGATCGTCGAAGCCCTGTCCGCCTGGATCGGCTAGCCGCGCCGGAGCCCCCCGATGTTCCTGGGCGCGCATATGTCCATCGCCGGGGGGCTGCACATGGCCTTTTCGCGCATCGCATCCGTGGGCGGGACCGCGCTCCAGATCTTCACCCGCAACCAGCGGCAGTGGAAGATTCCGCCCCTGACCGACTACGACGCCCAGCTCTTCGCCATGGCCTGGGAGCAATGGGGCGACTACCCGGTGGCCGCCCACGACTCCTACCTGATCAACCTGGCCTCGCCCGACCCGGAGCTCGCCCGCCGCTCCGTCGCCGTCTTCGCCAAGGAGCTCGAACGGGCAGAAACCCTGCGCATCCCCTACCTGGTCACCCATCCCGGGTCGCACCTGGGCGAGGGGACCGAACCGGGCATCCGCCGCTACGTCCGCAACCTGGACGAGGCCCTGGAGCTTTCCGGCACGAAAATGGTCACGGCCCTGCTCGAAACCACGGCGGGCCAGGGCGCCATCCTCGGCTCCACCTTCGAGGAACTGGCCGCCATCCTCAAGGCCTCGGCCCATCCGGACCGACTCGGCGTCTGCTTCGACACCTGCCACGCCTTCGCCGCCGGGTACGACATCCGCACCCCGGAGAGCTACGCCGGGGTCTTCGACGACTTCGACCGGATCGTCGGACTCGGGAAACTGCGCTTTTTCCACGTCAACGACACCAAGAACGCGCTCGGCTCGCACAAGGACCGGCACGAACACATCGGCCAGGGCGCCATCGGCCCCGAGGGTTTCCGAAACCTGATGCGCGACCCCCGGTTCGCCGACGTGCCCAAGACCCTGGAGACGCCCAAGGACGACGACCTGCAGGACGACATCCGCAACCTGGACCTGCTGCGCGGACTGGCGCGGACCTAGGAGCTTCCATGCCCGGACTGGACGCGATCATCTTCGACTTCGACGGCACCCTGGCCGACGTGCCCCTGGATTTCACGCTGATGAAGCGCAAGATCGCCGCCCTGGGCGAGGTCTTCCTGGGCCGACGCCCCGAGCCGGACGAGACCCCGGCCCTGGAATGGCTGGCCGGCCTGGTGGAGCAGGTCATGGCCGTGGACCAGGCCGAGGGCAAGGAGTTCCGCACGCGCGGCCAGTTGGTGATCACCGCCATGGAGATGGACGCGGCCCGCACCGGCCGCCTCTTCGACTTCACCCGTCCGGGCCTGACCCTGCTCACCCAGCGGGGCGTGGCCGCCGGAATCATCACCCGCAACATCTCCGCCGCCGTGCGCGCCGTCTTCCCGGACGTGGACGCCCTGACCCAGGTCTTCATCCCGCGCGAAAACGCCGCCCGGCTCAAGCCCGACCCGGACCACCTGCTGCGCGCCCTTCGAGCCGTCGGCGCGGACCCGGCCCGCTCGCTCATGGTCGGCGACCACCCCATGGACGTGCAGACCGGCCTGAACGCGGGAACCCTGACCGCCGGAGTGACCAGCGGCCGCATGACCGCCGCCGACTTCGCGCCGCTCGGGCCGACCTATGTGGAACCGGACGTGGCCGCGCTGCTGAGGCGGATTGAGGCGGAAGGGTTGATCTGACCCCTGTTCACCCCACCCCTGCTGCCTCGTTTGGCCCTGATCCCAACCGGCTGCGTCATTACCTGAAATCACGGCGAAGCTGTCTCGTCAACAGCGCCCGGGAAGGCCTCCGACGGGCCAAGGGCCGTTGCACGAGGGTCTTGGGGATATCCACGACTTGGGGCGCGGTTTCGCAGGGTGTTGGGGCGAAAGCCGGGTCAGTCGGGCAGGAAGTCCCAGTGTTTCTTGCGGAGCCAGGCATAGGAACGCATGCCGTGGACCATCTCGGCCAGAGGCGTGGAAGCCGCCCGCATGAACCACTTGAGCGATACCGGCCCCGCATGCCGCACCGCCCGGAACAACAGCCAGCGCAACCGGTCCGAACCACGCAGCTCGGGAAGGATCTGGCGGTGCAGCCGCCGCAGATACAGCGGGCCGGGCTCCACCGACCGCGCCAGCCCCTCGGCCACCGCCTGCCCGGCATACCACCCCGTGCACAGAGAAAAAAAGATGCCCTCGCCAAACAACGGCTCCACCAGCCCGGCCGCGTCACCCGCCAGCAGCGCCCGGCCGTGCACCGGGTCCTCCACGTAGTTTCCATAGGGCAACGGATGAGCCCGAAGCGCCGGAACGGCCGACGGATCAATATCGAGAAACTCTAGATATTCTCTAAACACAGTGGAAAAATTGACGTTTTCCTGCTTCAGGCCGCAAATGCCCACGACCACGGTCTTTCCGTGGGGAAACACCCATCCATACCCCGCTTCGAGCAGGCCGACATACAGTTCGGGGCAGTCCACGGCCCGGGGGAAGTCCCCGGCGGCCAGGGTTATCTCCAGGGCCGGGGCCATGAACCGGCGCATCCGCTCCCGGTCCACCCGGGGAAAGGCCCGACGCACCGCAGAATTGGCCCCGTCCGCACCTATCACCTGCTCGCCAACGAAGGAATCACCACATCTTGTGAAAACGGCACCGGATTCAGGGTCTATAAATGAAACTTCGACACCTTCAACAACGTCTGCACCGGCCGACTCGGCCTTGCGGAGCAGGTGTTCGTCAAAAACGGAACGGTCCACGAAGTGGAAGGGAAACGGCAGGGGGCCTTCGGCCAGGGGCCGACCCAGGGCGTGTATGCGGTAGCAATCCGCGCGGTGGATGACGGCCCCGGCCTGGGCCAGGACGTCCACGGTCTCGCCCAGGACGGTTTCCAGCAGGCGCACGGTCTTCCAGGTGAGCAGGCCGCCGCAGAGCTTGGGGCGGGGAAAGCGCGCCCGGTCGAGCACGGCCACGCGGCGCCCCCGCCGGGCCAGGGCCAGGGCGGCCGCCGACCCCGCCGGGCCGCCGCCGCAGACGATGGCGTCGTATCGGTGTTCCATGTCGGTCTTCCTCGCGGTCGTCCTATCTACAACGGAGGCGCGGCCCGCGCAACCCCTCCGGCCCGGAAAGCCGCCCCGGACAGGAGCGCAGGCCCGCTTTGCCTATTTTTTCGATAGGTAGTATAGGCCGAAGGCTACCGCCTTCCACCCGACCAAGGAGCCGCCCGTGCACAGCCGACGCCGAAGCAAAGACCGCACCAGGGAACAGGTCCGCAACATCATCCTGATCATCCTCGCTGTGGGCATGGTGATTGTCTTCTTCAACCTCGACACCCTCCGCAAGGGCGAATCCGTGTTCAGCAAGTCCGCAGACCGCAAGCTTCGTTTCGCCGGAAAGCTGGATCGCAAGGACTACGCCGCATCCGAAAGAGACCGGTTGCTCGCCTTCATCAAGCGCAACGACAAGGATATCCAGGCGGTAACCATCCGCACCTCCACGCAGGACGCTTACGGCGCGGTCGCCGGGGCCACCCCCATCCTCTTCGAGATCCGCATGGAAATGACCGGCGGCGCGGTCATCAACGCCCCGGTGCGCCGCTCCGACCGCCTCCGGCTGACATCGGCCATCCTCGAAAAACTGAACAAGGACATGCGCACCTACCGTTCCCTCAGGGAACAGGGGAAGGACGTCAATTCGCTGATGAACGTGATGTGACGACCGTCACGGCGGGCGGCCCCGAAGGGATCGGCTATCCGGCCAGTTGCCCGAGCAGGCGCGCGCTGGCCGGGCCGCCGCCCAGGTCCACCGCGCTGGCGGTCCGGGGCCGGTCCAGGCCTTCCGCCATGCGCCGCGCCAGGGCCTGCGGGACGAGATCGGCCGACCCAAGCACCCCGAGCGCGCCCCGCCCGGCCAGGCGTTCCGCGCGCATGCGCTGCTCCCGGTTCCGGTCAAAGGGCAGGACCAGTCCGAAGGTGGACGCGGCCAGCAGGTTCATGGTCGTATTGTAGCCGCCCAGGGAGACCGAGAGGTCTGCGGCGGCGAGATAGTCGGGGAAACGGGCCGTGAACCGGCGTACCGAAATCCGCCCGTCATCCCCGGCCAGGCTCCGGTAGCGCTCGAAATCCTCGTCGGCGCAGTACGGCCCGGTGAACAGGGCCAGCCGGTGGGGATGGGTGGCCCGGAGCAGGGGCGACGCGGCAAGCACGGCCCGGAGCAGTTCGCCGCCCACGGTGCCGCCGCCCGCGCTGGCCACCACCAGGCGTTCCGATTCCGCCAGGCCCAGTTCCGCCCGCAGGGCCTGCCCCGCGCCTGGCTCCGGCCCGGGGGCCACGTAGCCGGTGTAGTGCACCGGGATGCGGATGCCGCCGAGGCCGGGATACGTCTCCTCCAGCCGGACTACGGCCGGGTCCGCGTGGCAGAGCACCGCGTCGAACCAGTCGTTGAGCACCGGATTGACCCGCCCGACGTACTTGGCCGGGTCGTCCTTCTCCACCAGGATGTCGCGCACCGAGCAGACCGAACGGCACCGGCCCCAGCGCCCCTCGCGCACGGAACGCAGGATCGGCAGCAGCTCGAAACCGAACTTGCGGCGGCCGAAGGGGTAGAGCTCCACCAGAAAGACGTCCGGCCGCCAGCGGTCCATGAGCGTCTCGAACCGGGCCAGCCGCCGGGACAAAACCTCGTCCACGTCCCGCGCCCCCTGCTCCATGGGAATGAAGGTCTGGAAATCGGGGCTCATCATCAGACCGGGCAGCTGTTCGCGCACCACGTTGGCGGGCGGCTCGAAATCCACCTCGTCCCCGCCCGTCACCAGCACCACCTCGTGCGGGTCCAGGCAGCGGGCGATCTCCAGGCTGCGGAAGACGTGGCCCACCCCCAGGACATGCTGGCAGTAGAAGACGACGCGCATCACAGTTCCGGTCCGCTCCCGCCCAGGGCCAGCTCGTTCTCGAAACACTCGATGCGGTGCACGCGGTAGCCGCCGGGCAGCGGCGGATCGCCCGGCAGGAACTCCTGCCCCGAAAGCGCGGCGAGCAGGCACTTGATCACGCCGTTGTGGGTGACCACCAACGCCCGCGCCGCCGGATTTTCGGCCGCGAAGTCCAGCAGCGCGTCGCAGGCCCGGAACAGGACCTCCTCCCGGCTCTCCCCGCCCGGCGGACGGAACCCGAAGCCCTTTTTCTCGCACCGGGCCAGCTCCTTGCCGAGCGTCTTCAACTCCGGCCCGGACAGCCCGGTCCACTCGCCCCAGTCCTGCTCGGCCAACCGGGGATCGCGGGCCAGGGGCAGGTCGCGCCCCGCGCCCACGATCTCGGCCGTGCGCACGGCCCGGGCCAGGTCGCTGGCCAGGATGTGGGTAAGCTCCAGGTCGGCCAGGGACCCGGCCCAGGATTCGGCCATGGCCAGCCCCTCGGGGCTGAGCCCGGTGTCGGTCCGCCCCTGGATGCGTTTTTCCGCGTTCCAGGCGGTCTGCCCGTGGCGAAGGAGAAAGAAGGTGGTCAAGAGTGCCTCCCGAAGGTGATGCTTTCCATGGTCCGGGCCATGGCCCGAAAGTTTTCGGCCAGGTCGTGCCGCTCGCGGACATAGGTCCCGGCCCCGGCCCCGAGCCGATGCCGCAGTTCCGCGTCCGAGGCCAGCCGGTCCACGGCGCGGGTGAAGGCGGCGCGGTCGGCCGGGGTGATCAGCCCGGACCGGTCGTGAGCCACCACGTGGGGCGCGCCCTCGTCGTCCGTGGCGACCACGGGCAGGCCGCACGCCTGGGCCTCCAGGTAGACCATGCCCACGCTCTCCCGGAGCCCGGGAAAGGCGAACAGGTCGCCCGCGCTGAAGATTTCCGCCAGCCCGGCCCGCTCGACCAGGCCGAGAAAGGCGACGCGCTCCCCGAGCCGCTGCCGGGCCAGGGACTCGATCTCCCCGCGCCGGGGGCCGTCTCCGGCCACCGCCAGCCGCAGGTTCCTCCCCTGCCCGACCAGCTCGGCGCAGGCGTCGATCACCCAGGTCAGCCCCTCGGCCTTGACCCCGTGGCGCATCATGGCCGCAGTGACCACGACCACGCCGCCATCCGCCCGCCACGCCCCGCGCAGCCGCTGACGGGCCGCTTCGTCGCGGACGAACAGCCCGGCGGGCAGCCCCGGCCGGACGTAGGAATAGCGGTCGGGCGGCAGCAGGCCGCAGCAGCCGTCCACATCGTTGATGCGGTTGAGAAAGACGTGGTCGGCCCGGAGCATGGCCCGCCGGTTGAGGACGAAGCCGGGCCAGGTGGCGGCCCGCTTGCCGCGCCCCGGCGCAAACGACGCCTGAAACAGGAAATAGGGGATGCCCAGCCGCCGGGACGCGGTGGGGCCGAACACGTCCGGGACCTTGTAGTAGCTGCCGTAGGTCAGCCAGCAGTCCGCGCCCCGCGCCGCCCGGACCATGCGGTCCGCAGCCAGCAGCGCGCCCGGCCAGCGCACGGGCCGGTTCCATATCCGGCGCGCCGGGAAATGGGGCAGCACGGCCACCCGGTGCCCCAGCCCCTCCAGGGCCGAGACGAGGTCGCGGGCAATGGTCACGTCGCCCGAGACTGTGGGGTGGTCCAGCGGCTTGAACGGCGTGCACAGGGCGATGTTCACGGGGTGCCGCGTCCATATCCGGCCAGCCGCCGGGCGAATTCCGAGATCAGGATGCCCCCGGCCTGGGCCACGTTCAGCGAGTCGAAATCGCGCAAAAGCGGGATGCGCAGGCTCTGATGGCAACACTTGGCCACGCCGGGCCGCACGCCCTTTTCCTCGTTGCCGAGCACGAGTACGGCCGGGGTTTGCAGCTCCGCCCCGAAGGCGTCCAGGGCACCGTCGCAGGCCTGGGCGCAGTACACGGTGAAATCGTAGTTCACGCAGTCCTTGAGCGCGGCCGTCATGTTGCCCGCCTTGGCCACGGGCAGCAGGTTGAGCGCCCCGGCGCTGGCGCGCACCGCCCCGGCCCCGAGGTAGGCCCCGTGGTGCTGGCAGACGATGAGCCCGGCCCCGCCCATGGCGTAGGCCGTGCGGGCCAGCGCGCCCACGTTGCCCGTGTCCTGCACCTGGTCCAGGGCCACGATCAGCGGCAGGGGCGCTTCGCACGCGCGCTCCAGCAGGGTTTCCAGCGGCACGTAGGACAGGGCCGCGCACCGCGCCGCCACGCCCTGGTGGTTGCCCCGGTACATGAAGTCCAGATCCTTGGGGGCCACGGACTTGAAGGGCACCCCGGCCGCCTTGCACAGGGCCAGGATCTCGTCGAGCGCGGCGTCGTGGCGGCCCTTGCGAAAGGCCACGAAATCCACCCGCGTCGGTTCGCTGGCGAGCAATTCCTTCACCGGATGATTGCCAACCACGTAGGTTTTCGATTCTTTTTTTTCTCGGTCGTTATCTTGCATAGTTGTTTCCCGGCCGCCTGACCCGGCAAAAGTTTGCACAGGGTTGCGTCCCTTGCGCCGACTATGTAGGAGGTTTATCGCGCTATTGCAATTCCCTGCAAGGTGCGATAGCTCTCAGAGACCGCTTTTGTGCGAATCACGATTTTTTCTAGACTTCCCACGCCAATTTTTTTCTGGTAGTGGGGTCGGGAAGCCGGAGGAAAATTTGGAAATATTCAAACCCCTGCGCCTGGCGCTGACGATCCTGCTGTTCGCCGGGCTTCTTATTGGTTGCGCCAAGCAGCCGATGGACACAGCCGTCACCGAACCGGTCGAGTCCGACGTTCCCAGCGACGCCGTGCCCCTGGACCCCGAGGTCCAGGCCCAGCCCGACGGCCAGGGCGATCAGTTGACCACCACCGAACAGGCGGTCCTCAATTCGCGCTTCGGCCTGCTCTTTGACCTGGAGGCCCGCGAGACCCAGGACGTGGAGGCCTACTTCAACTATTTCACGCACAAGGCCCGCAACACCATGTCGCGCTGGCTGGAGCGCTCCCAGCCCTACCTGCCCTATGTGCGCCGGGTCTTCACCAAGTACGGCCTGCCGCAGGACCTGGTGCTGCTGCCCTTCACCGAATCCGGATACAACGTCCGCGCCTATTCCTGGGCCGGGGCGGGCGGCATGTGGCAGTTCATGCGCGGCACGGGCAGCCTTTACGGCCTGCGCTCGGACTGGTGGATCGACGAACGCCGCGATCCCTACAAATCCACGGACGCCGCCGCCCGCCACCTGCGCGACCTCTACGACAAGTTCGGCGACTGGTATCTGGCTCTGGCCGCGTACAACGCGGGCGAGGGCAAGATCGCCCGGGCGCTCCAGCTCTCCGGCAGCAACGACTTCTTCGAGCTGACCAAGAAAAACCGCAACCTTTCCCGCCGCGCCCAACTGCGCACCGAAACCAAGCACTACGTGCCCAAGTTCATCGCCATCTCCAAGATCTTCCAGAACCTCGACACCCTGGGCTTCCAGCCGGTGGCCTGGGACAGGGAGGTCGAGATGGTTCCGGTGGCCGTGCCCGGCGGCACGGACCTGCTGGCCCTGGCCCGCGCCGGGGGCATGACCTGGGACGAATTCCACGACATGAACCCCGCGTTCCGGCGCCAGGTCAGCCCGCCGCACATGAAGGCCACCGCCTACCTGCCCTTGGACAAGGCCGACAAGATGATGGCCTACCTGGCCGATCCCGGCTCCCGCCCCTTTGCGGGCTATGCCCAGCACAAGGTCCGCAACGGCGAGTCCTGGTGGAGCATCTCCCGCCGCTACGACGTGCCGGTGGCCGTGCTCAAGAGCGTCAACAGCCAGCAGTCCAACACCCTGCGCACCGGCCAGATGATCATGGTCCCGGGTGGCAAGTCCGGCCGCGCCGTGGCCGCGTCCGCTGCCGACGAAGCGCCCGCCCGGGCCAAGACCCGGGCCTACGCCGCCAAGCGCGGCAACTACGTGGTCCGCTCCGGCGACACGCTGTGGAACATCTCCCGGCGCTTCGGCACGGCCGTATCGACCATCAAACAGGCCAACGGGCTGCGCTCCAACAGCCTCAAGGCCGGGCAGAAGCTCTACATTCCCGACACCTCGAACGTGGCCACCAAACAGGCGGCCAAGGACGCGGAAAACACCAAGACCCAGCTGGTGCGCTACCAGGTCCGGCGCGGCGACAACCTGACCTCCATCGCCCGCAAGTTCGGCGTCACGGTGAACGACCTGCGCCGCTGGAATTCGCTCAGGTCGAGCAGCACCATCTATGCGGGCCAGCGGCTCAAGGTGTACGTGCAATAGCGCGCTCCCCATCGAACGCAAAAAGCCCCCGCTCCAACCCGGAGCGGGGGCTTTTCAGTGCAAGAAGGGAATGCCTCCGGCGGCCCGAGAACCCTTTGAAAAGGGTTCTCAGGACTCTCCCAAACTTTTTATCTCCGCTTCGCGGGGGGGGGCTTTCAGTGGTTGGGCAACGATCTGGAGGATGGGATTGCATGCCCCAAAGCGCGTATTCCCAGTCCCGACCGCGCGTAGCGCAGCCAAAAGGTTCTGGAGAGTCCAGAGAACCTCTTTCACAAATCCGCAGGACAGCGGATTTGGACGCTGGCTTTGACAGCGCCGCGAAGCGGTGAGCCCCAGGACGGGGCGAATCAAGAGGTTCTCTGGCC
>JAZHDH010000277.1:0-2520 GCA_036584335.1 Pseudodesulfovibrio sp. | reverse complement strand
TCGCGGGCGGCGACATCGTCACCGGCGCGGCCACGGTCATCTCGGCCATGGGCGCTGGCCGCCGCGCCGCCGCCGAAATAGCCAGACGGCTGCTCTGATCCCGCCCGCAAAGCCTTCCGTGACGACAGGGCCGCCGGACGCGTGACGTCCGGCGGCCCTGTCCGTCCGTTCCGGCCCCGGCGGCCCCCGGTTTTTCCGTGCACCGCATCGGCCAACCGTCTTGACCGGCCCCGCGCCTCTCTTTATGTTCCAATATCAAATCTCACCCTCTCAAGGAGTCACCATGAAACCGATCCGTCAATTGCCGCTGTTCCCCCTCGCCCTGCTGCTGTCCCTGCTCCTCGCCGTCCCGGCCCTGGCGGACGCCCAGGGCAAGAAGGTCCTGCTCATCGTGGCCAAGGCCGACTTCGAGGACGTGGAATACACCACGCCCCGCAAGATCTTCGACGCGGCCGGGCTGGCCTGCACCGTGGCCAGCACCAAGACCGGCACGCTCAAGGGCCGCAAGGGCGCGCGCGTCCAGTCCGACCTGGAGCTGAAGGACGTGGCCGTGGCGGACTACGACGCCGTGGTCGTCATCGGCGGCGCCGGCATCAAGAAGCTGTGGAAGGACGAGGACGCGAACCGCATCGTGCGCGAGGCCGCCGACCAGGGCAAGATCGTGGCCGCCATCTGCGCCGGACCCGGCGTCCTGGCCAACGCGGACGTCCTGAGCGGCAAGAAGGGCACCGCCCACCCCAACAGCGGGGCCAAGCCGGTCATGGAAAAGCACGGCTGCACCTTCTCCATGGGTCCCGTGGTGGTCGACGGCAACGTCATCACCGCCAACGGCCCGGACGCGGCCAAAGCCTTCGCCGAAGCCGTGGTCGCCGCCCTGAACTAGCCCACCGAGAACAAATGCCTCCGGCGGCCAGAGAACCTCTTGAAAGAGGTTCTCTGGACTCTCCAGAACTTTTTGGTTCGCTTCGCGGGGTGAACGGCGGAAATATCCCCTTGCCGAGCTAACGTGGCTGTGCCCCGCGAAGCGGCTACAAGAAGTTTTGGAGATTCCCAAGAACCTTTTTCAAAAGGTTCTTGGGCCGCCGGAGGCATTCCCTTCTACCAGCTCACGGGCAGGCGGACCTTGCTGCCGGCCTTGTTGGTGAAGAAGACGTGCCCGTGTTCGCGGCCGTAGAGGTAGAGGTCGCGGGTCACGGCCACGTCCTGGCGGCAGTACTCGGTGATCAGGTCGAGCCGCCCTTCCTTCCACCACGCAAGCGCCATCAGGCCGTCGGCGGACTTGCCCACGTCGAGGGTGGCCTGGGCCAGGTTGTCGAGCTTGACGCGGTAGCCCAGCCGGTTGTTGACCTCGATCAGCAGGTCGAGGTTGGGCAGCGACCGGAAGTTGAACGGGTGCAGGCCCCCGAGCACGGCGTAGTCGAACTTGACGTGGTTGAAGCCGATGACCAGGTCGAATTGCTTGAGGTGGGCGACCAGGTCGTCGATGCGGTCCTGCCCGTAGTCGTGCATGCCGTCGCCCTCGGAGTCGTAGAGGCAGGCGATGGACACGCCCATGCGGTCGGCGCGGTTCCAGCCGCCCACCTCGTCGGCGGAGAAGCGGGTTTCGATGTCGAGCACGCCATAGCGCGCGGGCGCGGGCTTTCGGGTTTCGATCAGGGTCGGCTGCACGGCGATCTCCTTGGGTTCGATGGTCTTGGGGTCGCCGCCGAGGATGGACCGGAGCACGAATGTGGCGGCGTGCTTGTCGATGGGCCGGTTGCCCGACCCGCACTTGGGCGAGTGGACGCAGGACGGGCAACCCAGCTCGCACGGGCAGCTTTCGATGGTGCGCAGGGTGGTCCTGACCAGTTCGTCGGCCCGGGCGAAGGCCTGGCGGGTCAGGCCCGCGCCGCCGGGCATGCCGTCGTAGATGAACACGGCCGGGCCATCCACCTGCGGGTGCAGGGGGGTGGAGATGCCGCCCAGGTCGTTGCGGTCGGTCATGACCAGGAGCGGCAGCATGCCGATGGCGGCATGCTCCACGGCGTGGATGCCGCCCATGAAGTGCAGGAACTCCTCTTCGCAGCGCCGCCGGATGTCGTGGCCGATCTCGAACCACATCCCCTCGGTCTCGAAGACCAGGGGCGGCAGGTCGAGCGGCACGATGCCGAGCAGCTTGCCGCCGCGCACGTTGCGCTTCTCGTAGCCCGTGATCCGCTCGGTGACGCGCAGGCGGCCGAAGTAGACGCGGGTGCCGAAGCACGCCTTCTGGCCCAGCACCTCCAGGATTTCCGTGTCCTTGCTGCCGCGCGGCCGGGTGTAGTAGCCCACGCGCTGCTGCACGGCGTGCACCGCCCCGCCCTCCAGGTCCAGGTCGGTGATGACGTAGGTCTTGCCCCGGTGCAGGTAGACCGCGCCGGTGTGCGTTTCGCGAAAAGCGCGGTGCTGGTCCACGGTGCCGATGACCGGGGCGCGTTCGCCGGGCGCGGTGTTGTCCTCGATGTGCATGCTGCGGCCCGCGCCGCGCAGGTCCACGTCGCG
>JAZHDH010000276.1:0-2532 GCA_036584335.1 Pseudodesulfovibrio sp. | reverse complement strand
CGAGGGTTTGCCTTTTTTGAAGCAACGACGCAATCGGGCCTTTGTCAGCAACCTGGAGCGCCTTGCGGCGCTCTTTGCTATTCGGTGGGGATGGCCTTCGTCTGGGCGGAGGGGCCGTTCAGGGAGGCGAGCATGCGCCACATCTCGGCGATCAGTTCGTCCACGCCTTCGCCGGTCAGGGCGGAGATGAAGAAGATCTGTTCGCCGGTGGCCGCCACCGTGGCCTTCAGTCCGGCCAGTTCGTCCGGGGCCAGGGTGTCGATCTTGTTGATGACCCGGATCTGCGGTTTTTGCCCCAGCTCGGGGCTGTAGGCGGTCAGCTCCTGGTCGAGCATGGCGTAGCCGTCCAGCGGGTCTTCGCGGTTCAGGTCCTCCACGGCCAGGATGTGGAGCAGGAAGCGGGTGCGCTCCACGTGCTTGAGAAAGGTGATGCCCAGGCCGCGCCCTTCGTGCGCGCCTTCGATCAGGCCGGGGATGTCGGCGATGACCATGCGCCGGAAGTCGTCGCTCTCGATGACGCCCAGGTTGGGCACCAGGGTGGTGAACGGG
Source organism: Pseudodesulfovibrio sp. (assembly GCA_036584335.1). Lineage (GTDB taxonomy): Bacteria > Desulfobacterota > Desulfovibrionia > Desulfovibrionales > Desulfovibrionaceae > Pseudodesulfovibrio. The sequence continues at coordinate 1,983 of JAZHDH010000276.1, read as the reverse complement.
TAGGGCGCAATCTTGGGCCGGGCCGCCGAAACCTGGGCGATGAAGGTGGACTTGCCCGCGCTGGGCATGCCGAGCAGGCCGACGTCGGCCAGGATCTTCAGCTCCAGGCGGAGCTGCTTCTCTTCGCCGGGAAAGCCGGGCTCGGCGAAGCGCGGGGTGCGGTTCACGGACGATTTGAAGTGCAGGTTGCCCCGTCCTCCCCGTCCTCCTTCGCAGATGGTGATTTCGGTGCCGTCCTGTACCAGGTCGGCCAGGAATGTCTCGCTGGCGGACCCGTCCTCGTTTTCCTTCACTTCGTAGATGAGCGTGCCCACGGGCAGGTCCACGTACAGGGGATCGGCCGCCTTGCCGTAGCGGTCGCGGCCCATGCCGGGCTGGCCGTTCTTGGCGAAGTAGTGCCGGGTGAGACGGAAATCGTAGAGGGTCATCAGCCGGTCGGAACCCCGGAAGATGACGTCGCCGCCGTCGCCGCCGTCGCCGCCGTCCGGCCCGCCCTTGGGGACGTTGGCTTCGCGTCGCAGGCTGGCGCAGCCATTGCCGCCCTTGCCGGAGCGGACCGTGATGATCGCTTCGTCAACAAATCGCATGGGTGCATCCTACCCCGTCCCGGGGTTCGGTTTCAATACGCAAAAAACGGGCAGGGGAAGCGCTCTCACGCGTCCCCTGCCCGGAGAAATGACGTTCGGGCGTAACTTAGGCTTCCGCCGGAAGTACGAGCACGCGGGTCTTGACGGCCTTGTTGCGGGAGTACTTCTCGAATTTGACCACGCCGTCGCGCAGGGCGAACAGGGTGTAGTCCCGGCCCGTGCCAACGCCGTCACCGGCATGGAACGAGGAGCCGACCTGACGGACGATGATGTTGCCCGCGACGACTTCCTGGCCGCCGAAGACCTTCACGCCGCGCCGTTGTCCGGCGCTGTCGCGACCGTTTCTGGAACTGCCGCCAGCTTTCTTGTGAGCCATGATATCCTCCCTTCAGGCGCTAGGCCTTGATGGATTTGACCTTGATTTGGGTGTAGTCCTGACGGTGGCCCTGGGTCTTGCGAGCGTCCTTCTTGGACAGCTTGTGGAAGACCACGACCTTCTTGCCGCGGATGTGGCCCAGGATTTCGCATTCGACGCTGGCGCCCTGGATGTAGGGAGCGCCGATCTTGGTATCGCCGTCCTTGTCCACCAGAAGCACGGAATCGATGCTCAGCGCGTTGCCGGCTTCGGCCTGGAGCAGATCTACATTGAGTTCAAGACCTTCTTCAACGCGGTACTGTTTCCCGCCGGTCTCGATGATAGCGAACATAGTGAAAACCTCCAATTCGTAAGAGGAGGCAACCTAGCCGCAACCGGGCCGGGAAGTCAAGCCCCGATCGGTCTTTTTTTTATTTTTTTGCCAGTCCCGGCGCGCTCTGGTACACGATCCGAAACAAGGGGGAAACCCATGCGTCTCGCCGCTTCCGCATTCCTGCTCCTGGCCTTCGCCGTCGGCTGTTCGTCCCACTCCAACGTCCACGACGACGCCCGCGCCCATATCTTTCCCTGTCCGTCCTGCCCCTGCGGCGAACGGATCGTGACGGGCGACATGGAGCTCGTCTATACCATCGACCGCTCGCCCTCGGGGCAGTATGTCTTCCAGGGCACGGCCACGCCTCAGGGCGTGGCGCCCGGCACCCGGGTGGAACTGGCCCTGCTCAGCGTGGACCTGCTGCGCGACCGCACCGTGGGCTATTCCCTGTCCATTCCCATGCTCGGCAACGACGCGTCTGCGCCGCTGATATTCAGGCACGAGTTCGTGCCCGACGGCGGGTTCGACGGCGTGACCGTCCGCTGGGACGTCCACTACGCCGACTGATCCGCAGTCCGCGCCAGCACCAGGACGTCCACTCCGGCGGCCCCGGACCGCTTCAGGGTCCGGGCGCATTCCCCGAGGGTCGCGCCCGTGGTGTAGACGTCGTCCACCAGCAGGATGCGCCTGCCGCGCACCAGGGCCGG
>JAZHDH010000275.1:0-2486 GCA_036584335.1 Pseudodesulfovibrio sp. | reverse complement strand
GACGCCGGGGTGCACGCCCTGGGCCAGGTGGCGCACTTCGACTGCCCGGACGACCGGGCCGACCTGCCCTGGGCGCGGGCGCTGAACGCCCTGCTGCCCCGGGACGTGCGCGTGCTCGACGCGGCGGTGACGGACGGAGAGTTCCACGCCCGGTATTCCGCCCGGTCCAAGACCTACGAATACGTGCTGTGGCACGAACCGGGCTACTGCCTGCCGCAGCGGCGGCGGTTCGTCTGGGACTGCGGCCCGGCGGATTTCGCGGCCATGGAGGAGGCGGCCCGGGAGCTGACGGGCGAGCACGATTTCGCGGCCTTCCAGAACGTGGGCACGCCGGTCAAGTCCACGGTCCGGACGCTCTTCCGGCTTTCGCGCGAGGCGGGCGGCGACCCGCGCGAGTCCGCGTGGCGGTTCACGGCGGACGGATTCCTGAAGCAGATGGTGCGCAACGTCATGGGCGTTCTGGTGGCCTGCGGACAGGGACGGCTGGCGGCGGCCGACGTCCGGGCCATCCTGCTTTCCGGCAACCGCGCCGCGGCCCCGGCCACGGCCCCGGCACAGGGGCTGACCCTGCTCTCCCTCGACTACTGAGCCGGATCCGCCGATTGCGGCCACTTTGTGACGTTTCCCTGCGCCACCCGCGTAACGCTGGACAAAGTGACCACGCACACATATGATAATCATTCTCGAAATCTTCACCTTCGACGGGGCCTCCGTGCCCAGGGGATCGTAATTCATGAAGTTGAACGACATTTCCATCAAGCTGCGCCTCCTTGTCTCCTTCGGCCTCATCGCCTTCCTCTTCGCAGGATTCGCCTATTTCCAGCATAGCGAACTGCACAAGATCGCCCGCCTGGAAAAAGAGGAACGCGCCATCGCGGGCGACATGGTCCGGCTGCTGCGCATCGACTCGCGGCTGGAGGCGCTCAACAGCGCGATCAGCCACGCCCTGCTCGACCGGACGTCGGCGCAGTGGCGCAGACAACTGGTCGACCTGTGCGGCCTGGTGGCCGACGACGTCCGGATCATCGCCGATGTCGGCCAAAGACTGGACAACCCGGACGCCGCGCAGGGAGCGGCCACCTATGCGGAACTGCGCACCCTGCTGACCGACCGGCTGGTGCCGTTTCTGGAGCACGACGGCCGGGACATGGAAAAACTTGCGGCCCTGAACACAAAGATCGACGCCCTTTTCGAAGCGACCATGGGCGCGCTGGACGCGCTGCAGGAAGAAATGCACGCGCGGATGACGGCCAGCGCCCGGGCCATGGAGGACTACCGCGAAACCCTTGGCCGGACGAGCCTGTGGCTGACCTTCGGCGTGCTGGCGGCATCGCTCTTCCTGGCGGCGATCCTGGCCCTGGGCATCGTCCGTCCGGTGGGCAAGGCGCTGGCCTTCGCCCGCAGGATCGCGCAGGGCGATTTTTCGGTGCGGCTCGACGTGCGCCAGCGTGACGAGATCGGGCGGCTCTGCGCCGCGCTGGCCGAGATTCCCGTGGTCCTGGGCGACATGGGCGACCGCTTGACCGGCATGGTCGAAAAGGTGTCCCTGGGCGAGCTGCGCAACCGCGCGGCCACCGACGGGCTGCAGGGCGAGTACCGGCGGCTGCTGGAAAAGGGCAACCGCGTGGCCGACGCCATGACCGGCTACATCGACGCCATCCCCACGCCGGTGATGGCCATGAACACCAACATGGACATCCTCTTCCTGAACAAGGCCGGACGCGAGGTGGGCGGCCACGCTGACGACGCGTCCTACCGGGGCTCCAAGTGTCACGACACCTTCCGCACATCGGACTGCAACACGCCGAACTGCGCCTGCGTCCGGGCCATGCGCTCCGGCCGACTGGAGCAGGCCGAGACCGACGCCCATCCCCGGGGCATGGACCTCGAAATCAAGTACATCGGCTCGCCCATCCTCGACGCCGGGGGCAAGGTGGCCGGGGCCTTCGAGATCGTCATCGACCAGACCGAGGTGGTGGGGATGCAGCGCAAGGTCGGCCGGTTGGCCGAGGAGGCGTCCAGGATTTCGGAAACCCTGGCTTCGGCCGCCAGCACGCTGAGCAGCCAGGTGGAGCAGGCCTCGCGCGGGGCCATGATCCAGAGCGAGCGCACCGCCGAAACGGCCACGGCCATGGAGGAAATGAACGCCACGGTGCTCGAGGTGGCGCGCAACGCCTCCAGCGCGGCCGAGAACACGGATCAGACCACGCTCAAGGCCCGGGAAGGGGCCGAGGTGGTGGACCGGGTGGTGGCCGCCATCCGCAAGGTGCACGAGCAGGCCGCCGCGCTCAATCGGGACATGACCGAGCTGGGCAAGCAGGCCCAGGGCATCGGCACCATCATCGAGGTCATCACCGACATCGCGGACCAGACCAACCTGCTGGCGCTCAACGCCGCCATCGAGGCCGCCCGCGCGGGCGAGGCCGGGCGAGGCTTCGCCGTGGTCGCCGACGAGGTGCGCAAGCTGGCCGAAAAGACCATGACCG
>JAZHDH010000274.1:0-2533 GCA_036584335.1 Pseudodesulfovibrio sp. | reverse complement strand
TCCTTGTACTTGAGCTGCTCCATGTCGATGCACATGAACCCGCCCATGTCCATGACCTTCCGGTAGATGGGCTCGATGCGCAGCATCATGCCTTCCACGGTGCCGTCCAGGTCCACGGCCTTGGACTGCGAAAAGAAGGCGGACGGCTTGACGGCCACGTTGACCTTGGGCGCGTGGCCCCAGTCGAGGTCGTCGGAACCGTCGCCCAGGGGCTTCCAGCCCTTCAGCTCCTTCTGGATGGCGTCGAGTACGTCGAGGTAGCCCTCGAGATAGGCTTGGGATTCCACGGCCGAAACCGTGGCCTCGCCCAGCAGGTCGAGGACGAAGGCGAAGCCGTCCTTGCGCAGCTTCTTGATTCCCTTGACCGCCTCCTTGGCCTCCTGGCCGATGATGAACTGGCGGGCCATCGACTCGATGTTGGAACGGATGGTCCGGTTCAGGACCTTGGCCACCAGGCCGCCCCCGAGCATGGTCTTGGTCGCGCCCCATTTGAGCACTTCGGGCACGTTGGAATCTTCGCCCGCGAAATATTCCTCGATATGGCGGGAAAGGGAGTCCGAGCTGTTCAGGTACGGAAGAACATCTACGAATCTGAATAGTTGGACCTTGAAATCTTCGTTTTTCATGGACCAGTCCATGACCTTTCCGGTCCACCAGCCCTTGTTGAAAATCGAAGGAGATTCGCCGGAAATGGATGTAAAAAACTCCCTGCCCCGAGCGATGATTCTCGGGTCCAGGGAGGAATTATCGGTGGTCATCTGAGACTCCTTGAATTATTGTGCTAATCGTCTGTCGGCAAGAGCGGGATCACGCGCGACTCCTTCACCGTGGTCAGCACGATGGTGGAGTTGGTTTCGCGCACGGCGCCGATGGTGCCGAACTTGGCCAACGTCGCCTGGAGGGCCTCGGTGTCCTCGACGCGCACCTTGACCAGGTAGGAATCGCGGCCTGCCGTGTAGTGCACCTCCAGGACCTCGGGGAATTCGGCGAGCCGCTGGCCCACCTCGATGGCGCCCACGCCCTCTTCCACCCGGATGGAGGTGAACGCGGTCAGCCCCCGCCCGAGCAGCTTGTGGTCCACGATGCACTCGTAGCCCTTGATGATGCCGCTCTTGCGCAGCTTGCGGACACGCTCCAGGACGGCGGATGGGGCCTTGCCGACCATTCGGGCGATTTCCGCATTGGACACCTTGCCGTCATCCTGAAGTATGTTCAGGATTTTCAGATCGAGCTTGTCAATTTTTCTGTTATTCATGTTTTTAGCAAATATTATTCTTTATCCAGTCTGTCAAGTCCCCTCCACTGCCAGGGGTGATAAAAAAAGAGCGCCCTCTTTTCATTTCTCAAGAGCTTAGATACATTAATCAATCAGAACAGCCCGATCTGCATGGGGCTGCGACCGGGCGCCAAGGAGCCGTTTTGCCGCGAACCACACCACCGACCGGGCACCAAGTTGCCGCCATCACGGCCGATTCCCGACCGGGCCTGCTCGTCATCGCCCTTTCGGGCCGATTGGACGCGCCCGGCACCTCGGCCGTGTGGGATGAGGCCCTGCGGCTGGTGGCTCCGCCCGCGCCCGCGCGCGTGGAGGCGGACCTGGGCGGCGTTGCCTACCTGGACGGCGCGGGCGTGGCCCTTCTGCTCAAGCTGCGGGAGGCGGTCGCCCAGGACGGCGGCACCCTGGCCCTGCGCAACCTCAGCGAACAGCACGGCCAGTTGGTGGGCCTGACCTGGAACAGCGAATTTCCTGAAAAGGCTACGGACGAACAGGAGCGCCGGGGCTTTGCCGAAAACGTGGGCCGCGCCACCGGCCAGGCCCTGGACGACCTGCGCGAGATGGTCGGCTTCGTGGGCGAGGCCACGGTCATGGTCATGCAGTCCCTGCGCCATCCTTCCCGGGTTCGCTGGAAGGACGTGCTGCGATCCTGCGTCAACGTCGGCGTGGACTCCCTGTTCATCATCCTGCTCATCGGCTTTCTGATGGGCCTGATCATGTCGTTCCAGTCCGCCATCTCGCTGCAGCGGTTCGGCGGCGAGATCTTCGTGCCGAACATGCTCGGCCTGGTCATGTTCCGCGAGATGGGTCCCCTGGTCACGGCCATCCTCCTGGCCGCGCGCTCGGGCTCGGCCTTCGCCGCCGAGATCGGCACCATGAAGATCAACGAGGAGCTCGACGCCCTGACCACCATGGGGCTCTCTCCCATGCGCTTCCTGGTCATCCCCAAGCTGCTCTCCGCCCTGGCCATGGTCCCGCTGATGACCCTGTTCTTCAACCTGGCCAGCCTGGTGGGCGGCGCCGTGGTCATGCTCTCGCTCGGCTTCCCCCTGGTCACCTTCACCTCGCGCGTCTTCACCTATTTGAATTATACGGGATTCTGGGGCGGCATGCTCAAGTCCCTGGTCTTCGCCATCCTGGTGGCGGGAGTGGGCTGCCTGCGCGGCATGCAGACCCGCACCGGGGCCAGCGCCGTGGGGCTCTCCACCACCAGCGCCGTGGTTTCGGGCATCGTGGCCATCGCCTTTGCCGACGGCA
>JAZHDH010000273.1:0-14012 GCA_036584335.1 Pseudodesulfovibrio sp. | reverse complement strand
GGGTCAGCAGGTGGTCGAGCATCAGCGCCCAGATGTTGGTGCTGCACAGCGCCAGCGTGGTTTCGGGCGCGGCCGGGCCGAGCACGTCGGCCACGATGGCGCGCAGCTCGTTCACCCGGGGCTGGATCTGGCGGCGGATCAGGAAGTCCAGGTTGCGGCTGGGCTTGGCCATTTCGCGCAGGAAGATGGCCCAGCGCTGGGCGATCAGGTCGTTGCCGCGCTCGTAGATTTCGCCCGCCAGCCGACGCAGGAAGGTGCGCAGCCGCTTTTCGGGCGGCAGGGACGGGTCGCCCCAGTCCTCGGGCCGGTCCTCCTTGGGGAAGACCTCCTCCAGGACGGCCGCGTAGAGGGCGTCCTTGCCGCCGTAGTGGTAGTTCACGGCGGCCACGTTGGCCTGGGCCAGGCCGCAGATGTCGCGCACCGTGGCCGCGTCGAACCCCTTGTCCGCGAAGACCCGGATGGCGGCGGCCAGGAGCGCCTCTTTGGTGTTGACGTCGGGCTTTCTGTTCATAATGATGAAAACGGCCTTGGGGCCGCCGGTTTTGTTTCAAGCGATTGTATGAAACATATTCCCAAGCCGTCGATTTTCGTCAAGCCTTTTCTCGGCGGGCACCGGCCCGCCGGTTTGCCAAGGAGCGTTGCGTGGAAGTCAAACTCGCCGAAACCGCCGGTTTCTGCATGGGCGTGGACATGGCCCTCAAGCGGCTGGACAAGCTGGTGGCCGAAGCGTGCGACCGGCCCATCCACATCCTGGGCCCGATCATCCACAACCCGCAGGTGCTGGAGAGCTACGCCCTGAGGGGCGTGACCACCGTGGCCACCCCGGCCGAGGTGCCGGACGGGGCCTGCGTGGTCATCCGCGCCCACGGCGTCCCCCGCCAGGTGGAGGCCGAGCTGGCCGCGCGCGACGTGGTCATCAAGGACGCCACCTGCCCCCGGGTCAAGAAGGCGCAGCTGCTCATCGCCCGGCACACGGCCGACGGCTCGGTGCTGCTCCTCTTCGGCGAGTCGGACCACCCCGAGGTCAAGGGGCTGGTCAGCTACGCCGAGGGCGACCACTTCGTCTTCGACGCCCCGGCCGCCCTGGATGCCTATCCGTTCGACCCTGCCAAATCCTACGTCCTGGCCGCCCAGACCACCCAGGACCGCGCCCAGTTCGACGCCATGGCCGAGCGGCTGGAGGAGGACCCGGTCCTCTCCGTGACCGTGCTGCGCACCATCTGCGACGCCACGCGGCTGCGCCAGCAGGAGGCGGGCGCGCTGGCGGGCGAGGTCGGGTTCATGATCGTGGTCGGCGGCTACAACAGCGGCAATACCCGCCGCCTGGCCCAGGTGGTTTCCGAGCGCGGCACTCCCTGCGTGCACGTGGAGACCGCCGACGAGCTGGACCTGGGCCAGCTGGCCGCGTACGACCGCATCGGCGTCACCGCCGGGGCGTCCACCCCGCACCATCTGATCCATGAGGTGCTCTGCGCCCTGGAGACCCTGGGCGACTAGCCGGAACATTTCCGCAAAAGGACGGGGCCAGGGCGCCCGGGCTTGCGATCCCGAAGCTTCCCTGGCCCCTGTGCAGGACGTCCGCCTCCTGTCGTGATTGCCGCCTGGAGGTGTCTGCCGGGCCCGGACAGTGGAGGGCGTCGGCCCGGCTACAGGCGGCATGCCTGGCCTGGTTGACGACTTGGGCGGACAGCAACCGTGATGATGAGTCCGGTTGACTGGGTGCCATTTACCGCCACGCTAGCATATTTGGCGGGTGCTGGTATTATAATGTTTCGGGCTGGCCGGATGCTCTTCGCCGTCCCCCAGTGCCGGACCGGGGGGAACTCCGCCGGACTTGCCCGTGCCCCCGGCGATGCGTATGTTGGCAGCGTAGTTCCCTGAACCGATCGGGAGGTCCCATGGATATCAATAACGCCCTCGCCGCGCTCAAGCGCGAGCCCGGCTTTGCCGAGAACGTCGGCATGATACTCGTCCACAACGGCATCGTGCGCGCCTGGTCGCGCGCGGACCATGCCGAGGTCACCGCCATCGAGGTCACGCCGGACCTGGAAAGGATGGAGGAGATCCGAAAGGAGATCGAGGCCCGCGAGGGCATCTTCCGCGCCGTGGCCCACGCCCGGTCGGGGCTGATGCAGCCCGGCGACGACGTGCTCTTTCTCATCGTCGCGGGCGACATCCGCGAGAACGTCAAGGCCGCCCTGGCCGACTTCCTCGACCGGGTCAAGTCCGAGGCCGTGACCAAGCGCGAGATCTTCGCCTAGCCCCGCCATGCGCTCCATTCTCGAAGACAGCCACGGCCGCAAGGCCAGCTACATGCGCGTCAGCGTCACCGACCGTTGCAACCTGCGCTGCATGTATTGCGCGGGCGCGGGCGACTTCATCCCGCACCCGAACATCCTGCGCTACGAGGAGATCCTCGACCTGATGGATCTGGCCACCCGGCTGTCCATCGAGAAGATCCGGTTCACCGGCGGCGAGCCGTTCGTGCGCAAGGGATTTGCCGACTTCATGGTCGAGGCCGCCCGGCGGTTCCCGCAGCTGGAGCTGTGCGTGACCACCAACGCCACCCTGCTCGGCGACCAGGTGGAGCGGCTGGCCGCCGCAGGCGTCCGGCGGATCAACATCTCGCTGGACACCCTCGATCCGGCCAAGTTCGCCCGCATCACCGGCCGCGACCTCTTTGGCCGCGTGCGCGAGAGCATCGACCGCTGCCTGGACGCGGGCATGCAGCTCAAGGTCAACGCCGTGGCCATGAAGGGCGTCAACGACCACGAGATGGCCGCGTTCGTGGACCTGGCCCGCAACCACCCGCTGGACATGCGCTTCATCGAATTCATGCCCGTGGGGCTGGACAACGGCTGGCGCGACAGCGCGGTCTGGAAGGCGGCCGACATCCTGGCCGAAGCCGAGCAGTTCGCCACGCTTGCGCCAGTGGACACCGCCGGCATCCGCTCGCGCGGTCCGGCCCGCATGTACGCCATCGCGGGCGGCCTGGGGCGGCTCGGGATCATCTCCCCGTATTCCAACCATTTCTGCGATACCTGCAACCGGCTGCGGCTGACCTCGGACGGCAAGCTGCGGACCTGCCTCTTCTCCGACAAGGTCTACCGGCTGCGTCCGGCCCTGCGCCACCCCCGGCTGGGGCTCGACGCCGTGGAGCGGATCATCCGCCGTGCCGGGCGGCACAAGCCCATCGGCCACCAGCTGCTCGAAGCCATGCCCGAGGACCAGGGCGTGTGCCGGACGCGCATGGCCTCCATCGGCGGCTAGACAGACTGTTGAAAAACGGCGATCTGCTTCGTTAAGTGAATTGTAGGCGAGTCTTCGAGCCGTACAAGATATTAAGACTTTGTTACGCTGCAAAGAGTTCAAGCCCTCGCGTACTGGGAGTACGCTTCGGCCTTGAACTCTTTTTGCTCCTCGCATCTCACCATTTTTGAACAGTCTGCGTTTTTGCGCCCCCTCCAAATGAGAAGATTCTGAAAAGCAAAGCCCCCCGCGCATCCGGCGCGGGGGGCTCTTTCGTTTAGGCTACTTGATCTCCAGGTCGGCCCGGTGCCTGGGCACGCCGGGCTTGGCCTCGTGGCCGCGCCGCCGGTCCAGGATGCGCACGCGGTCGGCCAGGGCGGGGTCCTTGCCCGCTATGTAGTCCTTGACCGCCTTGGCCCGGTCCGCCGCCAGGGCGGCCAGGTCCACGTCCGTCACCGTGATGCGGTCGAGGATGAACTTCTCCATCACGTCCACGGGCTGGCGGTCGACCACGAACAGGCTGGTGGGCCGCTCGTCGTCCGGGTCGTCCTCGTCGCGGTAGGCGTCGAACAGGTATTCCTCGTATTCGGAGGGCTGCACCCGGATTTGGTCCACCGTGAGCCCGGCCCGTTCCTGTCGCGTCATGTCGTCGTATTTCTGCTGCTGGATCTTGCGGTCGAAGAGGACCCGGATCAGGCCGGACTTGTCGGTCACGGGGTCGATCAGGCCCTCCACGTCCAGCCGGAGCTTGGGGCGGGACGCCAAGGCCTTGGCCACGGTGTCGAGCTTGCCCCGCGCGGTTTTTGTCAGCCTGCTCCGGCCGGGGTCGAAGACCACGAAGTCCATGTTCGCGGCGTCCTTGCCGCCGAAGATGGAGCCGATCAGGGAGAGGGGCGAGGTCAGGGCCTTGAACATGATGTTGACGACGGCCTTGAACACGAGGGCCCCGATCCGGAGGTTCGGGTCGTCCAGCCGTCCCCGGACGGGCAGGTCCAGGGTCAGGTTGCCGCTGGAGTCCTGGAGCAGCGCGAGCCCGGCCTGGACGGGCACATTGGGAGCGCCGGGGCGCTTGTCCTTGGGGCCGAGCTCCAGTTGCTCGATGAAGAACTTGTTGTCCGCGCTCACGTCCATGTCCTTTGTCCGGAACTTGACGTCGGCGTAGAGGGTGCCCTTCTTGATCGGATAGGCCAGGTTCTTGAGGGCGTAGGGCGTCAGCTGGGTCATGTCCAGGCCGCTGACCGACACGGCCAGGTCGGAGTAGGGGGGCGAAACCAGCGGGTTGAGCGTGCCGATGACGTGGATCGGCGTCGGGCCGAGGTGGGCCTTGAAGTCGAGCTTCGGCCGGGCGTCGGGGGATCGCGAGAGGCCCATCAGCGCCATGCGCATGCCGCTGACGGTGGCGTCGTACGTCGGCTGGACGCTGGCGTCGCGGTAATGCAGGACACCTCGGGACAGGGCGATCCTGCCGATGGTGAACGGAGCGGGCGGGTCGGCGTCGGCCTCGGTGGCCGAGGGAGGGGGAGGCGCCGCCTTCTTTTCGGCGGGGGCCTTTTTCCGGTTGGCCGCCGGGGCGTCTGCCCCGTCCTGGCCGACGGCTTCGGGGGCGGGCTGGGGCAGGCGGAGGGCGCGGCGCAGGTTGGAATGTCCCGCCGCGTCGACGTCGACGGTAATTCGCGGTCCCTGGAGCTGGACGGCCGCGACGTCCATCCGGTAGGGCTCCCCCTTCAGCTTCAGGCCCTGCACCTGGAGTTTGTCGAAGCCCAGAATCTCGGCATCGCTCCAGTTCTCCCTGAGCTGGACGCCGTTGAGTTCGGCGCTGCCGGACACCGCCACCTGGGGCGGGTCGCCCTCGGCATAGGAGAAGGCGAGGTCCGCGCCGCCCGAACCGCCGCCGAAGAGCATCTCGGTGTGGCCGGCCAGGAAGTCTTCCACGGGCTGCAGCGACAGGTCGAGCAGGCGTAGGGAGCCTTCGGCCTTGATCGGGTCGAGTCCGGCCCGGCCCTCGACCTCGATCCGTCCCCGTCCCGAAGTCCAGTTGCCGGAGAGGGAGAAGGGCACCATGGCGCCGGGGGCCGAGCCCAGGCCGTCCAGGCTCGCCGCGATGCCGTCGAAGCCGAGGTCCATGGGTTTTCCCTGCGAGAGGTCCACGTATTCCACCTCGCCGTCGGTGATTCGCAGCTTGCCGATGCGGGTGCTCCAGTCCGGTCCCTGCGCTTCGTCGTCCTCGGTGTCGTCGCCGAGCAGGGTGAGCAGGTCCAGGCGTCCGGACTTCAGGCGCACGACGCGCACTTCGGGCGCGTCCAGCCGGATTTCGCCCAGGGCCGCGCGCCGGGCCGCGAGGTCGAGGTCGACGCCGGAAACGGCCAGCGTTTCCCAGGCCAGGTTGGGGTGGCGGGAATTGGTCTTGCGCAGGTCCATTCCGGCCAGGTCCAAGGAGCCGCCGGTCACGGTCAGGACCGGTTCGGCCCCGGATCCGAGCGTCGTGGCGGCGTCGAAGGCGGCAGCGCCCCGATCGACCTTCAGCGCCATCTCCGGCCCCCCGTCCGCAGTTCCGCGCAGGGCCAGCCCGTCCAGGGTCAGGGCTCCGCCGGTCAGCGCGATCCGGACGTCCTCGGTCCCGGGCCGGAGCGCGAGGTCGCCCCCGGCCTTGGCCCCGGCCGCGTCCAGGGTCAGGGAGAGCCCCTTGTGCGCGCGCCCGGACGTCCGCAGGGCCAGCTTGGACAGCGCGATGGAGCCGCCGGTCATCCGCACGTCGAGGCCGCCCTGGGGGGTGAGGGTGGCGTCGGCCGTCGCGCCGACCGTGGCCCGCTCCAGCGTCGCCGTTCCTCCCCGGTATGCGCCCCCGGTCATGGTCAGGGCCAGATCGTCCAGGGTCAGCGTCCCGTTCTTCAGGCCGAAGACGCGGTCTCCCTTCCGAGCGTCGAAGGAGACCGTGCCGGAGAACCCGGCCGTGCCCCCGACCAGTTCCAGCGGGACGGCGTCCGCGTAGTAGGGCTTGAAGGCGGGCAGGTTCAGCCGGGAGACGGTGACCGTGGCGCTGCTCTCGGGCGAGGGCAGGATGGTTGCCGAGCCCTTGAGGGCGAGGGTTTCGCCCTTGCCCAGGGAGGCGGAAAAGGTGCAGCGGGCCCCGTCGCGGGTGGAGACGTTTTCGGCTTCGGCGTTCATGTTTTCGATGACGCGCGAGAAGCCGCCGGGCACGGCCCGGTCTTCCCAGCGGACCCGGCCGCCGGTCACGGCGATGCGGTGGAGGTCCATGGTGAAGGCGCCTCCGGAGGCGGGGGTGGCGTTGTCCTCGCCCTCTTCGGCCTGGAAGTAGCCTGCCCAGTTGAGCGAGCCGTCCGGGCGGCGGATGAGGGTGCAGGCGGGGTCGTCCACGGTCACTTCATCCAGGTCCAGGTGGTTGTCGCCCAGGGAGTACCGGTCCATCCGGAAGGCCAGGCGCTTAAGGGAGAGGACGGAGCCCTCGACGCGGTCTTTCATCTTGAGGCCGGTGAGCTGGCCGCTGCCGCCCAGGAAGAGGTTCATGCGCTGGGCGTCGGGCCGTTCGAAGAGCAGGGAGATGTCGGCGCTGACGCTGCCGCCCTCCAGGGCCAGCCCGGTCTTAAGCGGCAGGTAGCCCCAGTATTGGGCCAGGTCCACCTCGACCGCGCCGAGCTTGAACTCCGTGCGCAGGGTGTTGTCGAAGGGCAGGGTGCGGCCGGTGAGCTGCACCGGGTCGCCGTTGACCACGGCCGAGAACTTGGGCTGGGTGTATTCCTTGCGCCGGTCCAGGAAGCTGGAGGTGAAGGGCACCACCAGGTCGAACTCCGAGATGACGTGCTTCTTCTCGTGGGGGCGGTCATCGAAGACGATGGTCGCGTTGCTCATCTCGAACCCGTACAGGGCGAAGGGGAAGACGCTGGCGGGCTCGTCCGCGGAGGGCGGTTCCTTGCCGGTCTCGCGCACGCCGATGAGGTCCGATATGGAATAGCGGCCGTTGCCGAAGAAGGTGATGTCGAGCCGGGGCGAGACCAGCTTGAGGCTGGAGACCACCGGGGCGAACTTCCACAGCGTGGCCAGCCCGGCCGTGGCGTCGAGCTGCTCCACAAAGAAGAGGTCGCCCTCGCCCTTGAGCTTGGCCACGGCCACCTTGTCCACGGTCAGGCGCAGGGTCAGCGGGTTGAAGGCCACGTGCCCCACCGTGCCCTTGCGGCCGAGCACGGCCCGGCATTGGCCGGTGATCAGGGCCTCGAGCGCGGGCGGAACCACGAAAAAACCGATCAGGACATAGACCGCGAAAACGGCGAGCAGCCAGAAGAGGAGGCGGCGAAGCCGGGAAGTGCCGAAGGGGATCGTGTCGAGAAAAGCCAGCATGCGCGTCCTTGGAAGGTTTGGAGGTCCATTGGAGGGCAGGGTAGCGCATTCCGTTTCGGGTCGCCAGTTTTCGCAGTGATAATTTTTCGCCGCTCAGTCGGAAATGCACGGCGTCGCTTCCTTGAACTCTTTGCAATCCTTCGCCAACGATGCTACCGCTGGAAAAAGATAGACCGTGTGTCCGTGAGGGACGCGCCTCGCCCGGCGGGGCGCGTGGACGCCCCAACGCGCAGGAGGAGGCCGTGTCCGAAGCCCAGTATTACCAGGGCCTCGCCAAGAGCATGCTGTTCACCATCGTGCTCGTTTCGCTCACGCCTCTCCTGGCCTATGCCCTGATCTCCGGCTATCAGTACACCGACGCCTACCAGGATAAGGTCCAGGCCCACCTGCGCGAGCTGGTGCTCAAGCACGATCAGTCCGTGGACACCTATCTCGAGGAGAAGGTGGCCGAGGTCCAGGTGCTGGGCGAGGTGGTGGTCGGCGACCGGCTCAAGGCCGAGGCCGAGATCACCTCCCTGCACAACGCCCTGGTGCGCAGCCACGGCTCGGACTTCGTGGACCTGGGGGTGGTCAACGCGCAGGGCGTCCAGGTGGCCTACGCGGGGCCTTATCCCCTGCACGGCGCGGACTATTCCGGGGCGGAGTGGTTCGAGGCCGTCAAGCGGCGCAAGGTCTACGTCAGCGACGTCATCTTCGGCCTGCGCGGGGTGCCCCACTTCATCATCGCCGTGCTCGTGGACATGAACGGCGAAGAGTGGGTGCTCAAGGCCACCCTCGATTTCATGGTCATCAACGAGCTGGTGGAGGACATCCGCATCGGAGAAACCGGCCTGGCCTTCGTGGTCAACCGCCGAGGCGAGTTCCAGACCACCCCCCGCCGGGACATGACCGGCGAAATCCCCCTGATACAAAAGATACTCTCCGACTCCGGCGACGGATCGATCCTGGGGCGGGGCCGCGCGGCGGTCACCCTGGTGGATGAGCCCGTGTCCGGCCGCGAGGTGATGTTCGTCACCAGCCCGCTCAAGGGCGGCGACTGGTTCATGGTCTATCAGCAGGACGCGGACGACGCCTACGCCCCCCTGGCCCGCATCCGCATGCTCGGGCTGGCCGTGCTGCTGCTCGGCGCGGCCTGCATCGTGGTCATGGCCTGCCTCATGTCCCGGCGCATGGCGCGCAAGGTGCGCCAGTCGGACGAGGAGAAGGAGATGATGAACGACCAGGTGGTGGAGGCGGGCAAGCTGGCCAGCGTGGGCGAGCTGGCCGCAGGCATCGCCCACGAGATCAACAACCCGGTGGCGATCATGGTCGAGGAGGCGGGCTGGGTGCAGGACCTGCTGGACGAGGGGCTGGACCAGGGCGACAACGACCGCGAGGTGCAGCGGGCGCTGGGCCAGATCCGCGCCCAGGGCTCGCGCTGCCGCGAGATCACCCACAAGCTGCTCAGCTTCGCGCGCAAGATCGACCCCACGGTGGAGCGGCTGTGCGTCAACGACCTGATCCGCGAGATGGCCCGGTTCTGCGAGCCGCGTGCGCGCTACGCCAGCGTGCGCATTGAGACGAGCCTGGCGGACGCGGTGCCCGAACTGGAGGCGAGCCCTTCGGAGATGCAGCAGGTGCTGCTCAACCTGATCAACAACGCCATCGACGCCATGGACCCGGGCGGGGGCAATCTCGACATCATGACCCGCGTGGAGGGCGACGCCGTCGTCATCTCCATCGCGGACACGGGGTGCGGCATCCCCAAGGCGAACCTGCAACGGATTTTCGACCCTTTCTTCACCACCAAGCCCGTGGGCAAGGGAACCGGCCTCGGCCTGTCCATCATCTACGGCATCATCAACAAGATGGGCGGCGAAATCTCGGTCCGTTCGGTGGTGGACAAGGGAACGGTCTTTACCATACGCCTGCCCGCCGCCAAGGGGGGCAGGCTGTGTTCGGCGGGGAACGGCGCGGCCGGGGAAGACGCCCCGGAAAGTGGAAACCAGTAGGGCGACCGGGAGGTGGCTATGCCTGCAAGCATTCTGCTTGTTGACGATGAACAGGGGTTCGTGGAAACCATGGCCAAGCGGCTGAACAAGCGCGGCCTGACCGTGAGTACGGCGGGCGGCGGCCAGGAGGGGCTCGATGTCCTGGCCGGTCCCGGCAACGTGGACGTGGTCATCCTGGACGTGAAGATGCCCGGCATGGACGGCATCGAGACCTTGAAGGCCATCCGGGCGGCCCACCCGCTGGTGGAGGTGATCATGCTCACCGGCCACGCCACGGTGGAGAACGCCATCGAGGGCATGAAGCTCGGGGCGTACGATTACATGATGAAGCCGTGCGAGATGGACGAGCTGCTGACCAAGGTGGACGAGGCCTACCTCAAGAAACAGGCCCAGGAGACCCGCATCCTGGAGGCCCGCGCCCGCCATATCGTGCTGCGCAGGGGGGACTAGAACGCCATGGCCGAAGCACCGGTCCGGTTGCTGCTGGTGGACGACGAGGTCGGATTCCTCGACGTCCTGAAAAAGCGGCTCTCCAAGCGCGGATTCGCCGTGGTTCCGGCCTCCAGCGGGGCCGAGGCCATCCGGGTCCTGCGCGACCGGGACTTCGATGTGGCCGTGCTCGACCTCAAGCTGGGCGACATGGACGGCATCGAGGTGCTGGACGTCTTCAAGAAGATGGTGCCGGGCCTGCCCGTGATCATGCTCACGGGCCACGGCTCGGAGCAGGCCGCCCGCGAGGGCATGGCCAAGGGCGCTCACGACTATCTGCTCAAACCGTGCGACCTGGACGATCTGCTGGCCAAGGTGCGGGAGGCCGTGGGCCGGGAGGAAGCTTCATGATCAAGGGCATTCGTCTGCTGCTGGTGGACGACGAGCGGGATTTCACCGCCACGCTGGGCCGTCGGCTCGCGCGCCGGGGCGTGGTCGTGGAAACGGCCGACAGCGGCGAGGAGGGGCTCGCCAAGCTGGACGCCTTCGCGCCGGACGTGATCCTGCTCGACGTCCGGATGCCGGGCATGGACGGGCTGAGCGTGCTGCACAAGATCAAGGAGCGGCAGGCCCTGGTGGAAGTGGTCATGCTCACGGGGCACGCCTCCATGGAGGTGGCCATGCGGGGCATGGAGCTGGGGGCCTTCGACTACATGATGAAGCCGGTGGTTTTCGAGGATCTGCTCTACAAGGTGGAGGATGCCGCCGCGCGCAAGCGGCTGCAGGAGGAACGGAACAAGGAGGGGCGGCCCGGGGCCTAGCCCCGCCGTCCGGCTTCCTTTCCGGTTCCGCGCAAGGTGCTGCCAACCATGTCCGGTGATTCCATGATCAAGTCCGTATGGGACGCGGTGCGGCGTCCGTTCAAGGGGTTCTTCGGCCGCCAGGAACTGACCCGGGAGGAGCGCGCGGAAATCCGCAAGACCTTTGCCGCGCGTTACAACCATTTCCGGCTGCTGATCCAGGCCAACACCCGGGCGCACGACGCCATGGGCGAGCTGGAGGAGGCGCTTCGGGGCTACCAGCCCTACAGCATGCAGTACGTGCGCGCCCTGTGCACGCGCATCTCCACGCTCATCTTCCAGATGATTCGCCATCTGGACAGCCTGCACGCCGGGTCCTACACCCGCCTCTTCGAGGTCTTCCAGGATATCCAGGAGCGCATCCAGCCCCACATCGAGCCCGGGTCCCCGGTGGCGTCGGATACGCCGTCGGTCATCGCCCTGCGCGATATCGGGCGCGACGATGTGGAGACCTGCGGCCCGAAGATGGCCACGCTCGGCGAGGCGGGCAACAAGCTCAAGCTGCGCATTCCCGACGGGTTCGTCGTCACCACGGCGGCCTATGCCCGGGTGATGCAGTCCGGCGGCCTGGGCCAGGAGATCAACCGGCTGGTGCAGATGACCGACCCCGAGGACCGGGAGGGCATGTTGCAGCTTTCCTCGCGGATCATGCAGCTGATCATGGCCGCGCCGCTGCCCGACGACCTGGCGGCCTCCATCCTGGCCGCCTACGACGACCTGGCCGGACGGATAGGGCGTCAGCCCAAGCTGGCCGTGCGTTCCAGCGCCCTGGGCGAGGACGTGGAGGGCTCGGCCTTTGCCGGGCAATACCGGTCCCTGCTCAACGTGGGCCGCTCCGGCCTGCTCGACGCCTACCGCGAGGTCCTGGCCTCCAAGTATTCGCTCCAGGCCATGGCCTACCGCATGGGCCGCGGATTGCGGGACGAGGATGTGGCCATGAGCGTGGGCTGCATGACCATGATCGAGGCCCTGGCCGGGGGCGTGGCCTATTCGCGCAGCCCGGTGAACATCCGCGACGATCGCGTGTCCGTCCACTCCGTGTGGGGGCTGCCCCGGGCGGTGGTGGACGGCACGGCCCCGACCGACATCTTCGTGGTCGACCGGCGCGAGCCGATGGTCATCGCGGAGCGCGTGGTGGCCGCCAAGACCGAACAGTATGTCTGTCACGAGCAGGAGGGCGTGTGCAAGGACGACCTGCTCGCGGAGGCGGGCGCGGCGCCGTCCCTGACGGACGTGCAGGCGGTCAAGGTGGCGCGGCGGACCGTGTCCATCGAGGAATATTTCGGCGCGCCCCAGGACATCGAGTGGGCCATCACCCCGGACGGCGCGTTCCACCTGCTCCAGTGCCGCCCGCTGATGTTGGTCAGGAACGCGGCCGTGGCCCCGGTCCGGACCGGGGACCTGCCCGGGCCGCTGCTGGCCACCGGGCGGACGGCCAGCCCCGGCGTCGGGGTCGGGCCGGTGCATGTGGTGCTCAAGGCGGCGGACGCCCTGACCTTTCCCGACGGCGGCGTGCTGGTCCTGCGCCAGGCCCGCCCCAGCCGGGCGGCCCTGCTCGACCGGTGCAGCGCCGTGATTTCGGAGCAGGGGGGCATTGCCGGGCACCTGGCCAACGTGGCCCGCGAGTTCGGCGTCCCGGCCCTGTTCGGCGTGGAGGGGGCGCTGAAGGCCGTGGCCAACGGCCAGATCGTCACCGTGGACGCGGACGGCCGGGCGGTCTACGCGGGGGCCGTGGAAGCCCTGCTCACGGAGAAGCCCAGGGAGCGGATCATGCGCGGCAGCCCGGTGCAGGGAGCCCTGCGCAAGGCCGCGCGGCACGTCGTCCGCCTCAACCTGACCGACCCGGATTCGCCCAAGTTCCGCCCATCGGAGTGCCGCACCCTGCACGACATCATGCGCTACTGCCACGAGATGGCCGTGCGCGAGATGTTCGAGTACGGCACCCACGACGATTTCGTCCAGGCCGCGTCGCGCCAGCTCATCTGCGACGTGCCCAAGCAGTTCTGGGTGCTCAACCTCGACGACGGCTTCACCCCCGAGGGCGAGGCGCGCCAGGACCGCTGCGTGCTGCTGCGCGACGTGGATTCGTTTCCCATGCAGATGCTCTGGCAGGGCATGCACGCCGTGCCGTGGGACGGGCCGCCCCCGGTGCACGCCAGCGGGCTGATGTCCGTGATGTTCGAGGCGACCATGAACCCGAACCTGACCCTGGGCGGGGCCACCCAGTACACGCAGAAGAACTACTTCATGGTTTCGAGGAATTATTGCAGCCTGCAATCCCGCTTCGGGTTCCACTTCTGCGGGGTGGAGGCGCTGGTGGGCGAGCGCATCAGCGAAAATTATTGCAGTTTCCAGTTCAAGGGCGGGGCGGCCAACCTGGAGCGGCGCATCCTGCGCGCCCGGTTCGTGGCCGAGCTGCTGGAGACCTTCGATTTCCGCGCCCGCGTGCGCGAGGACAACATGTTCGCCCGGGTGGAGGGGCTGGACCGCAAGACCATGGGCCACCGGCTCAAGGTGGTCGGCTACCTGATCACCCACACCCGCCAGCTGGACATGATCATGACCAGCGCGGCCGAGGTGGACAGGCGGCGGCAGCAGTTCCTGGCCGACATCGCCCGGTTCGACGAATCCGGCTGACCGGGACGCCGGAAGGCTTTTGGGCCTCCGGCGGGCCTGCCGGCGGTCGCCTCCGGCGGGGCCAGGAAACCTTTGAAAAGGTTTCCTGGACCTTCCAAACTTTTTGGTTCCGCTTCGCGGGGTGTCGCCCGATGAAGGCTTTCTAGAAGACCTTTTCCGGGGTGTAGGGGTGCGTGCCTTCGATGACGTCGATGCCCGCCTTGACCTGGATCTTGGTGACCACGTCGTCCGCGTAGGGACAGTGGTCCGACAGGCAGGGGCCGACGTGGATCTTGGTGGGCAGCTCGCCCAGGGGCATGTTCCACAGCTTGAGCTGGGTCAGGCGCTGCACGATGCTGCTGCCGGGACAGCCGCCGCAGCTGAGGATGCCGAGCAGTTGGGCGTCCGTGTCCTTGTACTGGGCGAAAACGCCCTCGCGCCGGTTGAAGGCGACCATGCACCGCGAGCAGCCGATGCAGACGTCGTCCATGGTGTTCTTGCAGCCGATGATCAG
>JAZHDH010000272.1:0-2564 GCA_036584335.1 Pseudodesulfovibrio sp. | reverse complement strand
CCTGCGCCTTCCAGCAGGTTGAGCACGCCCAGCCCGGCTTCCACCGGGTTGACGTGCACGCCCACGCCCACCGAGGTGCTGGTGGTGGTCTTGCTGTAGGAGCCGTCGCTGCCGTAGGACTCCGAGGAATGGGAGCTCTTGAACTCCTTCTGGGCGCCCACGGTGGGGGCGGCGATGGCGGCGCCGGAGGCGGCTTCCTTGAGCGTGCCTTCCGGGTCGTCGGCCACGGCGTCGCCCAGGGTGGCGGGTTCGGTGGTCTGGATGTCGGCGCTGTCGGCGCCTTCGAGGCGGGCGCGGTCGGCCGGGGTGAGCTGGTCCGGGGAAAGGACGATGGGAGCCTGGCCGTCGGCCTGGGCCACCGCGCACACGGGCTGGAGCCGGACGACCACGGAGCCGGGCGTGAGTACGTAGGCGTCGCCCGACTGCTCGTCGGCGCTGACGTTCATCAGCGCGTTGGCCACGGCGCCTTGGGTGTTGGCCCCGTTGGAGCTGGTCCACATCCCGGCGCGGGTGGCGTCGCGGGTCACGGAGGCGGTGTCGTATTTGCGCGAAATCTGGACGTCCACCTGGCGGTAGCCTTCCTTCTTGAGCGTCAGGATGTGGGGCTGCGTCTTCTCCAGGGTGACGTTGCAGGGCGTGGAGCACACTTTCTTGCCGTCGGCCAGGACCAGCGCGCCGTCGGGATTGCTGCTCACGGGAATGTTCTGGGTGGCGGCGGAGCAGGCGGCGAGCAGGCAGACGAGGACGAGGGCTATGCAGTGGATCGGTTTCATGGGTATCTCCCCGGGTTGGTTTTGGCGTTGCATGATGGAAGGAACGTCCGAATGCAACAAAAGTTTCGGGTCAGGCGGCCTTTTGCGGGGCGGGCCGGGAAAAAACGCCCCCGCCGGACGGGTCGGCGGGGGCGTGGATGGCGGGTGACGGGGCGGGGGCTACATGCAGACCCGCGCCCGGTAATTGACGATAAGGGTCGGACAGCCCGGGGACAGGGCGACCTGGATCACGGTGGAGCCCACGGTGGCCGTGGCCGGTTCCTGGCTGGAGGAATATTGGGCCATGATCACCACGTCGGCCTCGGACCAGCGGGCCTGCTTCAGGATTTCGGTGTAGGGCACGCCTTCCCAGCACTCGAAGGAATGGCTGATGCCGGACAGGGGCTTGGCGTAGCGCCGGGCCATGCGCGCCTTGGCCTCCTCGATGAACACGTTCATGTCCTGCATGTAGTAGCGCGGTTCCGGGCAGCGGTGGCCGATGTCCAGAACGTGGAAGATGTCCATGTGCGCCCCGGTGAGGCGCGCCAGCTGGGTGGCGTAGCACAGGGCCGAGTCCGAGGGCGTGGAAAAGTCCGTGGCCATGACGATGCGCTTGATGTCCGCTATCCGCGGCGCGGGCTGGGTGACCACCAGGACCGGGCTGAACACGTTGGAGCAGACCTTGCGGATGGAGGTGTCGACCATGCCCCACATGCGGTCGGCCCGGATCATGGACCCGGTGTGGTGGCCCATGACCACCAGGTCGATGCCCTCGGTGTGGATGATCTTGAGCAGCTTCTCGTGGGAGGGCTCGGTGACCACGCGCACGGAGTGGCGGATATCCTTCAGCTCGTCGGCGTATGTACGGGCGATCTTGCAGCGGGCGGACTCCACGAGCGTGTCCTCGGGGATGGTGTCGTCGAAAGTGCACCAGTCGTTGCGGCCGATGGGCAGGGCGTGGTAGACGATCAGTTCGGCGTTGTGCGCGCGCGCAAGGTCGAAGGCGGCCCTGGGCGCGGCCTGCGGGTCGATGAGCGGGGTGGCGGCCAGAAGGATCTTCTTGAACATGCGGTCTCCTTATGTCGAAGCCGGGGGCGGCTTGTCTTGTCGTTCCTATCGCATCCGACTATCGCAATTTCGGCGCGGCCGGGCAAGCATTTAATATTGTAGATGGATGCTCCCCCGCTGTTTCCGAAAATCCGTCTCCTTTTCCCTTGACGGGTCCCGCCTTGTGGGCTAGAACCCGAATATTCCATATATCAAGATATCCTGATATAGGCGGTGGGCAATGGAGATCATCAAATACTGCAAGGCGCTTGCCGACGAAACCCGGGTCCGGCTGGTCAACGTGCTGCTCGCCTACGAGCTGAACGTGGGCGAGATAGTGCAGGTCATGGACATGGGCCAGTCGCGCATATCGCGCCATCTGAAGATCCTGTCCGAGTCCGGCCTGGTGGATGTCCGGCGCGAGGGGCTCTGGGCGTTCTACCGCGCCAGCGACGAGGGGCCGGGGCGCGATTTCCTCAACGGCGTGGCCACGCTGCTGGACGATGACGAGTTTCGGCGCGACCGCAGTCGGGCGGACAAGGTCATCCGCGATCGGACGGCCGCCACGCGCCGCTTCTTCGACGACATCGCGCCGGAGTGGGGCCGGATGACGGCCGAGATCCTGGGCGGCCTGGACCTGAGCCGGGAGATCCGGGCGCGGCTGCCGCGCTGCGGCACGGCGGCGGATATCGGCTGCGGCACGGGCGATCTGCTGGAGATCATGGCCGAGCACGCGGACAACGTCATCGGCGTGGACAACTCGCC
>JAZHDH010000271.1:0-14217 GCA_036584335.1 Pseudodesulfovibrio sp. | reverse complement strand
CGGCGATGCGCCGCAGGATGAAGTCGGCCCGGCGCATGATGAACTGGATCAGCCGACGCTCCTCGCCCTGGATGTCGAGATTGCTGTGCTGCACCAGTTCCTCGTAGTCGCGCGCCTTGAGACGCAACTCCTTCTCCCTGAGCTGCTGCTGGGTCATGGACAGCTTGCCCTTTTCCAGTTCGGCCTTGACCGCTTCCACCTGGGCCAGCAACTCGCCGACACGGCGGTCCTTCTCCCGGCCGAGGCGGGCCAGGTCCTCCTGGGCGATGCGGCCGATCTTGGATTCATTGATGATCCGCTGCGGATTGACGAACCCGACCCTGGACTCCTGGGCATGCGACGCAACCGCGCCCAGAGGGCACAGCAAGCAGATACATAAAAATATCTTCAATAATTTCATATCAATATTTCTTCCTGTCGTTCGGATTCCAGGTGTACTCTAGCCGCAAAGAGCGGACAATGTCGAGGGATCACAACGTGGTCAACGGGTCCAGGTCCAGAACCACGCGTACCTGGGCCGGAACCGGGTTGGCCCGCAACAGGTGCCCGTAGAGGGTGCGCAACTTGCCCCAATCATCACCCTTGAACAGACAATTGAAGCGACGGCGTCCGCGCAGCATGCCCAGCGGAGCCGGAGCCGGACCCAGGACCGTGACCCCAAGCGCGCCCGCCTTCTCCTTGAGTACCCGGCCGAACAACGCCAACGCTTCCGCGCCGCCCTCGAACTTGACCGGATAGCTGATGCGCACCAGCGCCAGCCGGGAGAACGGCGGATAGCCGAAAAGCTTGCGCCGCCCGATCTCGCGGTCGAAAAACCCGCCGTAGTCGCCGGTCAGCACCTCCTTCCAGATGGGGTGGCCGGGGTTGCGGGTCTGGATCAGCACCCGGCCCGGCGTTTCACCGCGCCCGGCCCGGCCCGCCACCTGAACCAGGAGTTGAAAGGTGCGTTCGCCGGACCGGTAGTCCGGCAGGTTCAGGCCCAAGTCGCCATCGGCCACGACCACCAGCGTCACCTTCGGAAAATGGTGGCCCTTGGAAATCATCTGCGTGCCCACCAGCACCGGGGCTTCACCCCGGCCGAAGGCGTCGAGGATCTCCTCCATGCGCTCCTGGCGACGGGTGGCGTCGCGATCCAGCCGGAGTACGGCCGTGCCTTCGGGCAGGGCCTCCTCCAGCCGCTCCACCAGCCGCTCGGTGCCCTCGCCCATGGGGATGAAATTCCCGCCGCCGCACTTGGCGCAGAGCATGGGGTAGGGATAAGTCAGCCCGCAATAGTGGCAAACCACGCGCTCGCGCCCCTTGTGGTAGGTCATTCCGACCTCGCATTCGGGGCAGCGCACGGCCTCGCCGCAGTCCAGGCAATACATGACCGGGGCATACCCGCGCCGATTGAGCATGACGATGACCTGCTCCCCGGCCCGCACCGTCTCGGTGATGGCGGCCAGGGTCGCGGGCGCGAAAAAGGCGTCGCCGGTCAGCCCGCTGATGTCCACCAGGCTGACCCCGGGCAGCTCGCTGCCGCCCACCCGCTCCGCCAGGGTGGACATGGGGATGGCCCCGCTGCGGGCGGCCTGGAAGGTCTTCACGTCCGGGGTGGCCGAACCGAGCACAAGCAAAGCTCTGGCCCGTTCGGCCAGGAACCAGGCCACTTCCTTGGCGTGATAGGAAAGCCGCTCCTCCTGCTTGAACGACTCGTCATGCTCCTCGTCCAGCACGATCATGCCCGGCCGGACCACAGGCAGGAACAGGGAGGAACGGGTGCCGACCACGATGACCGGCCCGGTCTCGCGGGCCATGCGCGCAAAGGCGGTCTCGCGCTTCCCCGGACTCTGGTAGCCGTGATACAGCACCACCCGCTCGCCGGGAAAGCGCGCCGCCACTTCCCGGTACAGGGAGCAGGCCAGGGCCACCTCCGGGGCGAGCAGGATCACGGACCGGCCACGCTCCAGGCAAACCCGGACCATCTCCGTATACACCAGCGTCTTGCCGCTCCCCGTCACGCCGTGCAGCAGGTGCGCCCCGCCGCCGGCGTCCAGGGTCGCGGTCAGCTCGGCCAGGACGTTCCGCTGCGCCTGCGTGGGCTCCTGGGCCGATTCCACCGGCCCGTCGCAGGACGCGTCGTCACGATCCACCTCGTCCACGGTGTCGGCCGCCACCCGCCCCAGGGTGACCAGGCCGATTTTCTCCAACTGGACCACGGTATCCGCCGCCCAGTCGCCCAGAGCGTACTTGAGCGAAAACAGGCTGCGCGGCCCGTTGTCGAACAGGTATTCCAGGAGCCGCAGTTGCCGCTTGGCATTGGGCCGCACGGGCCAGGGCGGGTCGGACGCCAGGGTGGCGAACCGCTCCTCGGCCTCGCGCTTGTGGCTCAACTTGACGCGCATCCGCCCGGCCTCCCACAGGTCATGCAGCGCGGTCAGATCGTCGCCGCCCATCCGGCCCAGGGCCGAAGGCGAGAGCGTGCCAGGCAGGTCGCGGTCGGTCATGTGCCTATCGACGCGAAACGACACCGAAGCGGTGCGCAGCCCGCGCGGCAGGAGGATTTCGAGAATGCGGCCCACGCTGGACATCTGGCGGGACGCGAGGTTGGCGGCCAGGTCGATGTAATCCGCCGAAAGCAGCGGCCGCCGCTCCAGAGGCCAGATCAGGGGCTTGATATTCACACCTTCGGGCGGATCGGCCACGGGGCCGACGACCACGCCCATGCGGTGGGACTTGCCCAGGGGCACGATGACCCGCTGCCCGGATTCAAGCGCGGGCAGATGCGAAGGGCGCTCGTAGGTCAGGACCTGGTAAGGCGGACTGACGAGCGTTACCTGCCACAGATCGGCCATGACGCCCTACCTGGCTGCGGGGTACCGGAAAAGATCGCGCAGGATGGCGAAGGGCTCGGGCGGATCGGCGCACGGCTCACCGCCGGGCGCGTTGCGGTCATAGAATTCTTCAGCGTCGGCGCGGTTGACCGCGATCCAGGCCACCGTGGCCCGCAGGGTCCGGCCGTTGCGGGTGACGCTCACAGACCGGGGCACTTCGAATCCGCCCACGGTCTTGTAGTCGCCATATTCGACGACGGTCAGCCCGTCGCCGGAACCGAAGCGGAGCAGGAGCGGGGCCAGGGATTCGTTGTGCAGGAACACGGCAGGCGCGGCCGAACCGGCATCCTCCGCCCCGAACATGTAGCAGGGGGATTCACCGCAGAAGCCGAACCCGCCCGTGGCGTTGTCCACACCCCAGGACTTCCAGACGGCCACCGGGTCCGGGACCATCCAGACGAACAGGGGCGAAGACGGGAAATCACCGGCCGTGCAGTGGGCCGCGACACGGCCCTGAAACCCCACGGCCACGGCCTTGTCCCCCGCCGACCACTCCTGGCGCCACTTGCCGCGCGCGAACCAGAGGTGCACGGACACGCCGGGATAGTCCGGGAAGGCCATTTCCGCTTCCCAGGAGGCCAGCGGGCCGTAGTTGTGGCGCATCTTCTGCGCCAGTTCGCCGTCGTTCGGCGTGAAGGCAAAGGCGGGGACAGCGAGGACCGCGCACCAGGACAGCACCAAACCCCATCGAATCAGCTGGAACAAGGCAAAAGCTCCCGAAGCCTGCGCACGAGTTCGTCTCGCAACTCCTCGTCCTGCAGGGCGAAATAGATGTTCGCCGTGAGATACTCCACCCAGTCTCCGGCGTCAAACCGCTGGCCGCCCAGCTTGACGGCGATGAGCTTGTCGCGGTCGGCCAGTCCCTGCAACGCGTCGGTGAGCTGGATCTCGCCGCCCACGCCCGCCTTCTGGCTCTGAAGGATGTCGAAAATTTCGGGGAGCAGCACATAGCGGCCGATGATGGCCAAATTGGACGGGGCGTCCGCCCTGGCGGGCTTTTCGACCAGGCTGCTCACCTTGTACGTGCCGTCGCTCTGCCGGTTGCCGGCGATGACGCCGTACTTGCTCACCTTCTCGTCAGGCACCTCGATCACGCCGACCACGGCCTTGCCCGTGGCCTCGCTGGCGCGGATCAACTCGCCGATGCCGGTGCCCCGGCCGAAGAGCAGGTCGTCGCCGAGCATGACGGCGAAGGGTTCGTTCTTGCAGACCTCGCGGGCGGTAAGCACGGCGTGGCCCAGGCCGAGCTGCTCCTTCTGGCGCACGGCGATGACGTTGACCAGGTTGGCCACGTTGCGCACCTCTTCGAGCAGGTTGACCTTGGCCGCCCGGGCCAGCAGCTGTTCCAGCAGGAAATTGCGGTCGAAATGGTCCTCGATGATGGTCTTGTTCTGGTTGGTGACAAAGACCACGTCGGTCAGCCCGGCGGCAATGCCCTCCTCCACGATGTACTGGACGATGGGCTTGCGGAAGATGGGCAGCATCTCCTTGGGAACGTTCTTGGTGGCGGGAAGGGACCGGGTGCCCCATCCGGCGACGGGAATGACCGCCTTCTTGATTTCCATGCTCTCCTCCCGAGGTTGAATCTCAGCGCAAAAACTTCTCGCACGCCTCTACCAGGTCGTCGGTACAGCACTCCACCAGGCGCAGGTCCGGACCTTCCACCATCACGCGGCAGACCGATTCCGTGCCGGAATAGCGCAACAGCACGCGCCCCCTGCCCGTAAGGGCCTGTTCGGCCTTCAGAACCGCGCCCTGCACCTCGGGCACCTGCTCGAAGGGGACCTTGCGCTCTACGCGCACGTTCTTGAGCACCTGGGGAAAGGGCTCCAACAGGCCCGCCAGTTCGGACAGGGGTTTTTCCTTTTCGCACATTATGCGCAGCAACTGCAAGGCAGCGAGCAGGCCGTCGCCCGTGGTGGAATGCTCCATGAAGATGAGATGGCCCGACTGCTCGCCGCCGAGCACCGCGCCTTCGCGGCGCATGGCCTCGACCACGTAGCGGTCGCCGACCGCCGTGCGCAGCAAACGGCCACCCTGGCCGCGCATGAACAGCTCCAGCGCCATGTTGCTCATGACCGTGGCCACGAGCAGCCCGCCGGGCAGCCGGTCCTTTTCCATCAGCTCCAGGGCGCACAGGGCCATGATCTGGTCGCCGTCGAGGATGCGTCCCTTCTCGTCGCAGACGATGAGCCGGTCGGCGTCGCCGTCCAGGGCGATGCCCATGTCGGCCCCCTGCTCGCGGACGACGTGGGAGATGACCTCGGGGTGCAGCGAACCGCAATATTCATTGATGTTCAGGCCGTCGGGGTCCACGCCCACGGAGATCACCTGGGCACCCAGTTCCTCGAGGACGTCGGGGGCCACGCCGTAGGCCGCGCCGTTGGCGCAGTCCAGGACGATCTTGAGGCCGTCCAGGGTGAGCCTGGGGGAAAAGCTGTGCTTGAGGTAGACGATGTACCGGCCCTGGGCGTCGTTGATGCGATGGGCTCGGCCGATGTACTGCGGCGCGGGATAGTTCCACTGGGTGTCCCGGTCCAGCACCAGGGCGCTGATCTCGTCCTCCACCTCGTCCGGCAGCTTGAAGCCGTCGCGGTCGAAGAACTTGATGCCGTTGTCCATGAACGGATTGTGGCTGGCCGAAATGACCACGCCGAGGTCGGCGCGCATGTTGCGGGTCAGAAAGGAAATGGCCGGGGTGGGCAACGGGCCGACCAGAAAGACGTCCATGCCGTTGGCGCACAGACCCGAGGTCAGCGCGGTCTCGAACACGTAGCCGGACAGCCGGGTATCCTTGCCGATGACCACGCGGTGGCGGCCGGAGCCGTCGCGGAAATACTGCCCGGCTGCCAGCCCCAGCCGCAGCGCGATCTCGGGGGTCATGGGGAAGACATTGCCCTGGCCGCGCAGGCCATCGGTGCCAAAAAGCCTCTGCTTCATGAAAGAAACTCCAAAACGCCGCCTCGGCGGCCGCTTACTTTTTGATGGTGGTGGTGACGGTTTCCGGATTCTTCTTCACCACGCGGCATCCCTCGGGCAGCACCACGTCATAGTTGAACTCGAAGGTACCGGGCACGATCCGGCTGGCGAATACGAGCCTCACCGCCAGGTCCTTGCGGTACTCGTTGTCCCGGAACAGGGCGACAGGCCCCTCGATGAGCAATCGGACGTAGTCCTGGGAAACCGATACCGAATAGCCGTCGGGCGGATTCAGGTCGAGGGGCATCTTGACCCATATCTCGCGGGTCTTGGCGCCGAAGAACGCCTCCACCCGGACCTGGCCCGGCGAGGATTCGATCTCCTCCGGCAGGCCGATGGCCACGTTCTCGGACCAGCTCCTGGGCACCTTGTCCTCGAAATCCTCTTCGAGCACCACCCGGGCCTGGGTGATCTTGGCGATGCGGGTCTCTGGTCCGCGCACCTCGACCATGTCGGGGGAGGCGACGACGTCGAGCAGCTTGTAATCGGGATTGAGCTTGCCGGACCACGCGGCCTCCAGGGGAATCTTCTTGGAGCTCCGCCGGTCCACGAACAGCTTCAGCCGGTTGGGCTTGACCTCGATGACCTCGTAGGTGGGCGGCAGCGGCAGCTTGTCCGAATCGATCTCCATGATCTGCTGGCCGAGCTTGAGCCGGCTCAGATCGAGGGAATAGGTCAACTGCTGGGAAGCCAGGTTGCCGACCAGCCCCTTGGGGCCGCGCAGCCGGACCTGGATCTTTTCCACCAGCCCGTCCTCGATGATCATGCCCTCGGGAGGGTTGGTCATGACCAGGGGCATGTCCACCCAGGTCTCCACCACTTCCCGGCCGGTGACCAGGAACCAGGTGAAGACGGCCATGGCCACCGCCAGGAGTATGGTCTGCCAGTTCTTCGCCATGCTCTACCTTCCCAGGGCGTTGCGCAGCACGCGGCGCAGGCGGGTTTCATCCAGGCTGGTGGTCAGCCGACCGTTCATGGCGACAGAGACCTCGCCCCGCTCCTCGGAGACGACCACGGTGATGGCGTCCGACCCCTCGGAGATGCCGAGTGCGGCCCGGTGCCTAGTGCCGTACATGGGCTGCCCGCGCAGCTTGCCCGACAGGGGCAGGATGCACGCGGCGGCCATCAGCCGGTCGCGCCGGACGATGACCGCGCCGTCGTGCAGCGGCGTGTCGGTGAAAAAAATCGTTTCCAGCAGTTCCTTGTTGACCCTTGCGTCCAGAATGATGCCGCGTTCGACGATGTCGCCCAGCGGCATGTTCTTCTCGATGACGATGATCGCCCCGGTATGGGTGGAGGACATGTCCATCACCGCCTTGATGATCTGGTCCAGGGTATCGTCGCGGACCTCGGATTTGGTCCAGAACCGCTTGGTGCCCACGCTGGCCAGGGCGTTGCGGATGTCGTTCTTGAAGAGAATGATCACCACGAGGAAAATAGAGGTCAGGAATTCGCCGAGCAAGGCGTTGAGGGTGTAGAGATTGAGCAGACCGGACAGGTAATAGACCACCACGACCACCACCATGCCGTAGAGTACGGCGGCGGCGCGGGTCCCCCGCACCAGCACGATGATGTTGTAGTAGATGACCGCCACCAGGGCGATGTCGAGCAGCACCCGCCAGGTCACTTGTATGCCGAAAAGTTCGAACATGCCTCTAACTACGCTATTTCCCGAACAATGGTCAATGTCTGCCGCGTGAGTTTCACGTCATGCACGCGGTGGATGGCCGCGCCCGCCGCAGCCGTCAGCGCGGTGGCCGCCTGGGTGGCGTTGCCGCGTTCGCCCACGGCCAGGCCGAGCAGCCCCTGCCACACGGATTTATTGGACAGCCCCATGTACACCGGAAAACCCAGAGAACGGAACCGGCCGATGTGACGAAGAATCTCCAGATTGTGCTCCAGCAGCTTGCCGAACCCGACGCCGGGATCGAGCACGATGCGATCCTCGGGAAGCCCCGCCCCTGTAAGCAGCCTGAGCTTCTCCTCGAAAAAAGCAAGTATTTCCCCGACCACGTCGCCATAGGCCGGGGCCTTCTGCATCTCGTCCGGACGGCCCAGGCTGTGCATGAGCACGTAGCCCGGCCGGTATTGGGCGAGGACGTCCAGCAGTTCGGGTTCAAAGGCGCAGGCCGACACATCGTTGACGATGTCCGCCCCGGCCGCCAGGGCGCGGGCCGCGACCTCGGCCTTGTAGGTATCCACGGACAGGGCGCAGCCGGTGTCCGCTTCGGCCAGCCCCCGGATGACCGGCACCACGCGATCAAACTCCTCGGCCTCGGACACCTCTTCGGCAAAGGGCCGGGTCGATTCGCCGCCCACGTCCAGGATGTCCGCGCCCTCCCCGGCCAGCTTCAGGCCGTGGGCCAGGCCGGTCCGCGCGTCGGGATGCGCGCCGCCGTCAAAGAAGGAGTCCGGGGTCACGTTGACGATCCCGGCAATGAGGAAGGGGGCTGGCCCCAAGAGCCTGCCCCCCTTCACTGTCCAAACGGTCTCTTCCATGGGTACGCTTTTTACTGCAACTTGGGGTCGCCGTCGTCGGAACCGCCGGATTCGGTCCGGCCGTCTTCCTCTTCCAGCAGGAAGTCGTCCCCTTTGTCGCCGCCCTCGCTCACGGGCTCGTACCCGGCCCCCGAGGGACGGCCGTCGGCGGTATAGCCTGTGGGCGCCGCCGAGCCGGACGAGCCGGAAGGTCCCTTGCCCGGCGCGGCGCCGGCCCCGGACGGGCCGGGCTCCATGGGCGGCAGCTTCTTGCCGTCCATGAGCAGGGTGATGTCGTCGCCGGTAATGGTTTCG
This sequence comes from Pseudodesulfovibrio sp., assembly GCA_036584335.1. Taxonomy (GTDB): domain Bacteria; phylum Desulfobacterota; class Desulfovibrionia; order Desulfovibrionales; family Desulfovibrionaceae; genus Pseudodesulfovibrio. The sequence goes on along the minus strand of JAZHDH010000271.1, from coordinate 5,572 downwards.
CGGTCGAGCAAGGCCTGGGCGATGGCTTCGAGCGAGTCCAGGTTCTCCTTAAGCAGCGCGGTGGCCTGCTGATAGGCGTCCTCCACGAACCGGCGCACCTCGTTATCGATCAGCTTGGCCGTTTCCTCGCCGTAGTCGCGGTTGTGGATCAGTTCCTTGCCGAGGAAGACCTGCTCCTGGTTGTCGCCGAAGCTCATAGGCCCGAGCTTGTCGCTCATGCCCCACATGCAAACCATGTTGCGGGCGGTCTTGGTGGCGCGCTCGATGTCGTTGCTCGCGCCGGTGGTCAGCTGGCCCAGGACGACTTCCTCGGCGCAGCGGCCGCCCATGAGCACGGCCATGTTGTTGATCAGATAATCCTTGGAATAGTTGTGCCGGTCCTCGCCGGGCAACTGCATGGTTACGCCCAGGGCGCGGCCGCGCGGGATGATGGAGACCTTGTGCACGGGATCGGTGCCCGGCAGCAGCTTGGCCACCAGGGCATGGCCCGCCTCGTGGTAGGCCGTGGTCTTCTTGTCGTTGTCGGAAAGGATGAGGCTGCGCCGCTCACGGCCGCCCATCATCAATTTGTCCTTGGCTTCCTCGAAATCGGACATGTCCACCTGGTCCTTGCCCGCCTTGGCAGCCTGGAGCGCAGCCTCGTTGACGAGGTTCTCCAGGTCCGCGCCGGAAAATCCGGGCGTGCCGCGGGCGATGGTTTCCAGATCGACCTCCGGTGCCAGCGGGGTCTTGCGGCTGTGGACCTTGAGGATGTGTTCGCGGCCGCGCAGGTCCGGGTTGGGCACCACCACCTGGCGGTCGAAGCGGCCGGGCCGCAGCAGCGCCGGGTCCAGCACGTCGGGCCGGTTGGTGGCCGCCACCAGAATGACGCCCTCGTTGGACTCGAATCCGTCCATTTCCACCAAAAGCTGATTCAGGGTCTGTTCGCGCTCGTCGTGGCCGCCGCCGAGGCCTGCGCCGCGCTGACGGCCAACGGCGTCGATTTCGTCAATAAAGATCAGGCAGGGCGCGTTCTTCTTGCCCTGGGCGAAGAGGTCGCGCACGCGGGAAGCGCCCACGCCCACGAACATCTCCACGAAATCGGAGCCGGAGATGGTGTAGAAGGGAACGCCCGCCTCGCCCGCAACGGCACGCGCCAGCAGCGTCTTGCCGGTGCCGGGGCTGCCCACCAGGAGCACGCCCTTGGGGATGCGGCCGCCCAGCCGGGTGAACTTGCGCGGTTCGCGCAGGAAGTCCACGACCTCGGACAGCTCCTCCTTGGCCTCGTCCACGCCCGCCACGTCGTCGAAGGTGACCTTGGCGGTCTCCTCGCTGATCAGCCGGGCCTTGGACCGGCCGAAGCTCATGGCCCCGCGGCCGCCGCTGCCGCCGCCCTGCATCTGGCGCATGAAGAAAATCCAGACGCCGATCAGAAGCAGCATGGGGAACCAGGAAAGCAGCAGAGTCATGTACCAGGGAGACTCGTCGGGCGGCTCAGCCTTCACCTCCACGCCCTTCTTGATCAGCGTGTCGATGAGCTTGGGGTCGTCCGGGGCATAGACCTGGAAGCGCTCGCCCGAACTCTTGAGCCCGGTGATCCGCTGTCCCTGGATCTTGACCTCGGCCACGCCGCCGCTGTCCACCATGGACAGAAACTGACTGTAGGAGGGCTGGTCCTGGGGCAGGGGAGGCTGGTTGAAAAGATTGAAGAGGACGACCATCAGGATAAAGATGATTGCCCAGATCACTAGATTTTTCATATGATTGTTCAAAGAAACGTCCTCCGGGCGTCCAGGTCTGCCTGGCGCCCCTCTTGAAGGAGCCGCATGACGGGAATGGCGGCCGATGGATTTATTACCCGTCTAAAAAACTAACCTAATGCCCTTTAGCGAAAAATCAAGCCATTATGCGCAAAAAAGCGCCGGGCCGCGACCGCGCGGCCTCCCTTTCACCCCACGGACGCCAGCCAGGCCCGCAGCGCGGCGATCTGGCCGTCCACCGAGGCCGGGCCGGTGCCGCCGGGCGAAGTCCGCCGCTTCACGCAGGCCGTGTAATCGAGAACAGCGAACACGTCTTCACCGATCTCAGCGGAAAAACCGTGCATTTCATCCAGGCTCAGCGCCTCCAGGCCGACGCCCCTGCCCTCGGCATAGGCCACGGCCGCGCCGGTGATGTGGTGCGCCTCGCGGAAGGGCACGCCCTTGGCCGCCAGATAGTCGGCCAGTTCGGTGGCGTTGAGGAACCCGCGCCGCACCGAGGCGAGCATGGTCTCGGGCACGAAGGTCAGTTCCGAGAGCAGACCGGCCATGATGCCCAGGGAGGAGGTGACCGTCCGGTCGGCGTCGAAGAACGGCTCCTTGTCCTCCTGCATGTCCCGGTTGTAGGTCATGGGCAGCCCCTTGAGCAGCACCAGCAGCGACATGAGCGCACCGACCACGCGGCCGGTCTTGCCCCGCATCAGTTCGCAGGCGTCCGGATTCTTCTTCTGCGGCATGATCGACGAGCCGGTGGAATAGTGATCCGGCAGCTTGACGTAGCCGAAATTCGGGTTGGCCCAGATGATGATTTCCTCGCACATGCGGGAGAGGTGGGTCATGATCAGACTGCCCGCGAAGACCGCCTCCAGCAGGAAATCGCGGTCGGACACCGCGTCCATGGAGTTGGCGAATATGCGCTCCACGCCCAGGTCGTCGGCCACGGCGCGCGGGTCTACCGGATGGGTGGTCCCGGCCAGGGCGGCCGCGCCCAAAGGCATGACCCGCACCCGCTCCAGGCAATCGGTCACGCGGTCGAAGTCGCGCTTGAACATCTGGCAGTACGCGAGCAGGTGATGGGCGAGGCTGACGGGCTGGGCGGGCTGGAAATGGGTGCAGCCGGGGAGCAGCGTATCCCTATGTTCTTCGGCGCGGGCCACGTAGACCTCGATCAGCGTGGTCAGGTACTGCTGCCAGGCGCAGAGCCGGGCCGCGACGTGCAGCCGGACGTCCAGCGCCACCTGGTCGTTGCGGCTGCGCGCGGTGTGCAGCTTGCCGCCCAGGGGGCCGACGATCTCGGTCAGCCGCGACTCGATGTTCATGTGCACGTCTTCCAGCCCGGTCTTCCAGACGAACGCCCCGGACTCGATCTCGGCCTTGACCGCATCGAGGCCGTCGCACAGCGCGCGGGCCTCCCCTTCAGTGAGGAAGCCCTGCTTCGCCAGCACGCGGGCGTGGGCCTGGGAGCCCCGGATGTCCTCGGCGTAGAGCGCCCGGTCAAAAGACACGGACTCGGAGTACGCCTCCATGGACGCGGCGGTCTTCCCGGCGAACCGCCCGCCCCACATCTTCTTGTCTGCCATGGTCTACTCGCAGGTTTCGCCGCTGTCCTTGCCGCCCCACTTGGACTGCTGCATCCGGCCCTTGAGCCGCAGGCCCACCAGCTTGATGAACCCGGCGGCGTCGGCCTGGTCGTACACGTAGTCTTCCTCGAAGGTGGCCAGATCGGCGTTGTAGAGCGAAAACGGAGACTTGCGCCCCATCGGCACGGCGTTGCCCTTGTACAGCTTGACGCGGACGGTGCCGGTTATCTTCTCCTGGGACTTGTCGATCATGGCCTGCAGGGCCTCGCGCTCCGGGGAGAACCAGTATCCGTAGTACACCATTTCGGCATAGCGGGGAATAAGCGAGTCGCGCAGGTGCATCATCTCGCGGTCCATGCACAGCCCTTCCAGGTCGCGGTGGGCGGCGGCCAGAATGGTCCCGCCGGGGGTCTCGTACATGCCGCGCGACTTCATCCCCACGAAGCGGTTCTCGACCATGTCGATGCGGCCGATGCCGTGCTTGCCGCCCAGCTCGTTCAGCTTGGCCAGCAGCGCGGCCGGGGAGTACTTCACCGAATTGACCGCGATGGGATTGCCCGCCTCGAAGTCGATGGTGATCTCCTCGGCCTGGTCCGGGGCCTGCTCCAGGGGCACGATGGTGCGGTGGCAGTCCGGGCCGGGCGCGTTCCACGGGTCCTCCAGCTCGCCGCCCTCGAAAGAGGTGTGCAGCAGGTTGGCGTCGATGGACCAGGGCTTCTTGCGGCTCACCGGGATGGGAATGCCGTTCTCCTGGGCGAAATTGATCAGGTCGGTGCGGGACTTCAGGTCCCACTCCCGCCAGGGGGCGATGGTCTTCAGCCGGGGATTGAGGGCCATGGTCGCCAGCTCGAAGCGGACCTGGTCGTTGCCCTTGCCCGTGGCGCCGTGGGACACGGCCTGCGCGCCCTCCATCTCGGCGATCTCGACCATGCGCTTGGAAATCAGCGGCCGGGCGATGGACGTGCCCAGCAGGTAGCGTCCCTCGTACAGGGCGTTGGCGCGAAACATGGGAAACACATAGTCGCGCACGAATTCCTCGCGCAGGTCCTCGACGTAGGCCTTGGACGCGCCGGTCTTCAGCGCCTTCTCCTCGATGCCGTCCATCTCCTCGCCCTGCCCGAGATCGGCGGTCATGGTGATGACCTCGCAATCGTAGTTGAGCTTGAGCCACTTGAGAATAATGGACGTGTCCAGCCCGCCGGAGTAGGCGAGAACGACTTTTTCTATCTTGCTCATCTGATTAATTCCTTTGAATTATATCTGATTGAATTATTTATAAATCCATTCAAGAACAGCTTTCTGCGCATGGAGCCGGTTCTCGGCCTGGTCCCAAACGATGGAGGCGGGCCCTTCGAATACTGCCTCGCTGACCTCCTCGCCGCGGTGGACGGGCAGGCAGTGCATGAACTTGACGTCCGGAGCGCCCTTGGTCATCAGCGCCTCGTCGACCATGAATCCGGCAAAGGCCTGTTCGCGCTTCTTCTGTTCCTCTTCCTGGCCCATGGACGCCCAGACATCGGTGTTGACGTAGTGAGCCCCGGCCACGGCCTTGGCCTGGTCGCGGGTCAGGGTCACCCTGGCGCCAAGGCTGACGGCCTTGTCCACGATGGCGGGGTCCGGCTCGTACCCCTCGGGGCAGGCCAGGGCCAGTTCGTAGCCGAAGGCGGCGGAGCCGTTGATGAACGAATGGGCCATGTTGTTGCCGTCACCGACCCAGGCCACCTTGACCTTGGCCAGGTCAGGCGTGCGCTCGTACATGGTCAGCACGTCGGCCATGACCTGGCAGGGATGGTATTCGTCGGTCAGGGCGTTGACCACCGGGATGGCGCCGTATTCGACCAGGGTGTCGAGCTTCTGCTGGCCGAAGGTGCGGACGATGAGGCCGTCGGCGTATCGGGAAAGGACGCGCGCGGTGTCGCGGATCGGCTCGTTGCGGCCGAGCTGGGAGTCGCGCGAGGAGACGAACACCGGGTCGCCGCCGAGCTGGCGCACGCCGACCTCGAAGGAAACGCGGGTCCGGGTGGACGCCTTCTCGAAGATCAGCAGCAGGGTCTTGCCCGCCAGCAGATCGGTGCGGACTTTCTTGTCCTTCATCTCCCTGGCGCGCAGCAGCACCTGAAAAATCTCATCCCTGGGGATGTCCAGAATGGTCAAAAAATGCTTGGGCATCGTGCGGTTACTCCATCAATCAATTGCCGATATTCGGTGAAAGAGATGGAGTTTGGCCCATTATCACATGAATGTAAAGCGATTTGG
>JAZHDH010000270.1:0-2602 GCA_036584335.1 Pseudodesulfovibrio sp. | reverse complement strand
GCTGCGCGGGCTCCTTTCAAAGCAGGAGGTATGAGCTATAGCTTTTCGGGGTAAAGTCCGCCGCGAGCGTGAAGACGCTGTACGGCGCAACGAAAGGATTCGCATCCCCAAGGTGCGCGTGGTCGATGAGGACGGTGAGCAACTGGGCGTAATGGATACTCGTGACGCCCTGGACAGGGCCCGTGAAAAGGGTCTCGATCTCGTCGAGGTCGCGCCCAATGCGGACCCGCCGGTCTGCAAGATCATGGATTACGGCAAGTTCAAGTTCCAGCAGAAGAAAAAGCTGCAGGAAGCGAAGAAGAAGCAGACCGTAATCAAGATCAAGGAAGTCAAATTCCGGCCGAAGACCGATGAGCACGATTACCAGACCAAGCTCAAGCAGATAGAGAAATTTCTGGAACAGGGCGACCGCTGCAAGGTGACCGTCTTCTTCCGGGGACGCGAGATCGTCCACAAGGACCGGGGCGTGACCATGCTCGACCGGGTTGTGGTGGATACGCAGGAAATAGCCAAAGTCGAGAGCAAGCCCATGGCTGAGGGACGGACCATGACCATGATGCTTGCTCCGGGGAAAAAATAGTCAGTCACTGACCGGGAAACCTTCCCGTACCAAGGAGTAACCATGCCGAAGATCAAGACCAGGCGCGCTGCCGCCAAGCGGTTCTCCAAGACCGCTTCCGGCAAGTTCAAGCGCCGCAGAAAGAACCTCAGGCACATCCTGACCAAGAAGGATGCCAAGAGGAAGCGTCGGCTGGGGCAGTCCGCCATGGTGGACAGCACCAACATGAAGGCCGTGCGCCGTCAGCTGCCCAACGGTTAATTGATCTGATATCCGCCCGCCGACAGCGTCCAAGCGGAGCCCCGCTCCCACGCCTGCCGGTCCGGCATCAGTTCAAGGCCCGTAGCGTTTCCGTCAACCTATAGCAATCTGCCTCGTCGGGGGAGTCCGTCCGGCCCGGGAGGTACAAAAAGATGGAGTCAGTACCATGCGTGTAAAACGTGGTCTCGCCGCCAAGCGGCGTCACAAGAAGTATCTGAAGATGGCCAAGGGCTACCTGGGTGCCGGCAGCCGCCTGTACCGCACCGCCCGGGAACGGGTGGAAAAGGCCCTGTGCCACGCCTACAAGGACCGCAAGCGCAAGAAGCGCGAATTCCGGAAGCTGTGGATCATGCGCATCAACGCCGCCGCCCGCATCAACGGCCTGTCCTACAGCCGCCTGATGAACGGCCTGAAGCTGGCGGGCATCGAGCTCAACCGCAAGGTCCTTGCCGACATGGCCGTGCGCGATCCCCAGGTTTTCGCCAAGATCGCCGAGGCCGCCAAAGCCAAGGTAAAATAACCGTGAATGACGCACTCAAGTCCTTCCTGGAAGGACTCGACGGCCTGGCCCAGGATTGCGAATCTCGCAAGGGCCAGGCCTGTTCGTTGAAGGAACTGGAGGAGCTGCGCATCGAGTTCCTCGGCCGCAAGGGCAGGCTGGCCGGGCTGATGGCCCGGCTCGGCGCGCTCGACAACGCCGACAAGCCCGAGGGCGGCAAAAAGGCCAACGAGGTCAAGCAGCGCATCAGCGCGCTGATGGACGGCATCGAGGCCGAGCTGACCGCGCAGGCCACGGACAAGGCGCTCGGCCGGTTCGACCCGACCATGCCCGGGCGCAGGCCCTGGGCCGGTTCGCTGCATCCCGTGACCCTGGTCATGGACGAGATCTGCTCCGTCCTGACCGGGCTGGGTTTCGAGCACGCGGCCGGACCCGAGGTGGAGAACGACTGGCACAATTTCGAGGCCCTGAACATCCCGCCCGAGCATCCGGCCCGCGACATGCAGGACACCCTGTACGTGTCGGACAACATCGTCCTGCGGACCCACACCTCGGGGATGCAGATCCGCTCCATGCTCAAGCAGCAGCCGCCGCTGGCGGTCATCGCCCCAGGCAAGGTCTACCGCCGCGATTCCGACCTGACGCACACGCCCATGTTCCACCAGATCGAGGGGCTGCTGGTCGATCGCAACGTGTCCATGGGCGACCTGCGCGGCACCCTGACCATTTTTGTGCGCAAGGTGTTCGGCGCGAATACCGAGGTCCGATTCCGGCCGAGCTTCTTCCCCTTCACCGAGCCGAGCGCGGAGGTGGACATCTCCTGCGTGATCTGCGGCGGCAAGGGCGAGAAGGACGGCTGCACCTGCCGCGTCTGCAAGGGCACCGGCTGGGTGGAGATCCTGGGCTGCGGCATGGTCGATCCCAACGTGTTCAAGTCCGTGGGCTATGATCCCGAGGTCTACACCGGGTTCGCCTTCGGCCTGGGCATCGAGCGCGTGGCCATGCTCAAGTACGGCATCGGCGACCTGCGCATGTTCTTCGAGAACGACGTCCGTTTCCTGGAACAGTTCGCCTAGCCGCGCGAGGAAAGGCCCGGCCCTCTGCCGCCTTTCCCCGCCCTCTACTATTGAATTGAGTTCTTTACGATAAACAGATCGCATCCCCGCCTTTCCGACCCGCGCGCAAGCGCAGACAAGAAGTTTGGGAAGGGAGAGGGGATGGGGGCCGGGCGCTGATTGCAGTTCATGCCGCCACTCATTTTCCTCGGCAGCGCAGCGGGCCAG
>JAZHDH010000269.1:0-2605 GCA_036584335.1 Pseudodesulfovibrio sp. | reverse complement strand
CATCGTCTCGGTGAACATCATCGGCGGCGTGCGCGCCGACCTGTCCCCGGACCAGCTGCGCTGGATCCTCTCCGAGCTCGACATCGTCGAGAAGGAGACCCGGGCGATCCAGGACACGATCATGAACGACTACACCGTCAAGGCCCGCACCTGCGGCATCGGCGTGATGACCAAGGCCCAGGCCTGGGAACTCGGCGCGGCAGGCCCGACCCTGCGCGGCTCCGGCGTGGCGCAGGACATGCGCCAACTGGCCTACGGCGGCTACGCCTTCCTCGACTTCGAGCCCGTTGTCGAGACTGCGGGCGACTGCTGGGCGCGCTCCACGGTCCGCTTCCGCGAAGTGCTCCAGTCCGTCGACCTGGTCCGCCAGGCCATAGCCAAGCTCCCCGAGGGCGAGCTGGCCGTGAAGGTCAAGGGCAACCCGCCCGAGGGCGAGGTCTACCACCGTGTGGAACAGCCGCGCGGCGAGTGCGCCTACTACATCCGCGGCAACGGCACCAAGCACCTGGACCGGCTGCGCATCCGCACCCCCACGTTCGCCAACATCCCGCCGCTGCTGGCCATGCTGCCGAACTGCGAGCTGGCCGACGTGCCGGTCATCGTCCTGTCCATCGACCCGTGCATCAGCTGCACCGAACGCTAAGGAGAACGCGCCATGCTGTTCACTCCCACCGTCGTCAAGAACCTGCTGAGCAAGCCCGCCACGCGGAAGTACCCCTTCGTCGTCCGTGAGCCGTTTCCCAACTACCGGGGCGAGCTGATCATCGACATCGACAAGTGCATCTTCTGCGGCACCTGCCAGCGCAAGTGCCCGAGCCAGTGCATCATCGTGGACAAGGAAAAGGGCACCTGGCAGTGCGACCCGTACGCGTGCATCTACTGCGCCTATTGCGTGGACGCCTGCCCGACCAAGTGCCTGTCCATGAAGGACGTGCACCGCAAGCCCATGACCGAGAAGATCACCTGGATCGAGCAGGGCACCCCGCCCAAGCCCAAGAAGAAGGTCGCCAAGGAGGACGCCCCGGCCGAGCCCGAGGCCAGTGCCGAGGCCAAGCCCGAAGAGGCCGCCGGGAAGGACGGGAAGTAACCCGTCCCCTGGCACAAGCGTAAGCAGAGGCCCCGGCGCAAGCCGGGGCCTTTTCTTTCAGTGCATGGCCACGCCGTAGACGCGCTCGGCATTGCGGCAGGCGATCTTCTCGGCCGCGTCCCTGGGGAGCTGGCCCAGGACGACCCGCTGGCGTTTCACGGCCTCCCCGTACTGCATCCACAGCTTGCGCATGTGCGGGTCCGTGGCGAACAGGATGCGGTCCTGGTGCTTGACGAGCAGCGCCTTCCACTCCGGCCGCAGCGTGTGGCCGTCGAGCATGGCCGAGCCGGTCATGGCGAGCTTGTCCGGGTCGCAGAAGTCCTCCATGCGCCGTTCCTTCTTGGACATGAGCGCGTAGAGGTTGGGGTGGCGGCTCAGAAAGTCGTCCACCTGCTCCGGCGAAGCGAAGGCCATGTGCGGCAGGAGGAACACCTGGTCGGGCCAGGCGGAGAGCAGGGCGTGCAGCCTGGGGAAGTCGCGCTCCGGCGCGTAGGGCTCGAAGTGGACCATGAGCGGGATCCGCAGGGGCGCTATGGCCGTGAGCAGCCTGGCCGTGCCCGGACGGGACGGGTCCACGTAGCGCTCTCCGGCGGAGTACTGCTTGCCGCTTTTCTTGTCGCCGTGGGTGTAGAGGATTTCGCCGATGAACCGGTAGCCGTGCTTGCGCACGCCGTCCACCGTGGCCCGGATGAAGTCGGCGGAAACATCGCCGGAGAGCTGGAAGTATTTCGGCGCGCCCAGGACCACCAGGTCCGGATTGCGCGCGGCCAGGTCGAGCACGGCCTGCTCGCCGTCGTGCAGATCCTTGCGGCTGCGGGCGAAAAGGGCCAGCCTGCCGACCCCGGCCGCCCGCACCAGGGCCATGGCCTGGTCCATGTCCACGGTCTCGTCGATCTGGCTCATGGCGTCGAAGAGCGGGCCGTCGTAGGCCGGAGCGGCCGCCGCGCCGGTTTTTCCCTGGCAGCGGTCATAGGCCTTCTTCACGGCCATGCGGGTGGCCTTGTCTTCGGGCCGCCCGCCGCTGCGCAGCAGGTCCATGGTCTGCGCCCCGACCGCTTCCTCCATGCAGGCCTGCACGTCGGGCGGGGCGGACGCCGCCAGGGAAAAATCCCAGCCCGCCCAAGCAGTCCGGGTCAGGAGCAGGCACAGGAGCAGCAATGCCGCCGCGCCTGCCTTGCTAGAACCGTTCAAAACCTTCGTCGTCATGGTCGTCCATCTCCAGGGTGAGGCCGTAAGGGCTGTCGCACAAGTTCATGCGGGCGGGATCAGGCATGAAAACGGAATAGTGGGAATGAGGGTGAAACGCATGTTCGCTCCCGGCCACGCTGGGTTTGACGTCAGCATTACAACTGACGGCATCGCCCGGCCATTAGTATTCGCTCGGCTGGCGAGGCAATTGCGTGCCCGGTTTTAGTCGCCGGGCTCCTCTTGGCTTGCCAGGGGAAATCGAGTACTGTCCCTCTCCCTATGCAGCGCAAGCAGACCCGAACCGTGCAGGTGGGCGGCGTGGGCGTGGGC
>JAZHDH010000268.1:0-2612 GCA_036584335.1 Pseudodesulfovibrio sp. | reverse complement strand
CTTCGGCGGCCACGTCGGCGGCGTAGCGGTGCAGGTCGGCTGTTTTCCAGCCGTGCAGCCAGGCCAGGGCCAGGGCGGCGGTGAAGGCGTCGCCCGCGCCGATGGTGTCGGCCACCCGGGTCTTGCGGCCCGGCAGGTCGGACGTTTCGCCCGGGGCCAGGATCAGGCTGCCCGCCGCGCCGCGCGTCAGCACGGCGAGCTTGAGGCCGTATCGGTGGAGCAGCACGTCCAGGGCGCGCCGCGCGTCGCGGGGCAGGCAGAAGATGTCGGTGAACACGGCCAGTTCGGCGTCGTTGATCTTGAGTACGTCGGCCAGGCGCAGGGAGGCGCGGATGCGGCCGCTGTCCCAGAAGTTCTGGCGCAGGTTGGCGTCGTAGATGCGCAGGGCGCGGGCGGCGGCCCGGACCACGTCGAGCACGCCTTTTTTGGCCACGGGCGAGCGTTGGGCCAGGGTGCCGAAGCAGATCGCGTCGGCCCGGGCGGCCAGGGCCAGATCTGCCTCGGTGGGGGCCAGGAAATCCCAGGCCACGTCGTCGGGAAAGGTGTAGGCGGCCACGCCGTTCGCGTCCAGTTCGGCCAGGACCGTGCCCGTGGGGTGGACCGGGTCCACGGAGATGTGGGCCGTGGACACGCCCCTGGCGGCCAGTTCGGCGAGGGCTTCGCGGCCCGGGGCGTCGTCGCCCACGCGCGAGAGCGGGATGCCCGTGCCGCCGAGGGCGTTCACCTGGTAGGCGAAATTGGCGGGCGCGCCGCCCAGGGTGCGCCGGTTCGGCAGCACGTCCCAGAGGATCTCCCCCAGCCCGATGGCGATGCGGCCCGGCACGGCTACCCGGCCCGTTCCACGATGCGTCGCAGCCGCGCCTCGGCCCGGGCGCGCAGGCGGTCGTCCTTGGGGCGTCGGCCCGTGGCCCGGAGCAGGCGCAGGTAGTTGTCCAGGGCGGATTCCATGAGCGGGTGGGTCGGCCCCAGGGCCGCCTCGTAGGCGGCCAGCCCGCGCTCGTAGAGGGCGGCGGATTCGTCGGCGCGGCCGCGTTTGTCCAGGAGCAGGGCGAGGTTGCACAGGGACTGTGCCGTTTCGGGATGCTCCGCTCCGAAAATCCGTTCGCGTGCGGCCAGGCTGTCGCGGAAATGCGCCTCGGCCTCGGCGTCGTGGCCCAGGCCCTCGTGGAGCAGGGCCACGGTGTTCAGGTCGGCGGCCACTTCGGGGTGGTCTTCGCCGTAGAGGGCGCGGTTGATCTCCAGGGCGCGTTCGGCCAGGCGCAGGGCCTCGTCGGGGCGGCCTGCGGCCTCGTGGAGCAGGGCGTAGTTGGACAGGCAGGAGGCGATGGCCGGGTGGCCCTCGCCGTGGGCCAGGGTCAGCACGCGCAGGCACTCGCGGAACGCGTCCCCGGCCAGGTCGAGCCGTCCCCGTTGCTGGCGGACCACGCCCAGGCTGTTGAGTACGGACGCGGTGACCGGGTTGTCTTCGGTGAAGACGGCGCGTTGCAGCTCCAGGCAGGAGGCGAAGGCGTGTTCGGCGCGCTCCATGTCGCCGCCGGACCAGAGTACGGAGCCGAGTCCTTCGAGGTCGGCGCAGATGTCCGGGTGCTCCCGGCCCTTGAGGGCCACGTCCACGGCCAGGGCCGCGTCCAGGAGCGCGGCGGCCTCGCGGTGGCGCTGCTGGTAGTGCAGGGCGAACCCGGCCTGGTGCAGGACCCGGTTGGCGGCCTCGGTGGCCAGGCCCAGCCCGTCCGCCATGTCGCGGCAGGCCAGGACGTGGGGCATGAGCCATTCGTAGGCGGGCCACTGGTCCGGGGCGGCGTCGGGCAGGATGAGGTTCAGGCCGTATGCGGCGCGTGCGGCCCAGAGCAGCGTGTCTTCGGGCGAAAAGCCGCTGCGGATGGTGTCGCGCACGTCGTCGGGCAGGGTGAAGGTCTGGTTGTCCGCGTCGGTCAGCGCCAGCCCCCGGGTGACCAGCCCTTCCAGGGTGGCGGTGGCGGCGAAGAAGGCGGCCGCCGGGTTGGTCAGGGAAGGGTTGTGCAGCGTGCCCTCCACGGAGAGGGCGAAGTCGTAGGGCAGGGGGGACGGCGCGAGCATGGCCGCCATGAACAGGGCTTCGGCCCCTCCGGCGGCTTCGGCCTCCACCTCCCGGATGGCGGCCGGGATATCCGTGGGGCGTTCTTGGTCATCGGTCACGGGCGCTCTCCTTGGTTGCCGGGAACATCCCGTGTTTCCTACCCGGTTTGACCGGGTAATTCAAGGATGGCGCGGCGGGAACCGAGGGCGTGCCGCAGCGCCGTTGCGGGCCGGACCGGGATGATTGAGGCCGACTACAGCCGTCGGGCCGATTCCGGCCGCAGGGGGACCATGCCCTCGAGCGCCCGGTCCAGCTCGGCCAGGGCCGCGTCCCGGCCCGAGGGCAGCCGGACCTTGAGCGGCAGGTAGTTGGAGGCGTGGTTGGCCAGGAACAGGCCGCGCGGCAGGTCGAGACCGGCCAGCAGCTCGCGGATTTCGAGCAGCATGGCCCGCCCGTCGGGCAGGACGAAATCCCCCCGCCCGGCGCGGTCGTGCAGGGGCGTGCCCGGCACGAGCATCAGCGAGAGCGCGCCGATCTGGTCCGGCTCCATGGCGCT
>JAZHDH010000267.1:0-2616 GCA_036584335.1 Pseudodesulfovibrio sp. | reverse complement strand
GTGCTCGGCGTGAAGATCACCATGGAACCGTGCCACCTGGCGAGCCTGCCCCTGGCCGTCAACGTGCAGTGCCACTCGCAGCGGCACGAGGAGGTTGAACTCTAATGGCGGAATACAAGCTGAACACCCCGCTGACCGACGAGGCCGTCGACCAGCTCCGGGCGGGCGATGTGGTTTTCCTGTCCGGCATCATCTACTCCGCGCGCGACGCGGCCCACAAGAAGCTCATCGACCTGCTGGACGCGGGCAAGGAGCTGCCCTTCAAGCTCGAGGGATCGGCCATCTACTACGTGGGGCCGTCCCCGGCGCCTCCGGGCCGTCCCATCGGCTCGGCCGGGCCTACCACCAGCTACCGCATGGATTCCTATGCCCCGCGCCTGCACAGCCTGGGCATGAAGGCCTCCATCGGCAAGGGCAAGCGCAATGCGGAGACCCGCCAGGCCATGCAGGACCACAAGGGCGTCTACTTCGGCGCAACGGGCGGGGCCGGAGCCCTGCTCTCCAACTCCATCGTCAAGTCCACGGTCATCGCCTTCGAGGAGCTCGGACCCGAGGCCGTGCGCGAGATGCACGTCAGGGACTTTCCCCTGCTGGTCATCAACGATGCCCACGGCGGCGAACTCTACGCGGTACCCGACCGCAAGGCTGCCGGAATCGAATAACAACCAAAGGAGATACCAATGGCTCTATTCACCAAGGAAGAAGCCCTCAATTACCACTCCATAGGGAGAAAAGGTAAGGTCGAGGTCGTCCCCGTCAAACCCTGCAAGACCCAGAAACACCTGTCCATGGCCTACAGCCCCGGCGTGGCCGAGGCGTGCAAAGCCATCGCCGCCGACCCCCAGAAGGTCTACGAGTACACCGGCCGCGGCAACCTGGTCGCCGTCGTTTCCAACGGCACCGCCGTTCTCGGCCTGGGCAACATCGGCCCCCTGGCGGGCAAGCCGGTCATGGAGGGCAAGGGCGTCCTGTTCAAGGTCTTCGGCGACGTGGACGTCTACGACATCAACCTGGACGTCAAGGACCCCGATGAGCTCTGCATGATCGTAAAGGCCCTGGAGCCCACCTTCGGCGGCATCAACCTCGAAGACATCAAAGCCCCGGAATGCTTCTACATCGAAGAGAAGCTGAAAAAGGAAATGGGCATCCCGGTGTTCCATGACGACCAGCACGGCACGGCCATCGTCACCGCCGCAGGCATGATGAACGCCATCGAGATCTCCGGCAAGGACGCCAAGGAGATGCGCGTGGTCATCTCGGGCGCGGGCGCGGCGGCCATCGCCTGCACCAACCTGTACCGGAACATGGGCGTCAAGTTCGAGAACATCGCCATGTTCGACTCCCGGGGCCACATCAACAAGTCCCGCACGGACCTGAACAAGTTCAAGCAGCAGTACGCCACCGAAAAGGCCTACGGCTCCCTGGCCGAAGCCATGGTCGGCGCGGACTGCTTCCTGGGGCTGTCCGCCGCAGGCGTGGTGTCCAAGGAGATGGTCAAGTCCATGAGCGACAACTGCCCGATCATCTTCGCCTGCGCCAACCCGGACCCCGAGATCACCTACACCGACGCCAAGGAAGCGCGCCCGGACTGCATCATGGGTACCGGCCGCTCCGACTTCCCGAACCAGGTGAACAACGTGCTCGGCTTCCCGTTCATCTTCCGGGGCGCGCTGGACTGCATGGCCACCGCCATCACCGAGGAGATGAAGCTGGCGGCCGCACAGGCCCTGGCCGACCTGGCCAAGACCGAGGCCCCCGAATACGTGTGCAAGGCATTTGGCGTGGAAAAGCTGGAATTCGGCCGAGACTACGTCATCCCCAAGGCGCTCGACCTGAGGCTGATCGAGTACGTTTCCGTGGCTGTCGCCAAGGCCGCCATGGAAGCGGGCATCGCCCGCAAGCCCCTCGACCTCGACAAGTACCGGGGCGAGCTGCGGCAGCGCATTGCCGAATCCTCCAAACGCATCGGCGCGTTTGTGGACTCCTATAATCTCGGGATCTAGTCGCGGGCGGCGGCCTCAGGCCGCCGCCCTCCTGTTTCCTCTACTTACGCTGAGGGTTGCGGTCCATTCCAAACGGACAGTTCATGAACGGTTTAATGAGGTAGTTTATTATGACTGAACA
This sequence comes from Pseudodesulfovibrio sp., assembly GCA_036584335.1. Lineage (GTDB taxonomy): Bacteria > Desulfobacterota > Desulfovibrionia > Desulfovibrionales > Desulfovibrionaceae > Pseudodesulfovibrio. The sequence goes on along the minus strand of JAZHDH010000267.1, from coordinate 492 downwards.
GGCTGAGTCCAACAAAGGCAAGATGGTGGGGTTCTTTCTCGGTCCCCTCGTCTTTATCGCAATGCTGCTCCTCCCCGCCCCCGAGGGAATGAAGCTCGAAGCATGGCGTGTCGCTGCGGTAACCGCGCTGATGGCGATCTGGTGGATCACCGAAGCGATTCCCATCCCCGCCACGTCGCTGATGCCCATCGCCCTCTTCCCCCTGCTGGGAGTAATGAAGTCGAGCGCATCGACCACGCCATACGCCAACCACTTGATCTACCTGTTCATGGGCGGCTTCTTCCTGGCTGTGACCATGGAACGCTGGAACCTGCACCGCCGCGTGGCGCTCTATACCATCAAGGCCATCGGCACCAGTCCGGCCCGGATGATCCTGGGTTTCATGGTGGCTACCGCATTCCTGTCCATGTGGGTGTCCAACACCGCCACGGCCATGATGATGGTCCCCATCGGCCTGGCCGTCATCCAGCAGGCGACGGGGTTCACCTCCGA
>JAZHDH010000266.1:0-2617 GCA_036584335.1 Pseudodesulfovibrio sp. | reverse complement strand
CATAACCTCCCGCACCTGGGGCATGCACGTCAGCTCCTGGCGCGACCACGACTGGGCGTTTCGCCATTGCGAAAAGCTCGCCGGACAGGGATACCGGCCCTGGATCAATCAGGTGGACCTGGGCGACAAGGGCATCTGGTACCGCGTGCTGGTCGGCCGCTACGCCGACGTGAACGAAGCGCGCGCCGACCGCGACCGGGTCATTGCCGACCTGAAGCTTGATCGCGCACCGATCCACGAGCTGGTCGCGCCCGCCCTGGACGGCTCGCACCTGCGTCAGGGCAGGTAGCCCGGCGTGAAGGACGCGAAGCACCCCCGCATCGGCGCGGCCCCGGACGGACGAGAGCGGCTCGCCCCGTCCGGGGCCTTCGCCAATGCGCCGGAACTTTTCTTTTTCCACGGAGTTCCCTATGTTGGGGAAAATCACCGGACCCGGTCGACATGCCGGGGCCGCCTGGGGAGCGATCGTTTGGCCGAAGACCTTGTCCGCTGTTTCCGCGTCCTGGCCGTGGACCACGCCGAGGACATGCTGACCCTGTACCGGGACGTGCTCTGCTACGAGAGCGAGGGCGCGTCGGAGTTGGAGGCATTGATCCGGGAGAGCGAGCCCCCGTGGGCCGAGGCGCTTTCGGCCGAGCCGGACAAGCCGGTGTTCGATGTCACGGCCCGGGCCGCCGGGCGCGAGGCCGTGGACGAGGTGCGGGAAGCCCTGGCCCGGCGCGCGCCCTTTGCCGTGGCCTTCATCGAAATCCACCTGGAGGACGGCGGCGGCGACATGGCCGGGCTCGATGCGGCCGAGGCCATCCGCAGCGCGGACCCGAACATCGAGATCGTCCTCCTGTCCTCGCGCGCCGGGGTGCCGCTCAAGGAGATCAACCGGCGCATCCGGCCCCCGGACAAGCTGCTTTACGTGCAAAAGCCCTTCCGCTCGCCCGAGCTGCGCCAGATCGCCACCTCTCTGGCCGCCAAGTGGGATACCGAGAACCGGCTCCGGGAGCTGAACGAGACCCTGGCCAGCAAGGTCGAGGCCCGCACGGCCGAGCTGAACGCGGCCAACCGGCGGCTGAGGCGCGACATCGCCAAGCGCGCCGCCGTGCTGCGCGAACTCCAGGCCAGCGAGGAGCGCTACCGGCTGCTCTTCGAGAAGGACATCTCCGGCAACTTCGCGGCCGACGGCGACGGGGTCATCCTGGACTGCAATGCGGCCTTCGCCCGGCTTGTCGGCTTTGCTTCGCCCCAGGACGCCCAGGGCGCGGACGTTTTCGAGCTGTGGGACGCCATGGGCGCGCCCGAGCCGCTGCTCGGCCTGGTCATGCGCCACAACCGGCTGACCAATCACGAGGTCGTTCTGGAGCGCGGCGCGGCCAGGCGCCACCTGCTGGTCAACTTCGACGCCCAGGTCAGCGAGGCGGGCGAGTTGGAGGAGGTGCGCGGCTACCTCTTCGACATCACCGAGCCCAAACGGTTGGAGGAGCAGCTGCGCCAATCGCAGAAGATGGAGGCGCTGGGCACCCTGGCGGGCGGCATCGCCCACGATTTCAACAACATCCTGGGCGTCATCCTCGGCTATGCCGAGATCATCCACAACTCGGCCGAGGAAGGGTCCGGCCTGGAGCGGCGCGTCACCGAGATTACGCGCGCGGGCAAGCGCGCCCGCGACCTGGTCAACCAGATCCTCAATTTTTCGCGCCAGGGGCCGCAGGAGCGCCACCCCATGACCCTGGCCCCGCTGGTCAAGGAGGCGCTCAAGCTGCTCCGCTCCAGCGTCCCGGCCAACGTGGAGATCATCTCGCGCATCGAGACCGACCGGGACAGCGTGCTGGCCGACCCGACCCAGATCCACCAGATCATGCTCAACCTCTGCGGCAACGCGGCCCACGCCATGGGCGAGGCAGGCGGCACCCTGACCGTGACCCTGGCCGACGTGCGCGAGGACGACCATTTCGCCCCGCCGCGCGGCATGGGCCGCCCGGAGCGGTTCGTGCGCCTGTCCGTGGCCGACACCGGGCCGGGCGTGGACCCCGAGGTGGTGGACCGCATCTTCGACCCGTTCTTCACCACCAAGCGGCAGGGCGAGGGCACGGGCATGGGACTGGCCATGGTCCACGGCATCGTCAAGCGGCACGACGGCCACGTGGAGCTGGACAACCGGCCCGGCCGGGGCGCGGCCTTCCACGTCTTCCTGCCCAGGACCTCCGACGCGGAGCGGCCTGCGGCCGAGGCGGCCTCGGACCTGGTCTTCCGCGAGGGCCGCATCCTCTTCGTGGACGACGAGAAGCCGCTGGTGGACATCGGGCGCGAGATGCTCCAGTCCTGCGGGTTCGAGGTGGTCACCCGGACCTCCAGCGTGGAGGCCCTGGAGGCGTTCCGCCACCGCGCGGCCGACTTCGACCTGGTCATCACCGACCAGACCATGCCGAACATGACCGGCATGGAGCTGGCGCGCGAGATCCTGCGCATCCGGCCGAACATGCCGATCATCCTTTGCACCGGGTTCTCGGACGCCGTGTCCTACGACCGGCTGCGCGACATCGGCATCGGCGATTTCATCATGAAGCCCATCCTCAAGCACGACCTGATCGGCAGCATCAGCCGCCTCCTGGCCGAGGGGTAGGGG
>JAZHDH010000265.1:0-2625 GCA_036584335.1 Pseudodesulfovibrio sp. | reverse complement strand
GGGGCATGTGGCGCTACACCAGCCTGGACGACTACTGGAAGCTGCTCCGGGTCACGGCCCTGCAGAGCCTGGTGCTGATCTCGTTCGTGGTCCTGCGCTTCTCGTTCGTCGGCGTGCCGCGCTCCATCTTCGTCATCGACTGGGTCCTGACCCTGATCCTGTGCTCCGGGCTCCGGCTGTCCATCCGCGCCTTTTTCACCCGCTCGGGCTCCTTCGCGCCCCCGGCGGCGGACCGCAAGACCGTGCTGGTCATCGGCGCGGGCAGCCTGGCCGAGAGCATCAGCCGCGAGCTGACCGCCAACCCGGCCCAGTTCCGGCTGGTGGGCTTCCTGGACGACGACCCGGCCAAGCGCGGGCGGACCATCCACGGCAGGCCCATCCTCGGCCCGGTGAGCGACCTGGCGGGCGTGGCCGACCGCGAGGACGTGGACGAAATCTTCATCGCCGTTTCCCAGGCGTCCGCCGAGCAGATGCGGCGCATCGCCGACACCTGCAAGGCCACGGGCGTCCCCTACAAGATCCTGCCCGCCATGGCCGAGATCCTGGACGGCAAGGTGGACATCACCGCCCTGCGCGACATCGACTACCTCGACCTCCTGGGCCGCTCGCCCGTCAGCCTCGACGCCCAGCGCATCCGGGGCTACCTGACCGGCCGAACCGTGCTGGTCACGGGGTGCGGCGGGTCCATCGGCTCGGAGCTGTGCCGCCAGATCGTCCGCTTCAAGCCGGGCCACGTGGTCCTGGTCGATGCGGGCGAATTCAACCTCTACCAGATCCAGATGGAGCTGCATCACACCCTCGGGTTCACGCACTACACCACGGTGCTCGGCTCCATCGACGACCGCGAACTGATGCGCCGGACCTTCGACCGCCACCGCCCCTCGGTGGTCTTCCACGCGGCGGCCTACAAGCACGTGCCCATGCTCGAGCGCAACCCGTGGCAGGCCGTGCGCAACAACATCCTGGGCTCGCGCACCGTCATGGAAACGGCCGTGGAAACCGGGGTGGAGCGGTTCGTGCTCGTGTCCACGGACAAGGCCGTGCGCCCGACCAACGTCATGGGCGCGTCCAAGCGCGTCACCGAACTCCTGATGCAGTCCCTCGACGGCCGGGGCACCCGGTTCATGGCCGTGCGCTTCGGCAACGTGGTCGGGTCCAGCGGCTCGGTGGTCCCGCTTTTCCGGCGGCAGATCGCTTCGGGCGGCCCGGTCACCGTCACCCATCCGGACGTCACCCGCTACTTCATGTCCATCTCCGAGGCTTCCCAGCTCATCCTCCAGGCGGGCAGCATGGGCGAAAAGGGCACGGGCGGCGAAATCTTCGTCCTGGACATGGGCGTGCCCGTGAAGATCGCGGACATGGCCCGCGACCTGATCCGGCTCTCGGGCAAAGAGCCCGGCGTGGATGTGGAGATCGTCTACACCGGCCTGCGCGAGGGCGAAAAGCTCTACGAGGAGCTGATCAGCGAGGGCGAGGACATCGTGCGCACCGAGCACGAAAAGATCCTGGTCCTAGGCAGCGACGCCCCGCCCGACCCGGCCGCGCTGGACCGGGCCATCGCCGAACTGGTCCGCGCGGCCGACGCCTGGGACGGCGACGCCATCCGCGCCGCGCTCCGCCGCCTGGTGCCCGAATACCGGCCCGATGAAAAATAGTCCGCCCCTGCGGTTTGGCCTCCCCCGAAAGGCTGTCGAAACCCCTTTCAAGGGCTGTTTCAACGTACTGAAATAACACCTGTTTCCAAACCGTCGCGGCCAGAAAAGGGTTACATTCCGGCAACTTCCCGTATTTCAAGAATATTTCTAGACTCCGTTCTCGGCCCCCCTTTGTGAATTTCCGAGAAAATCGAATCGACAGACTTGATTTAACTGAATTTCCCGGTTAAGAATATGGCTAACTATGAAAGTGTCTTCGTCGGTCGGCCCGGCGGACGCGGGGCAAAAGCCCTGCGGCGCGGGCCTCGGCGGGGCAGGGAGAAGCGATGACGGCCAAGGACCCGGACTGCATTTTCTGCAAGATCGTGGCGGGGGAGATACCCTGCGCCAAGGTCTACGAGAGCGACACCTGCGTGGCCTTTCTCGACATCGCTCCCGTGAACGCGGGGCATGCCCTGGTGCTGCCCAAGGCCCACCACCCCACGCTGATGGACATCCCGTCCAGCCTGGGCGGCGACCTGACGCAGGCCCTGTCCAAGGTCGGCCGCGCGGTCATGGAAGCCACCGGGGCGGACGGCCTGAACCTGATCCAGAACAACGGCGAGAGCGCCGGGCAATTGGTGCACCACGCGCATTTCCATCTCGTGCCGAGGTTTGCGGACGACGGGCTGAAGCTCTGGCCCCAGTCCGGCTACAAGGACCCCGACGAGATGCGCGGGCTGGCGAAGAAAATCGCCAAGCTCGTGAAATAGTCAAGTCAGTGAACCCTTTTTTTGGAGGCGATCAATGAGCACCCTGACCAAAGCCGGTATCGTGGACTACATCTACGAGCGCACCGACAAGAACCGCGCCGAGATCAAGGACCTGGTGGAAGTCATCCTCGAGATCATGAAGAGCGCCGTGAAGAAGGACCACGCCCTTCTCATCTCGGGCTTCGGCAAGTTCGAGGCCTATGACAAGCGGGCGCGCA
>JAZHDH010000264.1:0-2627 GCA_036584335.1 Pseudodesulfovibrio sp. | reverse complement strand
CGGTTCAGGAACTCGGGCCGGAAGTGGCGGCGCAGGACCTCGCGGACCTGGTCCTCCACGCCGGGCCGGAACTCGCCGGATTCGTCGATGCCGTCGAGCATGAATTCGGCCCCGAGGTTGGAGGTCATGATCACGATGGTGTTCTTGAAATCCACGGTGCGGCCGTGGGAATCCGTCAGCCGCCCGTCGTCCAGGATCTGGAGCAGGACATTGAACACGTCGTGGTGCGCCTTCTCGATCTCGTCGAAGAGGACCACGGAGTAGGGCTTGCGGCGGACCGCCTCGGTCAGTTGGCCGCCCTCGTCATAGCCCACGTAGCCCGGGGGCGCGCCGATCAGCCGGGCCACGGTGTGCTTCTCCATGTACTCGGACATGTCGATGCGCACCATGTTGTCCTGGCTGTCGAAGAGGGCGGCGGCCAGGGTCTTGCACAGCTCGGTCTTGCCCACGCCGGTGGGGCCGAGGAAGATGAACGATCCGATGGGCCGGGTGGGGTTCTTGAGCCCGGCGCGGGCGCGCAGCACGGCGTCGGCCACGGCCTGGACCGCCTCGTCCTGGCCGATGACGCGCTCGTGCAACACGTCGGCCAGCCGGAGCAGCTTCTCGCGCTCACCCTCCAGCAGCTTGGAGACCGGGATGCCGGTCCAGCGGGCGATGACCTGGGCCACGTCGTCCGGGCCGACCTCCTCGCGCACCATGCGCGGGGTGTCGCCCGCCTCCAGGGACTCGTTGCGCTCGCGCAGTTCCTTTTCCAGGGCGATCAGGGTGCCGTATTCCAATTCCGAAGCGCGCTTGTAGTCCGAGACGCGCTTGGCTTCCTCGATCTCTCGCCGGGTGGCCTCGATCTCGCCCTTGATGGCGCGCAGCCGCTCGATGGAGCCCTTCTCGTTCTCCCACTGGGCGCGCAGGGCGGTCTGCTTCTCCTTGAGGTCCGAGAGGTCCTTCTCCAGCTTGACCAGCCGGTCCCTGGACTTCTGGTCCGTCTCGCGCTTCAGGGCCTCGCGCTCGATCTCCAACTGCATGATCTGGCGGTTGGCCCGGTCCAGCTCGTAGGGCTGGGAGTCGATCTCGGTGCGGATCATGGCCGCGGCCTCGTCGATGAGGTCGATGGCCTTGTCCGGCAGCTGGCGGTCGGTGATGTAACGGTGCGAGAGCACGGCGGCCTCGACCACCGCGCCGTCGGAAATGCGCACGCCGTGGTGGACCTCGAACCGCTCGCGCAGACCGCGCAGGATCGAGATGGTGTCCTCCACGTTCGGCTCCTCGACCATCACGGTCTGGAAGCGGCGCTCCAGGGCCGGATCCTTCTCGATGTACTTGCGGTACTCGTCCACGGTGGTCGCGCCGATGCAGTGCAGCTCGCCGCGCGCCAGCATGGGCTTGAGCAGGTTGCCCGCGTCCATGGCCCCGTCGGCCTTGCCCGCGCCGACGATGGTGTGCAGTTCGTCGATGAACATGAGGATCTGCCCGGCGGAGGACTGGACCTCCTTGAGTACGGCCTTGAGCCGCTCCTCGAATTCGCCCCGGTACTTGGCGCCCGCGATGAGCGCGCCCATGTCCAGGGAGAACACGGTCTTGTCCTTGAGGCCCTCGGGCACGTCGCCGGCCACGATGCGCTGGGCCAGGCCCTCGGCGATGGCCGTCTTGCCGACGCCCGCCTCGCCGATGAGCACCGGGTTGTTCTTGGTCCGGCGGCTCAGGATGCGGATGACGCGGCGGATCTCGGCGTCGCGGCCGATGACCGGGTCGAGCCTGCCCGCGCGCGCCTCCTCCACCAGGTCGCGGCCGTACTTCTGGAGCGATTCGTAGGTCGCCTCGGGATTGTCCGAGGTCACGCGCTGCTTGCCGCGCACCTCGGTGAGTACGGAGAGGACCTTGTTCTTGTCCAGGTTGAACTGGCGGTTGACGCGGCCCACCCCGCTGGATGGCGGCTCGTCCATGAGCGCCAGGAAGACATGCTCGACCGAGACAAACTCGTCCTTCATCCGCTTGGAGCCGTCGGTGGCGGCCACCAGCACGCGCTGAAGACGCTGGGTGACCATGATCTGGTCGGGGCGGGCACCGGGTCCGGAAACACGGGGCAGCTTGGCGATCTCGGCGTCCACCGCGCCCACGTAGGCTTCGGGCGATACGCCGAGCTTCTGCAATATCTGGGGCACAAGCCCCTGCTCCTGGGCCGCCAGGGCGCGCAGGAGGTGTTCGCAATCTATCTGCTGGTGCCCGCTCCGGATGGCCAGGTTCTGGGCCTCGGAGACGGCGCTTTGGGTTTTCTGGGTAAAGGTGTTCGGATCCATGGGTTCCCTCCTTTATACGAGGCGCCTCAGCTCCTCGATCTCCTTTTCCAATTCCTCGACACGCTCCAGCAGGTCCACCACAATGGACCCGCAGCTGAACGAAATTTCCAGGTCGTTGACCAGCCGCATCAGCTTGTGGATGCGGTAGACGTCACGCAGGCGGAAGAGGTATTCCTCCGCGCCGGTGGTGGCCGGGGTGATCCACCCCAGGTCCACCAGCTCCACCACTTCGGCCGTCGGGATGCCGGTCAGCTCCACCAATTGGGCGTAGGCCACGAATTCGCTGCGCTCGGGCAGGTTCAGGCCGGGCAGCCGCATCATCAGTTCCTGTAT
>JAZHDH010000263.1:0-2647 GCA_036584335.1 Pseudodesulfovibrio sp. | reverse complement strand
CCTTGATCCGCTCCTTGGGCGTGGTGAACTGGTTCACCGCCTTGCCCTCGACCACAAACAGGTTCCCGGTCTTCTCATTGGCCACGTAATACTGCTTGACGTTCTTGAGCACGATGTTGCGTACGCGGTCGGCCGGGGACTCGCCCGGGGCGGCCTCGCGGTCGCCGCCGGTTTCCTCCATGCACAGCTTGCCGACGTAGGGCACGTTCTGGATGTAGGAGCAGACGTCGAGCCCGAACCAGCGCCACGCCTTGAACCACACCGCGCCGCCGACGAGCAGCACCAGGATGAGCAGGGTGATCAGGCACCCCAGCGGCTTGCGGCTGCGGACCGGCTCGTCGTCGTCCAGGTCCAGGCCGCCACCGTCCTCATCCTCGTCCTCGTCTTCGTCGTCTTCCTCTTCCTCGTCGCCGGAGGCGAAGAGGTCGCCCGCATCGTCGTCGTCACCGGTGGCGAAAAGGTCGTCCGCCCCCTCGGAGTCTTCCTGCACGGGCTTGGACTTGGGCTTGGGCCGGGTTTCCGGCTCATCGGCGGCGAACAGGTCGTCATCGTCGCCAAACAGGGAGTCCACGTCGTCGGAACCGCCGGAAACAGCGTCCTCGCCCGCGTCCGCATCGCCTCCCGCCTCGTCCCCTCCGTCGCCGAAGAGGTCGTCCATGTCCGCATCGCCGACCCCCCCGACGGAGTCCTTGCGGCCCGAGGCCACCTCGTCGAAGGTCTCGTCGAACGCGTCGCCCGCGCTGGTGTCGGGCGCGGCGGATTCCTCCTCGAAGAGATTTTCGACTTCCTCTTCGGGCGTGGAGGGCGGCTCGGCCTTGAAGACGTGCGCGCACTTGGAGCATTTGACCTTGGCGCCGCCGGGCGGAACCTTGGCGTCGGGCAGGTTGTACTTGGTCTGGCAATTGGGACAGGTGACGATCATAACTTATCTCCAATTATCCTTATTCACTGGACAATTCGTAAATTCCATCCAATTCTCTGTACCGCTCGGCATAGTCCATGCCATAGCCCACGATGAAGCCGTCCTGCGGCATGAAACCGGCAAAGTCGACGACCACATTCTTCTCCCTGCGCTCCTGCTTATCAATAAGCGCGCAGATTTTCAAACTCTTCGGATTCCTGCGCCGCAGCACGTGCAGCAGGAAGTCCATGGAGTGGCCGGTATCGACGATATCCTCCACCACCAGGACGTCCTTGCCTTCGATGGAAATCTCCAGATCCTTGGAAAAAACGATGTCCTCCCCGCGCGTGGTGCCGGCGCCGTAGCTGGCCAGGCGGACGAAATCGACCTCGATCTCGCGGCCGATGCGGCGGATGACGTCGGAATAGAAGAGGAAAGCCCCCTTGAGCACGCAGATGCAGACCAAAGGGCCGTCGCCGACGTAGGCCGCCGTGATGTCGCGGCCCAGTTCGGCCACGCGCCCGGCGATCTGTTCGGCGGTGATGAAGGGTGTCAGTTTGTGCGACATTTCAATTACGATACTTGATGGTTACAAATGCAGTGACATGGCCACTTCGTTGCACAGGTCCGGGAAGCGCGGACAGTTGAGGCAGTCGGCCCAGACCTTCTGGTTCAGGCCGTCCATGGCCGTCTCCTTGAACCCGAGGTGGGCGAAGAAGTCGGCCCGCTCGGTCAGGGTGTAGACCGTGTAGATGCCCAACGTGACCGCCTCGCTCAGGGCGGCCTCCACCAACTTGCGGCCGAGCTTGCGCCCCCGGAACTCGGGCACGACCACCAGGGAACGGATTTCCGCCAGATTGTCCCAGATGATGTTCAGGGCGCAGCAGCCGACCACCTGCCCGTCCTCCACGACCACGAAGAAATCGCGCAGGTGCGAGTAAAGCTGGCTGAACGAACGGGGCAGCACCAGACCATCGTGTTCCTGGCGGTTGAGCAGCAGGGAATGGATGGTCTTGACGTCGTCGATGCGGGCTTTGCGGATCATGGTTATTTGCTGTTCAGGTCGTCGACCACTTTTTCGAGCATGGCCTGGGGGAAGGCCCCGGGCTTGCCGAATATCTGGTTGCCCAGTTTGTCGAAGATGACCAGGGTGGGGATGGCCTCGACGCCGAAGCGGTCGGCCAGGTCCCGGTTGCCCGCGAAAACCGGCATCCGGAGAGGGTGTTCGGCCAGATACGTCTTGAGCAGGCCCAAATCCTCGTCCAGGGACACGGCGATGACGTTGGCCTTGTCCGCGCGCGACTTGGACAGACCTTCCATTTCTGGCAGGGCCTGCTTGCAGGACGGGCACCAGGTGGCCCAAAAAATCATGAACGTGGGCTTGCCCGCATGCGCCTTGAGATAGGCGTCCAGCCCGGCCGAATCCAGGGCCGGAATCCCGGCCCGGGCCGCCGCGCCGCCCTTGGGGTTTCCGGCGGTGGATTCCTCCCCGCCGCCGCAGGCCACGAGCAGCGCGATCATCAGCAGCGCCAGGGCCGCCAGCCGCAATTGTTTCATACAGTCACCTCGCGATTGTGGTGCGGGCACTCTAGCAGAGTTGCCCCGCAAATAAAAGCGGGAACGTCCCCTTGCGCCTTTGCCGAACGGTTCCGGATCAGGGCGGGGCGACGGTCCTGCGGTCTGGGGCCTACACGTCCAGGCCCTGTTTCTTGTACTCGTTGAGCTTGTTGCGCAGGGTGCGCACGG
>JAZHDH010000262.1:0-2655 GCA_036584335.1 Pseudodesulfovibrio sp. | reverse complement strand
TGCTTTCGCCGCGCATCCGGTCCCGGATCGGCACGCCCGAAATCGCCATCGGCGCTTGCTGGAATATAATGATGGTCGCAAGCACAAAGACCCGGTCGAATCCACACATCAGAAAAGCAGAGGACCCGCGGCGGGCGGCCTGACGTCGGCCGTCGCCGGTTCGTCCGGCGCCGCCCTGGGCGGCGGGCTGCTCGTCGCCTGCCTGGCCGAATCCTTCCGCTCCCTGGGCCAGATGGCCTGCGGCGTATTCCAGGCCTTCGAAAACATCCGCCGGGAGTTCCTGCTCTCCTGCGCCCACGCCCTGGCCTGGGGCGCGGCCCTGGCCGTGGTCGTCGTCCTGAACCTCGGGCTGCGGGCCGCCCTGGCCGCCACCTGCCTGGCCCTGGGCGTCCACGCCTTCCTCGCCTGGCTCCTGGTCTGGCGGCGCTTCGCCCGCCCGGCCCTGCTGCGCGGGCTGCCGCGCATCTGGCCGCTGCTCAAGGTCTCGGCCGTGATCGGCCTGGCCGTGATCGTGGTCATGAACCTGTTCAGGGTCAACGTCCTGCTCCTCTCCTGGCTGGCCTCGCCCGAAGACGTGGCCCGCTTCCAGGTGCCGCACGACCTGGTGCTCAAATTCCAGATCCTGGTCCAGGCGGTGATGCTGGCCGCCTTCCCCGTGCTCGCCCGGCTGGCCCCGACGCCCGAAACCCGCGCCCGGCTCCTCGCCCTGCTCCACCGCTGCATGCTGCTGGCGGCCCTCGGCATGGCCGTGGCCTTCCATCTCCAGGCCGAGCCGCTGCTGACCTTCCTCTACGGGGCCAAGCTCGCGCCCTCGGCCGCCGCCCTGCGCGTCCTGGCCTGGTCCGCCCCGCCCCTGGCCCTGACCGTGCTCTGGTCCCACGCCCTGGTCGCCGCCGAGGGACAGCGCCACACGCTCCTGGCCAACACGGCGGCCCTGGGCGTCAACATCGCGGCCAGCCTGGCGCTCATCCCCCTGGCCGGTCCCACGGGCGCGGCCCTGGCCGCCCTGGCCGCCTACTCGGTCGGCGCGCTGCTCGCCCTGCGCTTCGCCGCCCGGCTCGGGCTGGCCCCGGCGAGCCCGCTTTTTCTGCTCATGGGCGGTCAAGTCGGCAATATCCGGGAACTTTTCACGGCCATACGCCATCCCATCCTCCACGGAGGACACGCATGAACAAACCGCGCGTCATGGTCGTGGGCTGGGACGGAGCCACGTTCGACATCATCCGCCCGCTGGCGGCCGAGGGCAGGATGCCGACCCTGTCCCGATTCATGGACCAGGGCGCTTTCGGCCGTCTGGAATCGACCATCCCGGCGGTGACGCCCGTGGCCTGGACCACCATGACCACCGGCTGCAACCCCGGCAAGCACGGCATCTTCGACGGCCACCAGTTCGACCCGCAGAGCGGGCGCATGCGTTTCGCCAGCGCGTCCATGCGCTGCGTCCCGCCCCTGTGGTCGCTGCTCGCGGCGCGGGGGCTGCGGCCGGGCGTGATGAACGTGCCGGTGACCTGGCCGCCCGACGACCTGAGCGGTGTGAACGGCGTCCTCGTGCCCGGCATGTTCGCCCCGCCCGGCGCACGCGATTCCATCCGCCCCGCCGATTTCGGCCGCGACTTCGAACGCCGCTTCGGCCCCCACGCCGACTCGCCGCCCAGATACGACGACCCCGCGCGCTATCTCGCCTCCCTGCTGCGCGGCGTGGACCGCCGCCGGGAGATGATCGAATTCCTCATGGATCGAGGCCCCTTCGATTTCCTGTTCGCCGTGTTCATGGAAACGGACCGGGTGCAGCATTTCTTCTGGAAATACCGCGACCCGGCCCATCCGCGCCACGCCGAGCTGGGCGACGCGGTGGAGCGCGTATATGAGGCCCTGGACACCGCCCTGGCCGCGCTCATGGACAAGGCCGGGCCGGACGCCACCTTCGCCCTGGCCTCGGACCACGGGGCCGGACCGCTGCACACCGGCGTGTTCCTCAACCGCTGGCTGATGGACAACGGGCTGCTCGCCCTGAAAAGCCCCATGGAGACCCTGCTCAGGCCCGCCGCGCCTTCCACGCTGGGCAGACTGGCGCGCAAGGCGGCCGCCCGCCTCGGGCTGACGGACAAGGCGCGCGCGGCCGACGACCTGAACAACCGCTTCCGCTCGGCCATCGACTGGGACGCCACCCTGGCCTGGTCCGACGGCATGGGCGGGTCCGTGTATTTCAATCCCGGCAAGGCGGACGACCGGCTGCGCGACGAGCTGACCTTCGCCGTCCACAGCGGGCTGACGGACCTGCGCGGCCCGGACGGCAAGCCGGTCATCGAGGCCGTGCACCGGCGCGAGGACGTCTATGCCGGGCCGCAGACCCCGGACGCGCCCGACCTGATCGTCGAGTGCGCGCCCGGCTGCCAGGTCTACGCGCCCCACGAATTCCTGCTCCACGGCGCGGGGGACCCCGCCGCCCTGTTCGTGCGTCATCCCTGGAGCGGCCGCCACGAAAAGTACGGCGTCTTCGCGCTGCACGGCCCGGGCGTGCGGCCCGGCGCGGACTTCGGCGAGTGCGCCATGGCCGACGTCGCGCCGACCCTGCTGGCGCTGATGGGCTGCCCCGTCCCGGCCCACATGGACGGGCGGACCGTGGCCGCCGCCCTGGACTTCGTCCCGCCCGCG
>JAZHDH010000261.1:0-2658 GCA_036584335.1 Pseudodesulfovibrio sp. | reverse complement strand
AGGCGGAGAGCGTGTGCTGGAAGACGTCGCTGGTCATGGTCATGGTCAGGTGGCGACGCTGCACGGCCTCGGGGCCCTCGTAGGTGGCCTCCAGCTGGCAGTCGGTCCACTTCTGCATCAGGAACCCGGGGCAGTCCTCGGTGATGCCGTACCCGCCGACCATGGCCACGGCCTCGCGCATCATGCACGCGCCCACGCCCGTGTTCCAGAGCTTCACGCCCGGGTTGAGGACGCCGGCCAGGGCCTCCATGCAGGCGTAGGAGACCAGGGTGTCGGCCTTGAGCGCCTCGTAGCGGGCCTGGTCGCGCTGGGCTTCGGGCGCGTATTCCAGGTCGATGAGTTCCTTGACCTGGTCGCCGATGGCGCGCAGGGCGGCCATCTGCTTGCGCACGGAGGTCGTGCCTTCGGCCGCGAAGTGGGCCTCCTTGGCCTTCTCGACGGGGTCGAAGGCGTCGGCCAGGCGCGAGGCGGCAAAGGCCAGGGAGCAGCCCGCCTCGCCGGAGGCCCAGACGTCCACGAGGCGCTGCAGCGCGTCCTCGTTCATCTGGATGCCCTTGTCGTAGCGCGGGGAGCCTTCCTTGGCCGCGTCGCCGCCCCGGAACCGGTTGCGGTGGTAGCGGATGACCGGCTCCACGGCGGAGAGCAGCTTGGCCGAGGTCATCAGGCCGACCGGGATGCGGGTGCGGTGGAAGACCGCGCCGATGATCTCGGAGTGGTTGAATCTGGGCACGATGACCCCGTCCACCACGTCGTAGCCGCCGATGATGCGGGACGCCGGAACCTTGAGGTTGAGCACGGGATCGCGGGTGGAGGAAAGCTGGTGGACCATCTTGAGCGTGGGCGCGCCCCGGTCGAAGGTGCCTTCGTCGGTGTCTTCGAGGATGACCATGAAGGTGCCCTTGATCCGCTCGTCGCGCGATTCCACGGCGGCGGTGACGAAGTTGGCGAAGTCCATGTTGGTGATGAACCGGCCGCGCTTGTCGATATGGAGCATCGGCTCCTCGCCGTCCTTCCACTCGGCCACGGAGGCCTTGCCGCAGAGTACGCCGGTGTCCACGCCCACGTAGGGCAGCGGCTCGGTCAGGGCGAAGGCGCCGCGCCAGATCGTGCGGTCCTCGCCCGGCTGGGGCGGGACGCAGGCGTGCATGTACTTGTCGCGCTGCTCGGGGGTGCCCTTCTCGTGGATGGGGGCCAGGGCCAGGTTGGAAGCGAGGGAGCAGGTGGCCGCGCCCGCGTCGACCCAGGAAAGCTCGAAGGCGACCAGGGCCAGGGCCAGGTTCTTCGGTCCCTCGATGAAGCCGCCCTGGTGCGGGTCCATGAACAGCGCGGTCAGGCCGGACTGGTCGAAGGCGGTCAGCAGGTCGCCTTTGCGGCCGGTCCATTCGTGGGTGTTGCGAGCGCCCTCGGCCACGAGCTTGGCGACCACGGAGCGGGCGATGGAACGGGCGGACTGGATGGACATCTGGAGATCGAAACGGTCGGCGAACCGCCACATGATCTGACGGACGTCGTCTCCCGGAAGAGTGCGTAACGTATACATTTAGCCTTTCCTGAATTGGGTTTTACGCAGGATTGTGCGGACCATGCCATATCAGTGGGGCAAGATAGGCCATGTACCGGGTCGAGTCAAAGTCTTTTTGTGCTGAAACGACCGTTTAAGCCGCGCCAATCCTTGGTTTTCGGGGAGTTACGATCCCGGGCGGCGACGGGATGGCAGGCGGAGACCCCGCGCGTAAAAATAATTGCCATCGGTTTTGACTTCCGGCCCAAACGATTGCAAAGTGGATTAATTGGACAATCATTCACGGAATTGCATGAGCCGACCCGACATCGACATCACGACCCTGGCAGCGGACATCCGGACATACGTTCGCGACCCCGCCGCTCCAGGCGCGCCCGACCTCGCCGCCATGGGGGAATCCCTCCCGGCGGCCGTGGCCTTTCTTGGCCCGGACGAAACCGCCCACGCCGCGCCCGTCGCCGAAACCGCGCTGCACGTCTACCGCATTATCCAGACCACCAAGGACGCCCGGACCATCCGGGCCTGCCTGCGCATCCTGCTCGGCACGGGCCGGTTCGGCCGCATCCTGGCCGTGCGGTTCGTGCAATCCATGGCCGTGTCCCTGCGCGAACTGGCGGCCATGATCGCCTCCCTCCCGGCATCGGACCGGCTGGCCCTGGCCCACGAAATGCTCTCGGCCCGGGCCGTGATCCGCGACCGGCAAATGCTCTCCTGGCTGGAGGAGCTGATGAAGCCCCTGGCCGCCACCGATCCCGCCAAGATAGCGCCCTTCGTGGCCGCCCTGGGCAGCCGGGGCGAAGTCCTGGCCTTTCCCGCCCGCCAGGTGGTGATCAACGGACTGTTCGGCAAATGGCTCTCCACCCGGCTGGAAAGCGCGGCCGGGAACGAAGACCTCGACCAGCTCTGCCACGTGGTGCGCGCCCTGGACGACCCGGAGCGGGCCATGGCCCTGGCCCGGTCGCTGGCCAAGGGCCTGATCTCGCCCACCCGGCTCGCGCTGGACACGGTCACCCGCGTGGCCGAGTCCGGCGACCGGCTGTTGCTCGACCTCTTTCTCAAGGTACTCAAGTCCGGGCGCAGAGACCTGGCCGGGAGCTGCCTGGACGGGATCATCGCCCAGGACACGCCCAAGGCGG
>JAZHDH010000260.1:0-2667 GCA_036584335.1 Pseudodesulfovibrio sp. | reverse complement strand
AGTTGGAATCAGGGCCAAACGAAACAGATGGGATTTTGTAAACAGGGCCTAAGGCTCTCGGCCTTAAGCCCCCCGGGAGGGCCGCCGGAGGCTTTCCCCTACAGCTCTTCCAGGTCCCGGTCGCTGAGCCCGATCAAATACAGGATGGAGTCGAGTCCCAGGGTGGAGATGGACTGGCGCGCGCCTTGTTTGACTTTGGGTTTGGCGTGGAAGGCGATGCCGAGGCCCGCGAGGTTGAGCATGGGCAGGTCGTTGGCGCCGTCGCCCACGGCGATGACCTGTTGCAGGGAGATGTTTTCCTTGTCGGCGATTTTCTGGAGCAGTTCGGCCTTGCGTTCGGCGTCCACGATTTCGCCCAGGGCCTTGCCGGTGAGCTTGCCGTCCACGATCTCCAGTTCGTTGGCGTAGACGTAGTCGATGCCCAGGCGCTCTTTGAGGATATTGCCGAAGTAGGTGAAGCCGCCGGAGAGGATGGCGATGGTGTAGCCGACGTGCTTGAGGGTGGAGATGAGCCGTTGCGCGCCTTCGGTCAGGGGCAGCCGTTCGGCCACGGACCGGAGCACGGACTCGTCGAGGCCTTCGAGCAGGGCCAGGCGGCGGCGGAGCGACTGCTTGAAGTCGAGTTCGCCGCGCATGGCCGCCTCGGTGATGGCCGAGACCCGGTCGCCCACGCCCGCCTCCTTGGCCAGTTCGTCGATGACCTCGGCCTGGATCAGGGTGGAGTCCATGTCAAAGGCGACGAGCCGCCGGTTGCGGCGGAAGATGTTGTCTTCCTGGAAGGCGATGTCGGCCTCCAGTTCTGCGGAGATATCCAGAAATTTCGAGCGGATGGCCGCGATGTCCGAGGGCGTGCCGCGCACGGTGAACTCCACGCACGCCTTGGCGGACTGGACGGTCGCGCCGCCGTTCAGCGGCACCCGGCCCGAGAGGCGGTGGATGGTGTCGATGTTCAGGCCGGAGTCGGTGACGACCTTGGTCACGGCGGCGATCTGCCTGGCCGTGAGCGCGCGGGCGAGCAGGGTGATGATGTGGCGCTGCTTGTCCGCGCCCCGGACCCAGGTGGTGTAGTCGGCCTCGTCCAGGGGGTTGAGGCGCATGGTCACGCCCAGCTCGTGGCCCTTGAAGAGCAGGTCCTTGAGCACGGGCTGGGAGTCCGAGCGCAGCCGGATCAGGATGCCCAGGGTCAGGAAGTTGTGGATGACCACCTGGCCGATGTCCAGGACGTCGACGTCGTAGTCGGCCAGCACGCCGGAGAGCTCCTTCGTCAGCCCCGGCCGGTCGTTTCCGGTCACATGCACCAGTATGATCTTTTCCATGGGTTCCTCTCGGTCGCGCAAGTTGCGCGGACTTTCGCACAATTTCGCCCGGCAGTAAATGCGCGGGGCGAGCCCCGGCGCGGGGGCCGAGCATCCGAACATATCATCATTTATAATGGATGATTGGCGCGGGTATGCTACGGTCCGGCACAGTGTCTTCTTCGTGCATGTCTCGCAAAGGAGGAAAGCATGAATCCCGGGGCTCTCATTCCCGTTCCCGATCCCATCCCCGTGGCCTGGGCGTGGTTCGAGGGGCTGAACATCCTGACCTTCGCCCTGCACATGCTCATGGTCAACGTGCTGGTCGGCGGCGGCATCCTGGCGCTCTACCTGAAGGCCCGCCGCGATCCCGTGGTGGAGTCGTTTTCCGGCAAGCTGCCCACGGCGTTCGCCCTGACGGTCAACTTCGGGGTGGCGCCGCTGCTCTTCCTGCAGGTGCTCTACGGCCAGTTCTTCTACACCAGTTCCATCCTGGCTGCGGTCTGGTGGCTGGGCGTCGTCGCCCTGCTCATCGCCGCCTACTACCTGCTGTACATCTTTCAGCACGGGGCCAGGACGGGCGGGGGCGGCGGCCCGCTGTTCCTGGCCGTGGCGCTGATCCTGTGCATCGGCCTGATCATGAGCAGCGTGGTCTCGCTGATGGTCCGGCCCGGCTCCTGGGGCAGCGGCGTGGGCGGCAGTTCGGGCACGTTCTTCAATCTCTCCGATCCGACCTTCGCGCCGCGCTACCTGCACTTCCTCTTCGCCTCCATGGCCGTGGGCGGCCTGGCCCTGGCCCTCTACGGCCGGTTCACCGCCCGCCACACGTCCGCCGAGCTCCAGGCCCTGGGCATGAAGATCTTCTTCGTCTTCACCGCCGTGCAGATGGTGGTGGGGCTGTGGTGGCTGGCGGCGCTCGACCGTCCGGTGCTGCTCCGGTTCCTGGGCAACAGTCCCCTGGCCACGGTCACGCTGCTGGCGGCCGTCGGCTGCGCCGTGGGCGCGCTGCTGGCCGGAGCCATGCGCAAGCCGATGCAGGCGGCCGCGTGGACCGTGCTCACCGTGCTGACCATGGCCGGGGTCCGGGCCCTGGTCCGCGCCGCCGACCTTGCGCCGTGGTTCTCGCCCTCGACCCTCGCGGTCACGGGCGAATCGTCGCCGATGGTCCTCTTCCTGGTCTCCCTGGCCATCGGCCTGGCGGCCGTGGCCTACATGGTCAAGCTCGCGTTCAGCGGGAAGGAGGGCTAAGCCATGCAGTATCCGTTTTGGGAACTCACGACCCTGGGCGGCGGCTTCTTCATCGCGCTGATCGCGGTCGTCCACGTCTTCGTGGCCCACTTCGCGGTGGGCGGCGGCTTCTTCCTGCCGCTGT
>JAZHDH010000259.1:0-2669 GCA_036584335.1 Pseudodesulfovibrio sp. | reverse complement strand
TGCCTTTTTTCGCGCCTGGCGCTCGAACCGTTCTCGGCAACCTGCCAGAGTGGGCTTTGTCAACACTCTGAGGGGGCCGCAGGAGGTCTTCCTCCCCACCGGTTGCCTGCGCTTCCAATCTCCACTATGGTCCCCTGCATGAACCATCGTCCCGTCCTGCTCCTCTGTTGCGCCGCGCTGCTGCTGGTGGCGGGTTGCAAGAAGAACCCGGCCTGCATCATTCCCCTGCCCGAATTCGCCGAATACGCGGGCGAATACCTGGAGGTCAGCGACGTGCTGCGCATCGGCCACGCCCTGGACCGCACGGCGCCGCGCGTGCCGGTGCAGTGGGAGAACGGGGACACCGGGTACCAGTATTCGATGATGATATTCAGTTCGGATTCGGCCAGGGGCGAGACCGTCAGCCGGTTCACGGTGCTGGCCATCGAGCCTTCCGGGGATGCCGAGGTCCTGGCGCTGCTCGGGCGGTCGTCCAGGCCGGGCGAGTGGAACATCGTGGCCGAGGCCCCGGCTTCGCCGGTGGGCAAGGCCGCGCGCATGACGCTGGCGGCCACCCCGGTGCCCGACGCCTCCCTGCGCTCGGACCATTTCGACGGGTTCGAGGTGGAGCGGTAGCCATGGACGAGGACCTGCGCGAACGGATACGAGCCCTGGCGGAGCGGCACGGGCCGAAGGCCGAAGCCCTGGAGGATTCGCTGCTGTCGGGGGGGATGCCCGGGGACCTCGCCGTGGCCGTGGCCGACATCCTCGCCGAGATCGGCGGTTTCGTCCCCGCGCCCGCGAATCCCGAAGACTGACACGCTTTCTTTGCCTTTCCCTGCGGCCTGACGTATTTTCTTGTCCATGGCCCGCATCAAGCTCACCCTCGCCTATGACGGCACCGATTTTTCCGGCTGGCAGCTTCAGCCCCGCGACCGCACGGTCCAGGGCGAGGTGGAATCGGCCCTGGTCCGGCTCGTGGGCGGCGGGGTCCGGGTCCACGGATCGGGCCGGACCGACGCGGGCGTGCACGCCCTGGCCCAGGTGGCCCATTTCGACTGCCCGGACGACCGCGCGGGCCTGCCCTGGGCGCGCGCGCTCAACGCCATCCTGCCCGAGGACGTGCGCGTGACCGACGCGGCGGTCGTGGACGGCGAGTTCCATGCCCGCTATTCGGCCCGGTCCAAGACTTACGAATATGTGCTCTGGCACGATCCCGGGTACTGCCTGCCGCAGCGGCGGCGGTTCGTGTGGGACTGCGGCCCGGTGGATTTCGCGGCCATGGAGGCGGCGGCCGGGGTGTTCGCGGGCGAGCACGATTTCGCCGCCTTCCGGAATTTGGGCACCTCGGTCCAGTCCACGGTCCGGACGATTTTCAGTCTCTCGCGCCTGCCCGGCGGCGATGCGCGCGAGAGCGTCTGGCGGTTCACGGCGGACGGCTTCCTCAAGCAGATGGTCCGCAACATCATGGGCGCGCTGGTGGCCTGCGGACGGGGGCGGCTGGCGGCGGCCGACGTCCGGGCCATCCTGCGCTCCCGCGACCGGGCGACGGCCCCGGCCACGGCTCCGGCACAGGGGCTGACCCTGATCTCCCTCGATTACTGAGCCGAATCGGCCGATTGCGGCCACTTTGTGACGTTTTCCTGCGCCACCCGCGTAACGCTGGACAAAGTGATCACGCACACATACGATAATTATTCTCGCAATCTTCACATTCGACGGGGCCTCCGCGCCCAGGGGATCGTAATTCATGAAATTGAACGACATTTCCATCAAGCTGCGCCTCCTTGTTTCCTTCGGCCTCATCGCCTTCCTGTTCGCTGGATTCGCCTATTTCCAGCACAGCGAACTGCACAAGATCGCCCGCCTGAAAAAGGAGGAGCGCGCCATCGGGGCCGACATGGTCCGGCTGCTGCGCATCGACTCGCGGCTGGAGGCGCTCAACAGCGCGATCAGCCACGCCCTGCTCGACCGGACGTCGGCGCAGTGGCGCAGGCAACTGGTCGACCTGTCCGGGCTGGCGGCCGAAGACATCCGGATCATCGCCGACGTCGGCACAATGCTGGACAACCCGGACGCGGCCGCGCAGGGAGCGGCCGCCTATGCGGGACTGCGCACCCTGCTGACCGACCAACTGGCGCCGTTTCTGGAGCGCGAAGGCCGGGACGTGGAAAAGATCGCGGCCCTGAGCGGGAGGATAGACGCCCTTTTCGGAACGACCATGGGCGCGCTGGACGCGATGCAGGAAGACATGCACGTGCGAATGACGGCCAGCGCCCGGGCCATGGACGCCTATCGCGAGACCCTTGGCCGGACGACCCTGTGGCTGACCTTCGGTGTGCTGGCGGCGTCGCTCTCCCTGGCCGCGATCCTGGCCCTGGGCATCGTCCGTCCGGTGGCCAAGGCCCTGGCCTTCGCCCGCAGGATCGCGGAGGGCGATTTTTCGGTGCGGCTCGACGTGCGCCAAGGCGACGAGATCGGGCAGCTCTGCGCCGCGCTGGCCGAGATCCCCGTGGTCCTGGGCGACATGGGCGACCGCCTGACCGGCATGGTCGAAAAGGTGGCCCTGGGCGAACTGCGCAACCGGGCGGCCACCGACGGGCTGCAGGGCGAGTACCGGCGACTGCTGGAAAAAGGCAACCGCGTGGCCGACGCCATGACCGGCTACATCGACGCCATCCCCACGCCGG
>JAZHDH010000258.1:0-2673 GCA_036584335.1 Pseudodesulfovibrio sp. | reverse complement strand
GCCGACGCATCCCCTTCGGGCCGCAGCAGGTACTCCACCCCGGACTCCAGCCAGGGGCGCAGGCCTTCGGGCACGTCTAGGCGAGAAGAAGGTGATCCCATATCCGCCAGGCCACTTCGGTTTTGTCGAGCCGGGGCCAGGATTCCCTGCGCCCCTGCGCGTCGAGGACGAACATCTGGTTGGTGCCGGAGCAAAAACCGCTCCCGTCACGGGAAATGTCGTTGGCGGCGATCAGGTCGAGGCGTTTGGCAAGGAGCTTGCGCTGCGCCTCGGCCTGGAGATCGCCGGTTTCGGCGGCGAAGCCGATCAGGCGCTGGCCCTCGCGTCTGGATTCGCCCAGGGTGCGCAGGATGTCCGGGTTGGCCTCGAAATGCACGACCGGCCCTTCCGCGCCCGATGCCTTCTTGAACTTGGCGTCGCCGAACGGCACGGGGCGGAAATCGGCCACGGCGGCCGCGCAGCACGCCACGTCCATGTCCGGCCAAAGCCCGGTGGCGGCGGCGAACATCTCGCGGGCCGTGCGCACAGGGACGACCGTCACCGCAGCAGGGAACGTCAGGGCGGTAGGGCCGGCCACCACCGTGACCTCGGCGCCGCGCAGGTGGGCGGCCATGGCCATGCACGCGCCCATCAGGCCGGAGGAGGGATTGGACCAGAACCGGACCGCGTCCCAGGGCTCGCGCGTGGGGCCGAGCGTGACCAGCACCCGCCGCCCGGCCAGGTCCTGCGGGCTGATCGCGCGCAGGATGGCGGCGAAAATCTCGTCCACCGGGGCGAGTCGGCCCGATCCGGTGTCGCCGCAGGCCACGTGGCCGCATTCCGGGGCCACGCGGACGTAGCCGAGGTCGGCGATCATCTGCCAGTTGCGCCGGGTGGCCGGGGCCTCCCACATGCGCGGGTTCATGGCCGGGGCCACGATCTTCGGGCCGGGAAAGGCCAGGGCCTGGCAGGAGAGCATGTCGTCGGCCAGGCCGAAGGCGAGCCGGGCCAGGGTCGCGGCCGTGGCCGGAACGACGGCCATGACGTCGGCCTCCTGCCCGGGTTCGAGATGGCCGAAAGGGTTACCGTCGCGGGGGTCGAACATGCCGGAATACACGGGCGACGCCCCGAGCGCCTCGAAGCTGAGCGAGCCGACGAACCGGGCCGCGGCGTCGGTGAGGGTGGCGGAGACGAGGCAGCCCGCCTCCTGCAGGGGACGCAGGAGGTCGAGCGCCTTGTAGGCCGCTATGGAACCGGTGACGCCGAGATGGACGCGCTTGCCCATGAACCCGGCGAAACGGTAGTGTGGCTGCATATTACTTGCCCTTGGCGGCGGCGTCCTTCATCTCGACGGCGAAGACGGTGATCTTGGCCGTGGCGAACGCGTCGTCGATCTGGATCACGCAACTCTTGTTGAACTTCTCGAAGGTGAGCACGGACAGGGTCGCCGCCTTGTTGTTGGAAATGAGACTCCAGTTGTCCTTGGTCATGTTGTTCACGAAATACTGCACCAGTTCCATGACCTCGACACGGCCCTTGAACTTCATTATGGCTGCGCGGAACTTGGCGTTGTCCAGCTTGTAGGACTCGTCGTCCACGTAGGAAATTTCCTTGGGGATCAGGATGTCGTCAAAGTCGTAGTAAAAATCCGGTTCCTGCTGCGAAACCTTGCTGTTTTCGGCGTCGGTGTCCGATTTCTGGCCGGTGGTGGCGCAGGCAGGCACGAGCATGAGCAGGGAAACCACGACGACGATTTTGAGAAAAGAACGCATAAACACCCTCCTGGTACGTTCCTGAGGTTTGCCAGAGCGGTGATCCGGTGTAACAGCTGCCGGACCAAAAGAAAAGTTTATGCTGACGCGTCCTTGAGACGCGCGATCTTCTCCTGAAGATACTTCTCCATCTCGCGGCGGTCCTTGCGCAGGCGGACCAGTTCGGATTCCAGGATCTGGAGCTTGGCCTTGATGTCGGAGGTGTCGAAGGAGAGCTTGAGGGCGATCTCCTCTATTTCGGCGTCCTTCTGCTCCAGGGCGCGGGTCTGCTGGAGAAATTCTTCGGGCAGGAAATCGATGGCGGAGGAAGGGAGCTGTTTCATCTTCTTTTGGCTGCGGGCCAGAAGCACGAACGCGGTCTTGAGCTTCTGGATGTCGTCCTGCTGGCGCTCGATGATCGACTTCTGGTCGGCAATGACCTCCATGCAGGAGGCGACCTTGCCCATGACCCCGTTGAACACGCCCGCCAGTTCGGCGAACATCTCGCCGCCCACGGCCGGGACGCCGGAGCCGTGGTCCACGTCGATGGTCCGTGTGAACTCGGCCCTCAGCGCGTCCTCGATCTCGGCCGTCACCTTGCCCTCGCCGTACATGCGCGAAACCCGCTCGAAGACGACCACGCAGTCGTCGGGATACTTGGTGATGCGCCCCATCTTGCGGCCGCCGAGAAAATCCTTGAACAGGGCGGCGTACCGACGGGCCGTCGGCGCGGGGATGCGGGTGCGTTTGGCTATCTCAGCCACGGAAAGCCAATTCATGCCTAATGAAATACCAGGATTACGACCAAAGGCAAGCACCAACACCCGCCCTGCGACCGGGCAATGCATCCAGCCGAATTAATTGAACAAGAAAAAGATACACCGGACACAACCGATACGCTACAAGAACGGACACCATCGAGGACGGTTACTATATATGGAAA
>JAZHDH010000257.1:0-2685 GCA_036584335.1 Pseudodesulfovibrio sp. | reverse complement strand
ACTGGGGCAGGCTCCCAAACGCCGCGCCGGGCCATGCCGCGACATGCCCAGCCGCTCGGAAAGGGCGCACCCGGTGGCGGGGGTTCGAGACGGAACGTTGGAAGCCCCTGGCGCAAAATCGGGGCTTGTGATAGCTGTCAACCGAATCCGGTGGCGCTGTTGTCGGCGCTGCAGGGGAGTCGCATATTTCATCAAATCACGGGAGGATCACAATGAAGGTCATTCAGTATACGGACGTGCCAGCGCAAGCGTTGAAGGTGGCTGGCCCCGGGGTTTCAGGCCGGGTGGTCATAGGCAGGGCCGACGACGACGTCAATTTCTGCATGCGGGTCATCGAGCTTCAGCCGGGCGCCCAGATCCCGTCCCATACCCACCCTTGGGAGCACCAGCAGTTCTATCATTCCGGGACAGGCTACATAGTTAAAAACGGTGAAAAGATGCCTCTTGGCCCTGGGACCGTCGTCTACGTCGCTCCCGGCGAGGAACACCATCTGGCGAACACGGGCGACGTGCCCCTGATCATTGTATGCCTCGTGCCCAAGACCGCTCCGGAAATCTAGTTTTCGCGCGCCCCTGCGGGAATATGCATCGTCTGAGGCCTTCGTTTTCGACGAAGGCCTTTTGCTTTTTATGACCGTTATCCTGTGGTGCAGGAATGGAATGTGCGGAGACAATCATTGCAATCCGTGTCCTGGAAGGGGAGACTGTGTTTGTCTGAAACACGACGGGAGGAGCTATGCCGTCATTGCGCATGGTGCCCAAGGTGGTACCCATCCGGAACAAGGAGATAACCAAGGGAAAGCTGATCCGGGCCGTGGGAAAGGTCATGGCCGAGGTCGGGTTCCAAAACCTTGGGGTCAATCTGGTCGCCCGGGAAGCCGGCGTCGATAAAAAGCTGATTTATCGCTATTATGGAGGGTTGACCGGCCTGGTGGCCGCTTACGGATTGACCGTGGAGTTCTGGCCCAGCGCCGAAGAATTGCTGGGGCCAGACAGGGATGCCATTCGAGGGCTGGCCCCTCACGAACTGATGGCGCTTTTTTTCAAAAGGTATTTGAAAGCGATTCTGGCACGCCCCAATACGCTGGAAATACTGGCTTGGGAGGCCCTAGAGCGCAATGCGTTGACCCGCACCCTGGAAGAGGTGCGAGTGAAGACGGCGTTGGAATTTTTCGAGTTGATGGAAAAAGACCCTCCGAGCGAGGTCGATCTGACGGCACTGGTATTATTCATGGCCGCTGGCGTGAACTTTTTGGCCGTCCGTTCCCGTATCCATCGCCATCTGGGCGGGGTGGACCTTCAGTCGGATCAGGGGTGGAGCCGGATCGAGAAAACGATTGATCAACTCATGCAGGGAGTGCTTCGCCCATGATAAAGCCCGGTCAGGCCGGGCTTTAGGGTGTGGGCGCTATTTGTTTTTGCCCCGTTTGGTCCAGAGCTTCATTTCTTTCATTTTTTTGCGCCGTTCTCGCTGAAGGGATTTGCAGACCAGGGGGAGTTTTTTCTTGTAGCCGTATTTCTCCCGGTATTCTTCGGGGGTAAGTCCATGGCTGGAAAGATGCTTCTTGGTCAACACCTTGAAGGATTTGCCGCAGACACAACAGAGAATCGACTTCTCGCGGATGGCCTTCTTGGGATCGGTGCTGGCATCGTCTTCTGTTTCAATGACACCGCCATCGGCAATGGCCCTGATATCGGTCGCGAGTTTTTGCACCATGGAAGTAATTTCTTCCTCGGTCATCGTACGAACGCCGGCCTGTGCCTTGACGATCTCCAACGCTTCTTTCAAGTAATCGTCCATTTTCGACTCCCTGTAACTGGTTGAAAAGCTCTGAAATGGCAGTCACCATATATTGCATACCATAACAAAACAAAAAATGGCAACTCGTCATCGTATGATTTGTTGTGCTTACTATGGAGTATTGCGGTGATCAATGCAAAAATTGCCAAAGTGTATAAATTGAAAGTCCGATTTTTGGCTTTTCGCGCCGAATGTCTTCGCAGGTGAGGAGCAAGTGGCGTGGAGGCAAGAGCGGACAGGGGAATGGGTGCCAGGGATTCACTTGCCTAGGCGTTGGAGGATGACGTATACAGGTGCCGCCACCGGCGCGAGGCCGGTAATTCAGCGTCACGGAGATCGCCATGAGTTCGGAGAAAGGCAAGATGCACAAGTTGGAAGCGGTGAAAACGGAAGATGCCGTCACGGAGAACATGGAACAGCCTTCCCCGGCTCCGGCCGCAGGCGTCGCCGCCGCGCAAAAGGACATGAGCAAAGTCGCGTTGATGGTGGCGCTTCTGGCCGTCCTGCTGCTGGTTATTTTCTTTTTCGGGATGAATCGGAATATCGCCGGGCTCACGAACGAGGTGAAGAGTCTCGGAGTCCTGCGCGAGGAAGTGTCCAGCCTTGATCGGCGGCTGGTGGAGTTGAAGGCCGACGTGCCGGTCCAGGTGCGGCGGATGATAGCCCATGACATCGTCAACGAGATGACCATGAAGGCGTTCTACCTGACCGACACCCTGCACGACGAAGCGCTTCGAGCCAAGATGCAGGAGATTCTCCAGGGGCTCAAGGAAGTTCGGGAAGGACTGGAAAAATAGATCCTCCAGATCGTGATTCAGGGCGCGGCCTCAGGGCCGCGCCTAAGGGCCGCGCCTCAGGTTGCTGACAAAGGCCCGATTGCGTCG
>JAZHDH010000256.1:0-2686 GCA_036584335.1 Pseudodesulfovibrio sp. | reverse complement strand
GCCACTTGAAATCATGGCTCAAACTCACGACGATGTCATTTTGTAAACAGAGCCTGGATAGCCCGAGGTCCGGCAACCGAGGCCGTGCGCAGACTCCTCCGGTTTTTGCGCCTCCGGGCCACTTTTGGCTGGCTTTTCGTGGCCGCTTTCTGTAGTCTAGACATTCTCTAGCGCTGCGCGCTTTCTGGACTGATCCAATAATTTTCTGTCTTAATTTCAATTCGTTAGAAGAGGTCCTTGCATGTCCGAACTCAAGATGCCCGCCCGTCTGCCGGAACCGATCATCAACGAAAACGCAAAGATAGTCCTGCACCGGCGGTACCTGCGCAAGGACCTTGAGGGCGTGGCCTACGAGACGCCCAGGGAGCTGTTCTGGCGGGTGGCTTCGGCCATCGCCGGCGAGGAGGGCAAGTACGCCGATTCCACGTACCGGCCCGCCGCCCTGGCCCGCGAGTTCTACGACCTGATGACCTCCTACCGCTTCCTGCCCAATTCGCCCACGCTGATGAACGCGGGCACCGGCCTGGGCCAGCTGGCGGCCTGCTTCGTCCTGCCCGTGGGCGACTCCATCGAGGACATCTTCGACGCGGTCAAGCACGCGGCCATGATCCACAAGTCCGGCGGGGGCACGGGCTTTTCCTTTTCCCGGCTGCGGGCCAAGGATTCGGTGGTCGGCTCCACCGGCGGCGTGGCCTCCGGGCCGTTGTCGTTCCTGCGCATCTTCAATTGCGCCACCGAGCAGATCAAGCAGGGCGGCACCCGGCGCGGGGCGAACATGGGCATTTTGCGCGTGGATCATCCGGACATCATGGAGTTCATCAAGGCCAAGGAGCGCGACGGCGACCTGAACAACTTCAACCTGTCCGTGGCCCTGACCGAAAAATTCATGCGCGCGGTGGAGAAGAAGGAGGACTACGACCTGATCGCCCCCAATTCCGGGGAAGCGATCGCCTCCCTCAACGCCCGCGAGGTGTTCAACCTGCTGGTGCACAAGGCGTGGGAGTCCGGCGACCCGGGCATCGTCTTCCTGGACCGCATCAACCGCGACAACCCCACCCCGGCCCAGGGCGAGATCGAGTCCACCAACCCCTGCGGCGAGCAGCCGCTGCTGCCCTACGAGGCGTGCAATCTCGGCTCCATCAACCTGGGCACGTGCTACGCCAAGGGCAAGAACGGCCACGACGGCGAGATCGACTGGGAAGAGCTGAGGCGCATCGTCCATCTCTCCGTCCGCTTCCTGGACAACGTCATCGACGCCTCCATCTATCCCCTGCCGCAGATCACCGAGACCGTGGGCAGGAACCGCAAGATCGGCCTGGGCGTCATGGGCTGGGCCGACCTGCTCTACCAGCTGCGCGTGCCCTACAATTCCCAGACCGCCGTGGACCTGGCCGAGCGCGTCATGAAGTTCGTCCACGACGAGGCCCGCAGCGCGTCCAAGTCCCTGGCCGCCGAGCGCGGCTCGTTCCCGGCCTACGCCGAGTCCGTGTTCGGCGAGGCCAACCTCGGCCCCTACCGCAACGCCACGACCACGACCATCGCGCCCACGGGCACGCTCTCGATCATCGCGGGCTGCTCCTCGGGCGTGGAGCCGCTCTTCGCCCTCAGCTTCGTGCGCAACGTCATGGACAACGACAAGCTGGTGGAGACCAATCCGTTCTTCGAGGCCGCGCTCAAGGAGGCGAACGCCTACTCCCCCAAGCTGATGGAGGAGATCGCCAAGGTCGGCACCATCCGCAAGATGCACCACCTGCCCGAAGAGGTCCGCACGGTCTACGTCACGTCCATGGACATCGCGCCCATCTGGCATCTCAAGATGCAGGCCGCCTTCCAGAAATACACGGACAACGCGGTTTCCAAGACCGTGAACCTGCCCAATTCCGCCACCAAGGAGGAAATCTGGGACATCTACTGGAAGGCCTACGAGTACGGCTGCAAGGGCGTGACCGTGTACCGCGACGGCTCCAAGACATCCCAGGTGCTGTGCACCGGCGACGGCGACAAGAAGAAGGGCGGCAAGAAGGACGGCGCGTCGGTGGTCAAGGACCGCCCGGACGTGATCTACGGCTTCACCCAGAAGATCGCCACCGGTCTGGGCATGCTTTTCCTCACGGTCAACGAGGTGGACAACAAGCCGTTCGAGGTCTTCGCCACCATCGGCAAGTCCGGCGGGTCGATCACGGCCAAGGCCGAGGCCATCGGCCGACTGGTGTCGCTGGCCCTGCGCTCGGGCGTCGAGGTCCGCGAGATCGTGCAGCAGCTCAAGGGCATCGGCGGCGAGAATCCGAAGTTCATGAAGAAGCACCTGGTCAAGTCCATCCCGGACGCCATCGCCTTCGTGTTCGAGTCCCGCTACCTGCAGGGTGAGCATGTGGACGGCGACGTCGCCTCCCTCAACCGTGAGCTGTGCCCCGAGTGCGGCGAGCCCCTGGTCTTCGAGGAAGGGTGCCACATCTGCAAGGCGTGCGCGTACACGAAGTGCGGCTAGGCGGATGATCGACGATTGAAGGAACGGCCGCTCCCGACGGGGGCGGCCGTTTTTTTATGGCCAAGGGAGGGGAGAAGAGGGGAGAGGGAAGAGAAGAAGATAAGGAAACCGCCTTCGGCGGGATGGTAATTTGAGGATTTCGTCCCTCCGGGCCGACTTGCTTTTGAACCGGAGCGCTCAAAAGTAAGCATATATGGA
>JAZHDH010000255.1:0-2697 GCA_036584335.1 Pseudodesulfovibrio sp. | reverse complement strand
GCCTTGCGCTCACCCCCATCTCGACAAAATCACCATGCCGATATGGGGCGGCCGCATCGCAGGGGCGTCACTCGTTGGGCGAGCCCGGGCTGCCTGGGCATCCCGCGTCGACCAGCCTCTTCTCTTATGGATGAATTGGTTGGCGGCAATCCATCACTACGCTGTCAATACCGTCAATTTTCAGCGAACGGGCGACGGACATGGCTGAACCCCTGCTTCGGAACAGGCCGAACAGGGAGCTGCCCGAGCCGCTCATGGCGGCGCTCGCCGCTCCGCCCCTGATGAGCATTTCCTTGATTTCCCGGAGGATCGGATACTCCGCGAAAACCACCGGCTCGAAGTCGTTGGTCACGACGGGGGGCGAAACGGAAGATGGATTCTTAGACTCCGAAAACCGGGATGTCAAGGTTTGGCTGCCCCCGGGCGCGAGGTTGGCGCGGTCCCATGCCCCAAACGCCCAGGCGGTGTCCACGTGGACGTCCGGGCAGGCGATGAGCAGGGTCAGGCCGTCCAGGTCCACCTTTGCCGGGGTCAGTTCCTCGCCGATGCCCGACGCCCGGGCCGGGCCGTCCAGCAGGAAGAAGGGCATGTCCGCGCCGAGCCGGGCGGCCAGGGCCATCAGCGCCTGGAGCGGCAGGGCGCGGTCGCCCGCGTTCGCGTTGAGCCAGCGCAGCATGGCCGCGCCATCGGAACTGCCGCCGCCCAGGCCGCCGCCCATGGGGATGCGCTTGGTCAGGGTGACGAACAGGCCGGGCCGGAATCCGGTGGCCTCGCCAAACGCCTTCCACGCCTTGTAGATCAGGTTGGAGGTCGACTCCAGGTCCGGGTTCTCGGGGCAGCGCATGTACATGTGCTCGTCGTGGCCGGGTTCGATGCGGATGGTGTCGCACAGGCCGTGGACCGGAAGAAAGAGGGTGCGCAGCTCGTGGTAGCCGTCCGGGCGCAGCCCGAGGATGGACAGGTGCAGGTTGATCTTGGCCGGGGCGGCCAGCAGGGCTTCGCGTGGGGTTTCGTGCATGGCGGAAAAAAGGAGGGGACCCCGGGCGGGGTCCCCTCGCGGGTGCTAGTTCTTGCCTTCTTCCAGCGGCAGGGAGACGATGGTGTTCTGCCCCTGGCGTTTTACCAGCAGCATGACCGCGCCGCGCTGCTTGTCGCGCTGGATGATCGCCTTCAGGCCCTCGGGGGAGTTCACGTCCTCCTGGTTGACCTGGAGGATGACGTCGCCGGGGCGCACGCCGCCTTCGCCGGCCACGGAGTCCTGGTCCACCTGGACCACGAGCAGCCCGCCGGTTTTTTCCAGGCCCAGCGCGCGGGCTTCCTGGTCGGTCACCGGCTTGAGGCTCATGCCCAGGACGGCTGCGGCCTGCTGGGGCGCATCCTGGCCCGGACCCATGGCGGCCATGTTCTTTTCGTCGCGCTCGCCCAGGGTGACGGTGCGGTTGACGACCTTGCCGTCGCGCCACAGGGAGAGGCGCGCCTTCTCGCCGGGGGCGAGGTCCGCGATGCGCCGTAAGAGGTCGTTGTTGTCGCGCACGACGTGGCCGTTGACCTTGAGGATGACGTCGCCCTGGCGCACGCCCGCCTTGTCGGCCGGATGCCCCTTGCCCACGGAGGCGATGAGCGCGCCCTCGGCCTTGTCCAGGCCCAGGGCCTTGGCGTCGTTTTCGCTCACGGCCTGGATGGTCACGCCGAGCCAGCCGCGCTTGATGGGCTTGCCCGTGCGCAGTTTCTCGATGATCTTCTTGGCCTCGGTGGACGGAATGGCGAAGCCGATGTTCTCGGCCGCCGCGTTGATGGCCGTGTTGATGCCGATGACTTGGCCGTCCATGTTCAGCAACGGGCCGCCGGAGTTGCCGGGGTTGATGGACGCGTCGGTCTGGAGGAAGTTGTCGAACGGGCCGGCGCCGATGATGCGGTGCTTGGCCGAGATGATGCCTGCGGTGACCGTGTTGTCCAGGCCGTAAGGGTTGCCGATGGCCAGCACCCATTCGCCCACCTGAATGGCGTCGGAATCGCCGAAGGACAGGACCGGGAGCTCGCCGGGCGCGTCGATCCTGATCACGGCCAGGTCGGTTTCCTTGTCCGCGCCCACGACCTTGGCCGCGTACTGGGTCTGGTCGTCCTGGAATCGGACCAGGATCTTGTCCGCGCCGTCGATGACATGGTAGTTGGTCACGATCTGGCCGTCGGGGGAGACGACGAAGCCGGAGCCCTGGCCCATGCGCTTGCGCGGCTGTTGGGGCTGCTGGGGCTGGCCGGGAAGGCCCTGGGGGCCGAAGAACTGGTCGAACCGCTCGAAGAATTCCTTGAACGGGTGGTTGTCCGGAATCTGGCCGCGAAAGCCCATGGGGCCGGATTCCCGGGCGGTCATCTCGGTGGAGATGAAGACCACGGACTTGCCCGCCTTGGCCGCCAGTTCGGTGAACACGGGCAGGCCGTCGGCCAGGCCCATGCTCGGCACGGCCAGAAGCAGGGCCAGGAAAAGGGTTGTGGTTTTCAGATGACGAATCATGCAGCAAGCCTCCTGAAAGGATGCGGAAAACAGGATGACGGCAATAGGCCGCATCAGGAACTATAGGACTTTTTTCCCACCTGTAAATAGGGTGCACCAATTTGCACCGCAAAATCAAGGCCGTCTGCCGCCCGTCGACCAAATACTTGCCTTTTGCACCCCGGTCGGCTAGGACAAACCTCTTG
>JAZHDH010000254.1:0-14676 GCA_036584335.1 Pseudodesulfovibrio sp. | reverse complement strand
CCGGGCAACGTCAGCCCAAGCATCTCGTCATAATATTCCATGCGGCAAAGCACGGCATAGGCCTCCGCCACCCATTCCACGGCCCCGGCCCCGTCGAGGGCCGCAAACTGCTGCTCGTAAACCTGGACCGTGTATTGCTGGAGTTTGCGCAGGATGCCGCCGTGATGTTCGGCGAATCGAAGGGCGTTCACCAGTTCCGCCGCCCGGGCATTGAATGGAATGATGATCGGGACCATGGGGCTCTCGATGAGACGGAATTTTTTCGCCGCTTCACGAAACGACCATTGACCATTGCCGTCGGAAAGATCGTCCAGGATCCTTTTTTTATCGAGCACGTCCTTTTGCAGCCAATAGTGCAGCTTGAAGAACTGCGTGATGGCCTCGGGCGAAAACGGGTCCTTGCCGGAGCGGAGCACGGATTCCGTATGCCGCGCCGGGCCATTGAACACACGGGGAAGCCCCTCGACGGGATTGAATATGGAAACCGGGGCCAACGCCTCGTGTTCGCCCTCGCGGTTGCACCGCCCGGCGGCCTGGGTGATGGAGTCCAGGCCCGCGATCTCGCGGATCACCTCCGGGAAGGAGACATCCACCCCGGCCTCCACAAGCTGGGTGCTGACCACCCGGCACGGCTGCCCGGCCGACAACATCCGCCGGATTGCCGCCAGGCTCTCGGACCGGTGCGCCGGGCACATGACCGCGCTCAGATGCCGCGCCCCGGGCTCGCCGCGCACCAGGCCGAACAGCTCGGCGGCCCTGGCCCGGGTGTTGACGATGCATAGGACCTGATCGCGTTCCCGGACCATGTCGGCCACGTCCTGAAGCGACTTGTCGCCGCAGTCGTGCAGTTCGGTGCGCCTGAAGGCCTCGTGCATGCGCTGCGGGTCCGGGGCCAACTCGCGATGGTCGCCCAACCCTTCCAGCCCGCAGGCGAAATCCTCCTTGCGCAAGGCGGGCTGGGTCGCGGTGCAGAGCACCACGCTGGCCCCGTAATGGGCGGCCAGTTCCTCCAGGGCGCGCAGGCACGGGTTCATGAATTCCACGGGCAGCATCTGGGCCTCGTCCAGGATGATGACCGCGTCAGCCAGATTGTGCAGTTTGCGGCACCGGGATGGCTTGGCCGCAAAGAGCGACTCGAAGAACTGGACATTGGTGGTGACCACCACCGGCGAATCCCAGTTTTCACAGGCCAGGCGGTGCCGCCTGGCCGCCGGGGATTCATCCCCGCCGTCTTCCAGAAAGTGGAGCCGGGCGTCGAAGGTGCTGTGGTGCTCGATGACGGAATGCAGAGGGAAAATTTCTCGGAATACCTGCGCGTTCTGCTCGATGATCGAGGTGTATGGCACCACGTAGACGATGCGGCGTTTGCCGTGCCGCCGGGCGTGGTCCAGGGCGAAGGCCATGGAAGAGAGCGTCTTTCCGCCACCGGTCGGCACGGTCAGTGTGAACAGCCCCGGCTCAAGGGCAGCCCGGCTCCGGCAGTGGGTCAGGATTTCCGCCCGCAGTCCGTTGATCCGCCCCGGCTTGTCAAAGGCGGCGAGTTTGCGGTCCAGTGCCGCACCGAGTTCCTCAAGGGACGGTCCGACAATACGCCAAGAGCCTTTCTCGGCCTCCATGAACGCTTCCGTGTCGAGGAAATCCGCATCGACCAGCGCAGAAAACAGCATGCGCGTGAAGAAGGAAACCTGAAACGGATGGCGAAGCGCAAACGGAAACTCTGGCTCGGGCATCCCTTCCAAGGGATTCGCCACCCCCTCGGGCAGGGGCTTGGCATGGGAGAGAATTGCCCCGAGGGATTTGCCGTTTTTCGTTCCGTAAAAATCCGGCAGCCCCCGGTGATGCCCGGCGATGCAATAGGCGCCCACCCGGCCGAATCCGCTCTGCAAATCCTCGAACAACCGGGCGCCGGCCCCCTTGTGGTCTGCGGCCTTCCCGTTTTCGCCCGTCAGCCTTTTCTGAAACTCCGGGCTGTGTTTCCCGATGTCATGAAGAAGACCGACGGCCCTTCCCCATGCCGACGCCTTGAACGGCTCTGAAAAGCACGCGGCCAGATCCGCCACCTTTTCCGAATGTTCTTCCAATGTTTGCCAGGCATCCGGCTCCGCGTTCTCCAGCGTATGTGCGTAAGTGGTCACTGTCGCCTCCTTGTCTTCAGCTTCGCGACTACCACAGCGGAGACGACAATGGAATACTCTATACGCGATACCGACTGCATCCCGGCATGAAAATCGTCAGATATGAGGAAGGGGGCGGAAACGCCCCCCCGGCCCCGAGATGAAGGACGTTACACAATCATGCCCAACTCTGGCGGTTGCGCCCGCAGCGGGCGAACCTGCCCCGGTCGCAACGCCCTCGACCCAGCGCCGCTTACTCCTTGGTGGCGTAGGAGACCAGCACCCCGGCGTTCATGACCTTGCGCATGTTGATTTCCTTGACGGTCAGCCCCTTCTTGCGTGCCTGCCGCTCGATGACGCCGTGGAACGGCGATGCCTGGAACCACTTGCCGAATCGTTCGCCGCCGCCATGGTAGCCTCGGAGGATGCTGGCGATGCCGTCGATGCCGGGGCGCAGCTCCCGGACGTTGAAACCGTTGTCCGTCAATAACGTGAACCACCCGTAGGGGGTGAAGTTGAAGAGGCTGAAGGAGTGGAAGGGATACAGGTAGGCGAAGCTGGCGACAAGCCCGCCACCCGGCTTCAGGATGCGGTGGATCTCCCGGATGACGGCTTCGGGGTGCCGGACATGCTCGAACACGTTGTTGGAGTTCACCATGTCGAAGGAGTTTTCCGGAAACGGCAGAGTGGTTCCGTCGGTCTCGTGGAAGCAGGAGAGGTCCTTCAGGTGTTCCTCCCGTTGCGCCACCTCCGGCGAGGAGGCGATGTCCACGCCGTGGTAGCTGACTCCCGGATGGGTTGCCTCCAGCCTGGATTTGAGCTTGCCTGCCCCGCAGCCGTGGTCCAGGAACACGTCGCCGGGCTTCAGGATGCTGTCGAGATAATATTGGTTGCCGACCTGTCGGCAGTGGTCCTCGGGAATGCACTTGCCGAGCACTTCCCACGCTGAAGGAAAACGGTTTGCGGATGCCATGCGGTTTTATCCCGGGTTGGGTTGTTTGGGGCGCGGCCGCTTGGACCGTTGCCCCAATGCATCCGTATATCCAAGGAAACCGGATTTTTCAAGAGAGGGGACGCGTTGCGGCGATGCGGCGCGAGCGTGGGCGGCCCGGGCGGCGGCGAAACCCGGCTGGCTCGCGAGCCGTCAGGGCGCGAGGTGGGTGGCCCATAACCAGGAAAGGGGCATGACCAGGAGCAGCGCCGGGACCATGTTGCCCACCGGAAACGGCTTGATGCCGCAGATGCGAAAACCCGTGGCGAGCATGATCAGGCCGCCGCAGGCCGAGAAATCGGCCAGCATGTCCGGGGTGGTCAGGGGCAGGATCAGGGCCGAAGCCGCATAGAGCAGCGACTGGACCAGGAATTGCGGCACTACCAGGATGCCGACGGTGAACCCCATGGTCGAGGCGAAGATGGGGGCGGTGAAGAGGTCCAGGATGGATTTGGCGACAAGCAGCGTGGGGTCGCCGGTCATCCCCTCGCTCATGGAGCCGTAGATGCCCGTGGCGCTGATGCAGAAGAGCACCAGCAGGGCCACGAACTTGTCCAGGAACTCTTCCTTGCCCATCCCCTCGCAGGGCCGGGTGAATTTCTCCACCCAGCGGCGGCTCTTGCCCGCCACGGCCTGGATGCCGCTCTCCAGGCGGACCGTTTCGCCGAGGATCGAGCCGAGGACCAGGGCCATGACCACGGGCGCCAGGAATTTGACCTTGACGATCATGGCCACGCCCAGGCCCATGGATGCGCAGCCGAAGACCATGGGCATCTTCAGGCGCAGGTTGGCGCTGAGCCGGGGGCCGAGCAGCGCCCCGGCGATGCTGCCCACGAGCAGGGCAACCCCGTTCACATACGGACCTATCATTTCGTTTTCCTTGAAGAGGCGCGTGCGCCCCGTGGATTGCCGGTCTTTCGGCGGCTGGCGTCAGCCTTCCGACGTGAAGCCGAATTCGATGTGCGACCGGGTATAGAACACCTTGAGCCGCTCCTTGCGGATGCGGGCGAGCAGCAGGGCGCATTCCCCGGCGGTCAGGGCCATGGTCACCTGCACCGGCGGGTCCTGCAGGTCGAAATAGTTGTCCGTGTGGCTGCGGCCGTCGTGCCCGAAGCCCTCCCTGCCGGTGAACACCGTGGCCCCCCGGACGCCCAGCGACCGGGCCTGTTCCATGATCCACCGCGCGACCGGCATCCCCTCGTGGGTCCGGTTTTGCTGGGTGAAGAAGATGACGAGATAGCCTTCCATTGTCCTTCCCTTGGCGGTTCGCCGCCGGGCGGATTGTCCGCGCCGTCGGTATCGGGTTGGTATACCCGGGGCGGGGGGCGGACAATGACCGGGGTCACTGAAGGGCCGGAAAGGGTTAGAGAAT
The DNA here is from genome assembly GCA_036584335.1 of Pseudodesulfovibrio sp. Lineage (GTDB taxonomy): Bacteria > Desulfobacterota > Desulfovibrionia > Desulfovibrionales > Desulfovibrionaceae > Pseudodesulfovibrio. The sequence goes on along the minus strand of JAZHDH010000254.1, from coordinate 10,199 downwards.
GAAGAGCGGGCTGGTGGCGAGCCCGGCGAACCGGGGCATGTCGAGAATCCGGATGGCCCCTCGCGACTTGGCGATCAGGCCGGACTCCTGGAGCCGGGAGACGGCCCGGGCGGCGGTTTCCCGGGAGACCCCGGCCATGTCCGCAACGTCCGCGTTGGTCAGGGGCAGGTCCGGCCCGATCCGGGCGCAGAGCATGGCCAGGGCGTTGAGAACGCGGTCGTCCGCGCTCTGGTCGATGATGTCCAGAATGCGCGTGTAGGCTCCGTCCAGCATGCGCCCCAGGGTATCGAGGATGCCTGCGGCCACGTCCGGGCAGCCCAGCACCCATTGCCGGAACACGGGTGCCGGAACGGCGAGGATCGTGGCGTCCGCCTGCACCCGGGCGGAAAAGAGCCGTGGCCGCGGGCCGAAGCAGGTCACGGCGTTGAGGGTCATGCCCCGGACCGCGATCAGGTAGGTGAAGGCTTTGCCCGAGGGGGCTTCCTTGGAAAGGACCACCCGCCCGCTCTCCACCATGTGGTAGTCGGCGGATTCGTCCCCGGCCCGGAAGACATGTTCGCCCCTGGCGAAGCGCAGGCGGCGGACGTTGCGGGCCAGTTCGGCCAGGGCGGCGGGGGAAGCCAGGCCGACATTGGCGTCCTCCCGCAGGATTTCCATGATTGCTTGTCGGTCATCCATGACGTGGGAGAGGATCAGGCCGGGTGGCCCGCCTTGCCGCAGGTCCTGCCCGAACGCAACAGGTCGAGGTTCATGTTCAGCAACAGCCCCGCGCTGACCACCATGAAGAAAATGCCGATCCAGAACAGGATATGCTCGATGCCGAAGGTGTTGACCACGTGGTCCGGTATCTTGACCAGTTCCACGGCCACTTCCATGAACAGGCCGAGCAGCAGGGCGGCCAGGCCGTAGACATGGCTGGCGTGGTCCGCGTGTTCCTCGGCGGCGGGGCAGCCTCCGGCGTAGGCGCCGAAGGACTCCATCAGCGTGCCGCGTTCTTCCAGGGCCACGCCCCAGGCAATGAGGATGACGCCCACGGTGTCCAGGATCTCCTCGATCTCGTCGGCGTTGCTGGCGGCGTCGGCCATCAGTTCGTACAGCTCGAAGGAGATCAGCGCGATGAAGGCGACGATGATCAGGTTGATCAGCGCGATGCCCCGCCTGGAAATGAGCAGGGTGAGCAGGGTGAGCAGAAGTTTCATGACGGTTGCGGCCTCCGCAGGGTGGGTGGTGATGACGCGCTCCGGCCCGGGCCGATGGCGGCGGGGGCCGAAACCATTCGACAGTTACTCCGATTCGGCCGGGATGCCAACGGGAATTTCCGGCGCGCGCCGGAGCGGGCATCGGCGAAACGGCTAGATTGCCTCAGGCCCGGCCAGGGGGAGGGTGAAGCGGAAGGTGCTGCCCACGCCGACCCGGGATTCGACCGTGATGACGCCTCCGTAGTGGGTGATGATCTGGCGGCAGATGGCCAGGCCCATCCCGGTGCCGAGCTTGTGGCTGGCCTGCTCGCTTTTGTCCCAGACCTGGTAGAAGAGTTCGAAAATCTGTTCCTGGTCCTCTTCGGGAATGCCCCGGCCGGTATCGCTGACCCGGAATTCCGCAGAGTCCCCGACCCTGGCCACGGAGAGGCGCACCTCCCCCTCATCGGTGAACTTGAAGGCGTTGTTCAGCAGGTTGATCAGCACCTGCTGGATGCGGTCGGCGTCGGCCAGGATGCGCATGCCTTCGGGGGGCGGGTCGATGACGAAACGGACCCGGTTGCGGTCCGCAGCCTCTCCGGCAAAGGCCCCGGCGGCCCGTTGGAGCAGGGCGTGCATGTCCAGGGTCGCGTCCCGCCATTCCATGCGGCCGGAGTCGATCTTGTTCAGGTCCAGCAGGTCGTTGACCAGCCTGCCGAGCCGTTCCGCCTCACTGAGGACCACGGCCAGGTTCCCCGAAAACTGTTCGGCCTGGGGCCGGAGCCTTTCGTCCTTTGCCAGCCGGGGGAGGAACGTCTTGGCGAACCGCTTCTCCATCAGCTTGAGAAAGCCGAGGATGGAGGTCAGCGGGGTGCGCAGTTCGTGGGATGCGGACGAGAGGAAAAGCGTTCTTGCCTTGTCCAGGGCCACGAGCTCTCGGTTGGCTTCGGCCAGTTCGCGGGTCCGGGCCGCCACCATTTCCTCCAGTCCCTGCCGGATTTTCTCCAGCTCCATGCGGGACTGTTCGATCTCGGTGATGTCGACGATGGTTTCCAGCAGGAGCGGCTGGCCGTTCTTGTCCACGTAGGACACGGATTTCATGATCGGGATGGTGCCGCCGGAACGGGTCGGCAGTTCACGCTTGGACAGGGCGTGCGGCTGATGTCGGTCCGGGATCGGGCGGTCGCCCTCCTCGCCCGGGTCGGCCAGCCAGTCGCAGATATTGCCTTCGACCTCGTCCCTGTCCCTTCCGGCCAGCCTCAGGGCGTGGTCGTTGACCGAGACGACGACCCGGGTGTCCGGATCGATCAGCAGGATGCCCACGGACAGGGAGTTGAGGACCTGGCTCAGGAACCGTTCGTTGTTGGCGATCGCCTCGGCCTGGTCCATCTGCTCGCGGTGGGAACGGGCGATTTCGCCGAGCAGTCCGTTGATGCTGTCGGCCAGCGCGCTGAGTTCGTCGTCGCCCGAGACCTGCACTGCGCCCGGGTTCGGCTGGCCGCCCCGGATGGCGGCGACCTGGGCGTCGAGCCCCTCCAGGCGCTGGAAGAGCTTGAAATGCAGCAGGAGGTAGGCCCCGGCGCAGAGCAGGAGCATGGCCAGGGCGATGATCACGTTGTTGTAGGTGGCCACCGTGTGGCCGTAGCGGGTCATCCCCCGGTCCAGCGTTACGCTGACGACCGCCCATCGGCCGCCCAGGGTCGGCAGCACGGCCGCGCCGGAGACGCTGTCGTCGCTTGTGCGAATGGTGCCGCCGATCGGCTCTCGCGCCGGATGGATGTCCGCGTCCGACAGCCGCATGCGCACCGGGGCTCCAATATTCAGGCCCATGGTCTCGATCATCTCCCGCGAGATGCGTCGGGCCATGATCAGGTCCCCTGTGGCCGGTCCCTGCCCTTCGCTGGTCAGGATCGGCCGCTGGACCACCAGGTGGAAGTCGCCGTCCAGGTAGAGGATGCCGCCCCGGCCGCCCGCCCCGCCCGTGAGGGGCGGCAGTTCGCCGCGAGTGCCCTGGAGCAGCCGGGCCAGCAGCGCGGCGCTCTCGGTCCCGTCGGGGGTGATCGTCTTGGCGAATGCCGCGACGCCGTCGCCGCGCCGGATGATGAGCGCGCTGAGGTGCTGGTCGGTGAAGAAGCTGTCGGGAAGGTTCGACTCCACGTACTGCCGGTCCGCGTCGAGAACGAACCGGTAGGTGTCGTCCCAGGAGGCCCAGTCCCAGGCGAAGGCGTCGAGCCGGGACTGCTGGTCGCGGATCTGGTGCAGGGCCGTTTCGAGGACCGCCCTGACGTGCTGGCGTTCGAGTTCGGAGAAGCCGTTCTGGATGACGTAGTTGGAGAAGAGCAGATGCCCGGTGAAGATGACGGCCGAAAGGATGAACCCTCCGGTGAGTGAAATGTGGCGCAGCTTCAAGGAAACCTCTCAGTCTCGTTGGCGGTTCATTTCCGCGCGCCGACCATGTTATGGGGTAATGAAGATCAGTGCAACCGGTTATCGTCGCAAGAACAGTCCTCCATGGTGTTCGGGACCACGGGGAGGGAGAAGTGGAAGGCGCTGCCGCTTCCGGGCTCGGACTCGACCCAGATGGACCCCTCGTAGTGCTCGACTATCTCCTTGCAGATGGCCAGGCCGAGGCCCGTGCCCTTGGCGGCATGGCTCACGGTGTCGCTGTAGAGGGTCTTGTGGAATTTGTCGAAGATGAGCGGCAACTCGTCGCGCGGGACGCCGATGCCGGTGTCGCTCACCGACACGGTCAGGGTGTCGAGGCTGGAGCGCATCCGGACCCGGACCTCGCCCCGTTCGGTGAACTTGCAGGCGTTGTTCAGCAGGTTGATCAGCACCTGCTTGATCTTGTCCGGGTCGGCATGGATCATCGGAATGGCCGGGGGAAAGTCGGCGCACAGGCGGACGCCGCGTTTGAGGGCGAACGCGCCGGACAGGCTGGCCATGGACTGCTGGACGATGTCGCAGGGGTTGAGGATTTCGTCGTTCCAGGCGGCGTTGCCCGATTCGATGCGGTTGAGGTCGAGGAAGTCGTTGATCAGCCGGGTCAGCCGTTCGCCCTCGGAACCGATGATGCGCAGGTTGCGGCGGATGCGGTCGCCCCGGGCGCGCAGGAGCTGCTCCCCGGCCAGGGGCAGGTAGTGGCGGGCGAACTCCTTGTCCGCGAGCTTGGCGAAGCCCCGGATGGAGGTCAGGGGCGTGCGCAGTTCGTGGGAGACGGAGGAGACCAGGCCGGATTTGATCTCGTCGAGTTCGGTCAGCCGCCGGTTGGCCTCCTCGAGTTCCACGGCCTTGGCCTCGAGTTCGGCGGTGCGCTTGTCCACCTTGCTTTCCAGTTCCTCGTTGAGCTGGGTCAGCGCCTCCTCGGTGCGCTTGCGTTCGATGGCCATGGCCACCTGCTCGGAGACCGCCTCCAGGAAGGCGACGTCGGCGCGCGTGTAGTGGGCCGGGTTGGTGTAGTGCTGCACGGCCATGGCTCCGATGATCGTCCCTTTGACCTTGAGCGGCACGCCGAGCCAGACGGCAGGGGCGGTGCCCACGTATCCGGCGGTTTTCATGTGGGCGGGGGAAAGGATCTCGTCGCGCGTGACCAGCATGGGGCGGCCGGTCCGGACCACGTGGGCCGTCAGGCTCTTGGTTCCGGGGTCGCTGATGTTGCATATGTCGTAGGTGGTGTCCCGCTCGTCCTCGAAATAGGGGAGGAGGATGCGGTCCCGGGCCGGGTCGAGGACCCCGATGTAGAAATTGGTGGCGTCGATGACCTCGCCGAGGATGGCGTGGATGGTCGAGTAGAGTTCCTGCAGGTCGCCGCTGGTGCTGATCGCCTTGGAGATGGCGTAGAGTGCTAGGGTGGTGCGCTCGTGATTCTTGCGCTCGGTGATGTCCGTGAGGAATCCCTCGAAACAGACGAACTCGCCCGCCTTGTCGAACACGGAGCGGACATTGGCCAGAACCCATATGGCCGTCCCGTCGCGCTGGATCAGCTGGACTTCCTCGTGCTCGACCCGGCCGCATTTCCGCATGGTGGCGACGAACTGGTCACGCTGCGTCTGGTCGGCGTAGCACTGGGTCTTGATGTCGTAGACCTCGGCGATCAGCTCTTCGGGCGAGTCGTAGCCCATGATCCGGGCCATGGAGGCGTTGGCGGTGATCAGCCGTCCCTCGGGCAGGCTCTGGAAAATGCCGTCGCTGGCGTGGGTGAAGATGTCGCGGAACCGTTGTTCGGACCGCTTGAGGGCCTGGTCCGTCCGCTTCCAGTTCGTGATGTCGGTGATGGTTCCGGCCAGGCGGACGCAGCGTCCCGTCCTGTCCCTGGCGGCCGTGCCCCGGCCGGTGATCCAGCGGTAGTCGCCGTTTTGGTGGCGCAGCCGGTATTCCACCTGGAAGTGGTCGGCTTCGCCCTTCAGGCAGGGCTCCTGGGAGGCCAGGGCCATGGTCAGGTCGTCGGGATGGACCGCCCGTTCCCAGGATGCGAGTACATTGGGAAAGGCCTCGTCGTCGTAGCCGATGATAGCCTTGTACCGGGGCGAGTAGTAGACGGTTCCGTTGTCCAGGTTCCAGTCCCAGATGCCGTCGTAGGACCCGCGCACGACCATTTCGTATCGTTCTTCGCTCGTGCGCAGGGCCTCGCGGGCCTGTTCCCTGTCCGTGATGTCGAGGAGCGAGCAGATGCGGTGGCCCGTGCCGGGGATCAACCCCACCGTGAGGTGCACCCGCCTGGGTTCGCCGTTTTTGGCGAAAAAGGTGAAGTCGTAGCGGCTGGGGGCCTCCTGCCCGTTGCATCGGGCCTGGTGATGCCGCATCATCCGGTCGCGGTCCGCAGGGTCCACCAGGTCCCCCCAGGCCATCTTTCCCTCGATTTCCTCGGCCGTGTAGCCCGAAAGCTCTTCGGAGCGGGAGTTGCAGCTGAGGATGATCTGGTCGTCGCCGAAGACGACCATGGCCGTGCCGGTGTTTTCGAACAGGGTGCGGTAGTACTGCTCGCGTTCGATGAGCGCGGCCTCGACCTGCTTGATGTCCGATATGTCCACGACCACGCCGCGCGCTCCCGTCACCCGGCCGTTCTCCACGATCGGTTGGGCGAAGACCTTGACCGGGATGGGCGAGCCGTCCTTGCGCAGGCCGACGTATTCGTTGCCGGGCGAGGGGGTGCCGTCGAGGATGCTGCGGAACATGCGCATGCCCCAGGCCTGGTAGTCCGGGTGGATGGTGTCGGCCAGGTGAATCCCCGCGTCCACGTCCGCCTGCGTGAATCCGTAGGCCTTGAGGGCGAAGTCGTTGACGTAGGTGAAGCGGCCTTCGAGATCGACCTCGAAGACGAGCTGGGGCAGGGAATCGACCATCCGGCGGAAGGGGTCGGGCCGGGATTCCAGTTCCTTCACACGCCGCCTGAGTTCGGAGATTTCCTCCAGGAGTCCGGCCCTGGACGTTTCGTCTTCGTGGCTCATGGCGTCACCGTCGAAGCAGTATGCATGCCCCGGAGATAATGCGTAGCTGAAAAAACCGCAATTGGCATGATGCATTGCGTCATTCTTTCCCCCCCACATGCCTGGCGGCGCACTCCAGCAGCTTGCGCTTGCCGACGGGTTTGGCCAGGTAGCCGTCGCACCCGGCGGCCATGCAGCGGTCGTGGTCTTCCTTGAAGGCGTTGGCCGTGACGGCGATGACGGGTGTGCGCGCGGCGTTGTCCGCGCGCTCCCTCTCCCGGATGGCGCGCGTGGCCTCGTAGCCGTCCATGACCGGCATCTGAATGTCCATCAGCACCAGGTCGTATCGGTTGTCGGCGAACATCTCCACGGCTTTTTGCCCGTTTTCCGCAAAGTCCAGGGTGCAGGCGGCGCCTTTGAAATACAGCTCGAAGAGCGCCTGGTTGGAGTCCGAGTCCTCGGCGATGAGAATGCGCGAGGGCGCGCGCGACAGCAGCCCGGTCAGTTCCTCCATGGTGGGCGGCAGGGGCGCCGGGTGCTGCCGGGCCGGCCCGCCCGAGGCGAAGTCCAGGGAGAAGGAGAAGGTCGAGCCCCTGCCCGGCGCGCTTTCCAGGCGGATGGCCCCGCCCATGAGCCGGACCAGCCTGTCGCAGATGGCCAGTCCCAGGCCCGTGCCGCCGTACTTGCGCGTGGTCGATGCGTCGGCCTGGGTGAAACGGTTGAATATCTCGCTTTGGGCCTCGGGGGGAATGCCGATGCCGGTGTCGGCCACGGCGAAGGTCAGCCGTCCGGGCGGGTCGTCGTCGTTGCGGGAGATGGACATGCGCACCGATCCCTTGTCCGTGAATTTGACCCCGTTGTCCACGAGGTTGACCAACACCTGGCGCAGCCGCACCGGGTCGCCCAGGAAGTGGTCGGGCACGGCTTCGTCCACGGTCACGGTGAAATCGAGCCCCTTCTGCCGGGCGCGCCCGGCGGCCAGTTCCCGGGTCCGTTCGGCAAAATCGCGGGCGTCAATGGCCACGGATTCCAGGGTGATCTCACCGGCCTCGATCTTGGAGAGGTCGAGGACGTCGTTGAGGATGCCGAGCAACATGGCCCCGGAGGCCTGGAATATTTCTATGTACTGCTGCTGTTCGGGGGTGAGGTCGGTTTCGAGCATCAGCTCGGCCATGCCCAGGATGGTGTTCATCGGGGTGCGGATCTCGTGGCTCATCCCCGCCAGGAAGTCGCTTTTGGCCCGGTCGGCGGCCTCGGCCCGCTCCTTGGCCAGGGCCAGGTCCTGCTGGGTGCGCTCACGGACCTCGATCTCGTCTTCCAGGGCGTTGTTGGCCCGGCGCATGGCCTCGGTGCGGTCTGCCAGTTCGCTCATGAGCCTGCCGGAGCGCTCCACCGCATGGCGGATGTCCTCCAGCTCCCTCAGCCGGGCCGGGGGCAGGTCGATGTCCCGTTCGCCGCGGCCGACGCGGTTGAGCCCGCGCACGCAGCGCAGGATGGGAATGACGATGTCGCGGTGGGCGAAATAGACGAGGATGCCCATGGCCAGGGCCATGAAACCCATGGCCAGCAGCCCGGTCTGGATGGCCCGTCCCGCTTCGGCGGCGATGTCGGTGAAGCGCCGGTCGGCGATGGCCGCCGCGTCGACGGAAAGGGAGCTCGCCACCTGCTCCAGGTTGGTGTTCACGCGTCGCCAGAGCTCGGTGCACCGGTTTTCGATGGCGAGGTCCCGTTCGCGCAGGGAGAGGAACAGCGTCGCCTGCCCGAGGGCTGCGCGTTGCCCCGGCGAAAGCCCGGCCAGGACGGCGCGCCGCGTCGCGAAATCGATCCGCAGGGCGGCCAGGGTCTCCACGCTCCGCGCTTTGGACGCCAGGAACAGGGTGTGCGCCAGCCCGGCTCCGCCCGGCAGGGCGGCCAGATCGCGCGTGAGGGCGGCGCCGGGCGCGAAGTCGAAGAACAGGGCGTCGGCGCGGGTGACGAGGTCGGCCTGCTTGTCGCGCAGTTCGGCTATGGTCTGGATGTCGTGGTAGGCGTCCACCACCTGGCGGCTGACGGCGGCCTCGCCGAAGACCGAATCCTGGGAGAGGATGCGCGCGGCCAGGCGGTATTCCCGCCGCACCCCGGGGTCCTCGGAGCGGTAGACCGTCTCGGCGAACCGGCCGAGCCGTTCGAGGTTCACGGCCGTGCGCTGTTTGTCGAAGACCTCGGGCAGGACCGCGTCGCGGGTGTCGGTGGCCAGGGAGGAGATGCGCAGGAGCGACTGCGAGATCATCAGCCCGATGGTGGTCACGACGACCAGGGCGATGATGTGGTAGGCGACCACCGTGGGGACCAGCCCCGGCTTGCCGTTCAGGGGCTCGATTCGGCCCGGGCGTCGCGTTTCCTTGCTCATGCGCTGGGGGGGCTAGTAGATGGAGAAGGGGAAATATTTCCGGTTGATGCGGTCATAGGCGCCGTTGATGCGGATCGTCCTGATGGCCGCGTTCACGGCGTCGAGCAGTTCCTTGTTTCCCTTGCGCACGGCGATGCAGGCCCGTGAAGACGGGTCGTTGGCGGGCAGGGGCGCGCCCACGAAGTCGAAGGGCGCTCCTGCCGCCGTCTGGAGGAAGTTGTAGGATGTCAGGCAGTCGGCGAGTACGGCGTCCACCTTGCGTTCGGCCAGGAGCCGGAACGCCTCGGGAAGCGTGGGAACGAGGACGACCTTGGAGGTCGGGCCGTAGTTGGCCTGGAGATGATCGGCCTGGACCGTGCCCGCTTGCCCGGCCAGGATCTTGTCCGCCAGCCCGGCCGGGGTCTGGATGAACGCCCGGCGGGGATCGGCCACGAAGGCCGAGCGCGACCGGTAGTAGCACTCGCTGAAGTCCGCCAGCCGTTCCCGTTCGGGTGTGCGGGCCATGCTGGCCACGACCATGTCGCATGCACCAGCCGTCAGGCCGGGCAGCAGCCCGTCCCACTCCATCAGCCGCAAGGAGCAGGAAGCGCCCATGGCCTCGCACAGCGCCCGGGCTATGTCCACGTCGAAACCGGCGGGGTCGCCGTCCTCGTCCAGGTAGTTGAAGGGAGGGTAGGCCCCCTCCGTGGCGATGCGGAGTTTCCCGCCCGCCTGGACGGTGGAGGCGGAACACAGCAGCAGGAGAATCAGAAATAGCGGGAATAGACGGTGCATGAGCCCTCCACGGCGATGCATTGCCATGCACTATGTCATGGCGGGACCGATTTATCCATCGCGAACCGGGACTTTTTCCCGTATTTCCAATAAAAAATCAGAAAGTGAGTTGTTTCCAGCCGTCCTTGAGCATGGCGGTCACCGGTTCGCCCATGTATCGGACGTCCGCGCCCAGGGCCGCCAGTTCGCCGGACAGGCCGTAGTTGTCGGCGCAGGCGCGGCAGGCCCAGACCTCCACGCCGTCCCGGATCATGGCCCGCAGGGCGTCGCCGATCTCCCGGTCCCGGCAGGCCAGCCGGGCCGACGGCCCCCAGATGACCAGGCGCACCCGCTCCCACCAGCCGTGTCGCAGCGCGTTGTGCGCGTACATGAAGACGAGGTTGCGGGCGACCTCGGGGTCGTCGCTGCTCCAGATGATGAACAGGCTGTCCG
>JAZHDH010000253.1:0-2705 GCA_036584335.1 Pseudodesulfovibrio sp. | reverse complement strand
CACAAGGACGTCAAGGGCAAGAACCGCATCACCGGCCTGATCACCTTCCCGACCAACAAGGGCGACGGCTGGGATCGTCCCATCCTCTGCGATGAGAAGATCTTCCAGTTCGGCGACGCCCTGGCCATCGTCTGCGCCGACTCTCCCGAGGCGGCCAAGGCGGGCGCGGCCAAGGTCAAGGTCGCCGTCGAGCAACTGCCCGAATACATGAGCGCCCCGGCCGCCATGGCCGCCGACGCCATCGAGATCCATCCCGGCACCCCCAACGTCTATTACATCCAAAAGATCGCCAAGGGCGCGGAAACCAAGCCCATCTTCGACAAGGCGGACGTGGTGGTGGAAGGCGACTACTACACCCAGCGCCAGCCGCACATGCCCATCGAGCCGGACGTCGGGTTCGCCTACCAGGACGAGGACGGCAAGCTGGTCATCCACTCCAAGTCCATCGGCCTGCACCTGCACCTGTACATGATCGCCCCGGGCCTGGGCGTGGAGCCGGACAAGATCGTCATGGTCCAGAACCCCACCGGCGGCACCTTCGGCTACAAGTTCTCGCCGACCATGGAAGCCCTGGTGGGCGTGGCCGCCCTGGCCACCGGACGCCCGGTGTTCCTGAACTACTCCTGGTACCAGCAGCAGACCTACACCGGCAAACGCTCGCCCCAGTTCACCACCGTGCGCATGGCCGCCTCCAAGGACGGCAAGCTGCTCGGCATGGAGACCGACTGGACCGTGGACCACGGCCCGTATTCCGAGTTCGGCGACCTGCTGACCCTGCGCGGTGCGCAGTTCATCGGCGCGGGCTACCACATCCCGGCCATCCGGGGCGAGGGCCGCACCGTGTGCACCAACCACGCCTGGGGCGCGGCCTTCCGCGGCTACGGCGGACCCGAGGCGGAGTTCCCCTCCGAGGTGCTCATGGACGAGCTGGCCGAGAAGCTGGGCATGGACCCGCTGGAGCTCCGGTACAAGAACGTCTACCGCAAGGGCTCCACCACCCCCACGGGCCAGGACCCCGAGGTCTACTCCCTGCCCGACATGATCGACAAGCTGCGCCCGAAATACGAGGCGGCCAAGAAGAAGGCCGCCGCAGCCTCCACCGCCGAGATCAAGCGCGGCGTGGGCGTGGCCGTGGCCGTGTACGGCTCCGGCCTGGACGGTCCGGACTCCTCGGAAGTGGACGTCGAGCTGATGCCCGACGGCTCCGTGACCGTCTACACCTGCTGGGAGGACCACGGCCAGGGCGCGGACATGGGCAGCCTGGGCACGGCCCACGAGGCCCTGCGTCCGCTGAACATCGCCCCGGACAAGATCCACCTGGTGATGAACGACACCAGCCTGGCTCCGAACGCCGGCCCGGCGGGCGGCAGCCGCTCCCAGGTCATGGCCGGACAGGCCACCCGCAACGGCTGCGAGCAGCTGGTCAAGGCCATGCAGAAGCCCGGCGGCTCCTTCCGCACCTATGACGAGATGGTCGCCGCCAAGCTGGACCTGCGCTACCACGGCAAGTTCACCGCCCCGGCCAACAACTGCGACGAGAACGGCCAGGGCAACCCCTTCTGCTGCTACATGTACGGCGTGTTCATGGCCGAGGTGGCCGTGGATGTCGCCACCGGCAAGACCACGGTCGAGAAGATGACCATGGTCGCCGACGTGGGCAAGGTGAACAACTTCCTGGTCGTCGACGGCCAGATCTACGGCGGCATCGCCCAGGGCATCGGCCTCGCGCTGTCCGAGGACTACGAGGACATCAAGAAGCACTCGACCATGGTCGGCGCGGGCTTCCCGTACATCAAGCAGATTCCCGACGACATCGAGATCATCTACGAGGAGACCCTGCGGCCCGACGGTCCCTTCGGCGCCTCGGGCGTCGGCGAAATCCCGCTGTGCGGGCCGCACCCGGCCATCATCAACGCCATCTACGCCGCCTGCGGCGCCCGGATCAAGGAGCTGCCCGCCACGCCCGACAAGGTGCTGGCGGCCCTGAAGGGTTAATGGCATAACATCGTCAGTGGCGGCCCGGGCGTATGCCAGGGCCGCCATTTTCTTTACCACCGGGAGGCGTGCATGGATCAGAAGGAGCTCAGGGCCTGGGAAGGCAAATGCATCCAGGAGGAGACCGTCCAGTGCACGGCGGCCTGCCCGCTGCACGTGGACGCGCGCGCCTTCTGCGCGCTCATGGCCGACCGCCGCGTGGACAAGGCCTGGACCGTGCTGGCCCGGACCCTGCCCCTGCCCGGCGTGCTCGCCCGGCTGTGCGACGGCCCGTGCAAGGCGGCCTGCGTGCGCAAGGACGCGGGCGGGGCCATCGAAGTGGACGGCCTGGAGCGGTTCTGCGCCTCGGCGGCCGCGCCGACGCCGCCGCCCCGGCCCCTGCCGTCGCGCCACAAGAGCGTGGCCGTGCTCGGCGGCGACCTGGCCGGGCTGTGCGCGGCCTGGGAAATGGCCCGGCGCGGGTTCGACGTCAGCCTGGTCTGCGACTCCCTGGGCGGCTCGCTGCTCGGCCTCCCGCCCGCAACCCTGCCCGAAGGCGCACTGGATAGAGAGATCGCCGGGCTGGAGCGCCTCGGCGTGCGCATCGCCCGGGGCACGCCGCTGACGGCCGCGCTGCTCGACGCCGAGCTGGAGAACCGCGACGCGGTCTTCGTGGACGGCGACGCCTTCCCCGCGATTTTCGACGACTGCGGCCTGCCCGACGCGCTGAC
>JAZHDH010000252.1:0-2666 GCA_036584335.1 Pseudodesulfovibrio sp. | reverse complement strand
TACTCAAGGATGCTATCAAACCAAATTTAGTTCAAACGCTTGAAGGAACTCCAACCTTCATTCATGGCGGACCATTCGCTAATATTGCTCATGGCTGTAATAGTATTATAGCTACTAAAACGGCCTTAAAGCTTAGTGATTATGTGATTACAGAAGCTGGTTTTGGAGCTGATTTGGGAGCAGAAAAATTCTTTGATTTAAAATGTAGAATGGGTGATATAAAACCTAATTTGGTAGTATTAGTACGAGCACGCCGTGGGCCACCCCGCGCGCGCCGGACCGGGCCAGGGCCTCGCCCAGCAGCCGGGCCACGCCGCCGGGCCGGTCGTCGGGCATCAGCACCAGCGCGGTTTCACCGGGCCGGACCATGTTGGCCATGCCCAGGGCGAAGAAATCCGTGGTCGCCTCCAGGTCCTCGGCAGTGTGAAAGACGCGCTTGGGCGCGCCCGTGGTGCCCGAGCTGGTCAGGGTCACCACCCGGGCTATCTCGTCCCGGGACACGCAAAGCAGGCGCTCCGGCGCGGCGCGCAGGTCGTCGGGCGCGACGCAGGGCAGGCGCGAAAAATCGTCGAGGGACCGGATGGAATCCGGGTCGATCCCGGCCAGCCGGTCGCGGTAGAACGGGCTGTTCGCCTTGGCGTGGGCGACCAGGGCGCGCAGCCGGTCGAGCTGCCAGGCGCGCAGTTCCTCCCGCGAAACGGGCGCGGTCTCGTCCCGGCCCATGCGCCGGGCCAGGCAGCGGTCAAGGCTGGGCAGGGCCATGGCATTTGCCCCGGTACAGGGTTTCCCCGCCCATGGAGGTCAGGTTGTAGGCGCAGAACGGGATCAGCCGCCCGTCGGGCGAGACCTCGTGGATGCAGCACCCCTTGAGCCGCTCCAGGTCCAGGGTCCAGCAGTCCTGGAAGGCCATGGCCGACACGGCCAGGGTGTGGGTGGCGGCCCGGGCGATGAACCGGTCCAGGTCGTCCGGGGGGGCCATGGGCAGCCCCTTCCCCGAATTCGGGGCCGGGGCCGCCCACTGCCGCCGGACAAAGGCCTTGGCGTTGTCCGCGCCTTCGGATGCCGGACGGGGGGCGGGATCGGGCGTGCAGCCGCACCCGCCGCCCAGGCGGCGCAGCCCGCCGTCCTCGCCGACCACGTAGTTGGCGTGGAACGAACAATGGGAATGTTCGCACCCCGGCGGGGAGAAATGGTCGAGGCGCATGGCCCCGCCGGTCTGGTCGGCCAGCAGGCGCATGATCTCGGGCAGGGTGATCCGCGCCGCGTCGCCCGGCGGCTCGGGATAGCGGCCGAAATAACTGACGGGCTGGAAGTGCACCCCGCGCACGGCGGGCGAGCGGGCGGCGGCCAGCCGGATGATCGCGCCCAGGTCGCGGTCGTTGACCCCGGGGACCACCGTGGGCACGAGTACGATGCCGATGCCCGCCGCCGCCAGAGCGTCCAGGGCCGCAAGCTTGGTTTCCAGAAGCGGGCGGCCTCGCAACACGGCGTAGATCGCGTCCTGCGTGCCGTCGAACTGGAGGAAGGCCGAGTCCAGCCCGGCCCCGGCCAAGGCGTCGGCATAGCCCGGCTCGCGCCCGATGCGCAGGCCGTTGGTGTTCAGCTGGACAAAGGGAAACCCCCGCGACTTGGCCAGCCGGATCAGGTCCGGCAGGTCGTCGCGCACCGTGGGTTCGCCGCCGGAAAGCTGGAGATTGCACTTGCCCGACGCGCCGAGAACGCGGTCCAGGAGGCGGCCCACCTCCCCGGCCGTCGGGTCCGGCGGGGCGGACGCGCCCGACGAGGCGAAACAGACCAGGCAGCCCAGGTCGCAACGCCAGGTGACCTCGATGAGCGCGGTGCAGGTGTGCTGGCGGTGGGCGTCGCACAGGCCGCAGTCCAGCGGACACCCCCGGTCGGCGCGGGTGATCGGATGCCGGGGCAGCGAAGGGATCTTGGTCCGGGACCAGGCGTGGAAATCGGGCTCGCCGCGCCAGACGATGGTTCGGAATAGCCCGTGTTCCGGGCACTCCTTGACCAGGAAGGTGTCCCGATCCACACTCTCGTGCCAGGCGGGGATGGGATTCAGGCAGACCGGGCAGACCGATCGGGCTTCGCGGCTCACGGCAGCTCCCGGCCTTCGGCGGGATCGAGACCAGCGTCCACCAGGATGCGGCGGACCTCCTCGCTGGCGGTTTCCATGAGCACGCCGCATCGCTCCTGGTGCGGCTTGCCGCATTCGCCGCCGTCCAGGATGGCGCGGCAGGTCATGCCCCCGAAGGGATCGGTGACCTTGGCGAACCACTCCCAAAGCGCGTCGAGCAGCAGCGGCAGCCTGTCGTCCGCCGCCTCCATGTCCGTGCCCTTGCCCGCATACAGGCCGAGCACCAGGGCCGCGCCCGTGTACACGCCGCAGGTCCCGGAACAGTCGCCCAGCCCCTTGCACAGCCCCATGGACGCCCGGATCAGGTCCGGGTTTTCGCGACCCATCTCCTCCAGGGCGAGGATGATCATTATCTGGCTGCAACAGTAGCCCTTTCCGGCCAGTTCCATCAATCGCAGGTTCATGCACCGTCTCCTTGCCTGGCGGCGATCATCAGGTAGTAGCCGAGCCCGCGCCCGCACCCCGGGAGGGGCTCCCCGGCCAGGATCAGCCGGGCGGCCAGGTCGCGCAGGTGGCGCGAGTG
>JAZHDH010000251.1:0-2721 GCA_036584335.1 Pseudodesulfovibrio sp. | reverse complement strand
GGCGGATCGTAGGTGGCGAAGCGGTCCAGGAGCCGGGCCGGGTCGGAGTCGGTCAGGACCATGCGCCGGTGCGCCTCGACCAGGAAGCCCTCGCGGACCATGCGGTCCATGTGGTCGGACAGGCAGGCGTAGTAGCCGTTGACGTCCAGCAGGCCGCAGGGCTTGGCGTGGTAGCCGAGCTGGTTCCAGGTCAGGACCTCGAAGAATTCCTCCAGCGTGCCCACGCCGCCGGGCAGGGCCACAAAGCCGTCCGACAGGTCGGCCATCCTCTGCTTGCGCTCGTGCATGGACTCGACCACGTGCCGCTCGGTCAGCCCGTCGTGGGCGACCTCCTTTTCCACCAGCCGCTTGGGGATGATGCCGATGACCTCGCCGCCCGCCGCGAGGCAGGTGTTGGCCAAGAGGCCCATCAGCCCGACGTCGGAGCCGCCGTAGACCAGGCCCAGGCCGCGCCGGACCAGTTCCTCGCCAAGGGCCACTGTGGCCTCGGCATAGGCCGGGTCGAAGCCGGGGTTGGAGCCGAGGTAGACGCAGATGCGCCGCATCACGCCCCCCTCACGGCTTTTTCGATGTCGGCCACGAACTCGTCGACCATGGCCTCGGTGGTGGCCCAGGAGGTCATCCAGCGCACGGTCTGGCTGTGGGCGTCCCAGATGTAGAAATAGTACTTTTCGAGCAGCTTCTCCGTGGCGCGCATGGGCAGGTGGGCGAAGATGGCGTTGCAGTCCACCGGCCCCAGGATGTCCACGCCCTCGACGGCTCCGGCGCGGTCGGCCAGCCGTCTGGCCATGGCGTTGGCGTGCCGGGCGTTCTTGAGCCACAGGTCGTTCTTCAGGTATTCCTCCAGCTGGGCGGATACGAAGCGCATCTTGGACACCAGCTGCATGGCCTGCTTGCGCAGGTAGGGGAAGCCCTTGCCGATCTTGGGGTTGAGGAAGACCACGGCCTCGCCCATCAGGCAGCCGTTCTTGGTGCCGCCGAACGAGAGCAGGTCCACGTCCAGGGCGGTGGTCATGTCGAAGAACGAGCAGCCCAGCGCGGCGCAGGCGTTGGCGATGCGCGCGCCGTCCATGTGCACCAGCAGGTCGCGGTCGTGGGCGAACTCCACCAGCTCCTCGATCTCCTTGAGGGAGTAGAGCCGCCCCAGCTCCGTGGGCTGGGTGATGGAGACGACCCGGGGCTGGGAGGCGTGGACGAAGCCCACGACGTGGCCCAGGTAGGGGGCGATGGCCCCGGGGGTCAGCTTGCCGTCCTTTGACGGGATGGGCACCAGCTTGATGCCGCCGAAGGCCTCGGGCGCGCCGCACTCGTCGTTGTTGATGTGCGCCTGCTCGGCGCAGATCACGGAGTTGTAGGTGTGGGTCACGGCGCGGATGCCCAGCGTGTTGGCCGCCGTGCCGGTGGTCACGTAGTGGATGCGCGCCTGGGAGCCGAAGAACTCCTTGAACACGTCGTCGGTGTGGATGGAGATTTCGTCGTCGCCGTAGGACTTGAGGTGTCCCCGGTTGGCGCGGACCACCGCGTCCATGATCGCCGGGTGCGCCCCGGAGTTGTTGTCGCTGGCGAAGGATTTCAGTTCGGCCATGATGCTAGTCCTCGAGCTCGAAGAAGGCGGCGGCCTCGGGCGCGGCCAGGATCAGCCGGGCCATGGCCGCGTAGCCTGCGGCCGTGGGGTGGACGGTGTCGCCGTCGGCCAGGGCCTGGATGTAGATGGGATCGGCGAGCAGCCCGTCCATGGTCGGGACGAAGGGCACGCCGAGAAAATCGCAGAGCGCGGCGATCGCGCGCGAGAGATCGGCGACGCGGGCGCATTTGGCCTCGTCCAGCACCGGGGGCGGGCCGACCACCAGCACGTCGCCCAGGCCGCGCGCCTCGGTCAGCAAGGCTTCGGCGGCGGCAAGGGTCTCGTCCCGGGGCACGCCGTTGGTCATGTCGGCCACGCCGAAGCTGAAGACCAGCTTGAGCGGGTCGCCCTCGATGGCGCGGCGGTCGGCCTCCTCGCGCCAGCGCCCGGCGATCAGCATGGAGCTGTCGCGGCGGATGCCGAGGTTGTAGGCGGTGACGTCGCGCCCGCCGTTGTGCAGAGCGCCGGAGACGCGTCCGGGCCAGCCGAGGCCTGCGGGGTCGCCGTAGCCCAGGGTCAGCGAATCGCCGAAAAAGCAGAGGATCATGCTTACTCCTTCACCCGGGCCGTGATCCGCTCCACGTCGATGGCGTAGACCGTGGTCACGGGCAGGACCTTGTCCACGTAGGGCAAGAGGCGGCCCAGGTGCTTGCGGGTGATGGCGTCCAGCCCGGCGATCTTGTCGTCGCCTTCGAGCAGGCGCGGGACGCCCCGGCCCATGACCGAGCGGAAGTGGTAGCCCTGGTCGCAGGCGTCGTCGCCGCCGGGCCGCCGCCGCACGTCCACGGCGGTGGAGAAGGCCAGCGGAGCGCCCGCGTTCAGGCAGTCCGCCTTGCGCCCCTTGAGGCCGGAGTGGATGTAGATCACGTCCCCGGCGGCGGCGAAGTTGACGGGCACGCAGTACGGGCCTTGGTCGTCGACCATGGCCAGCCAGAGCACTTCGGCCCGGTTCAGGACGTCCTCGATGACAGCGGGATTGTCGGTCAAGCCCTTGCGCATGGCGGCTCCTGCCTCACGGCGATCGGTTAGAATTCCATCAACCCCAGCGGGTCCAGCTCGCTGACTTCCTGACGTATGAAGCGGGCGACGTCGAAAAA
>JAZHDH010000250.1:0-14831 GCA_036584335.1 Pseudodesulfovibrio sp. | reverse complement strand
CGCCAGCTCGTGGCCGACCTGCACCAGGCCGGGACGACCATCTTCCTGACCACCCACTACATCGAGGAGGCCGAACGGCTTTGCGGCCGCATCGCCTTCATCGTTGCCGGGCGCATCGTCGGCGTTGACTCGGTGGAACACCTGATCCAGCCCCTGCAAGGACGGCATGTCCTCGAAATCACCTGCCAGGAGGCCTTGACGGAAAATGTTCGTCAAGGGTTGGTCCAGGCCTTCCCCTCGCTGGCCTTCTCGCCCCCCGAGCACCATTCGATCCGGGTGGAATCGGATTCCCCCGTGCACGTGGGGCCGCTGGTGCGCCGGATAGAGGAAGAGGGATTCATGGTCACGGAGGCGCGGCGGGTGCGCCTCTCGCTTGAGGATGTTTTCGTGCAGATAACGGGCATCGAATCCAGCGTCATGCATCACGAGAAGGAAATGAAGGGGGGAAAGAAATGAACAAGCTGATCGCCTTCTGGAACATATTGGCAAAAGACATGCGCACCTACTATCTGAAGCCGCCGAACGTGAGCTGGGGCATCATCTTCCCCCTGGCGTGGACGGCCATGTTCTTCATCCGCTCCGGGACCGGGCTGGAAAGCATTCCGCAACTGCTCCCCGGCGTGGTGGCCATCTCCATCCTGTTCGGCACCACCTCCATGCTCGCGGTCACGGTGACCTTCGAGAAGAAAAACCGCTCCTTCGAGCGGCTGTTGCTGGCGCCCATGTCTTTCGAGCTGCTGATGCTCGCCAAGACGAGCGGAGCGATCTTTTTCGGCGTGTGCAACGCCTTCGTGCCGGTGCTCATGGCCTTGTTCCTGGCCGACCTCGGCCAGATCGCCTGGGCGCAGTTCATCCCCGCCGTGATCCTCATCGCCGTGGCCTCCACGTTCCAGGGACTGTTCATCGCGGTGGCCGTCAGCGAGGTGTTCGAGGCGCAGACCTTTTCCAACTTCTTCCGTTTTCCCATGATCTTCCTGTGCGGACTCTTCTTCCCCATCGAAAAGCTGCCCGCCCTGCTCCAACCCGTGTCCTACTTCCTGCCCCTGACCTACGGGGCCGACGTCCTGCATGGCGCGGTCCACGGCGGCCACATCCTGCCCTGGCACCTGGACCTGACCGTGCTCGGCCTGTTCTGCGCGGCGCTGTTCTGGGCGAGCCTCCACAACATCCGGAGGCGGTGGATTGCCTGATCGGCCCCACGCGCAACTCCCGGACGAAGTTCTGCTGGAGGCCTCGGGCAACGGGGACCGGCAGGCCTTCGGCGAACTTGTCCGGCGTCACCAGTCCTGGGCCTGGGGCGTGGCCTGCCGGTTTCTCGGCTCCGGGGGCGAGGCCGAGGACATCGTCCAGGCCGCCTTCATCAGGCTGCTTGCCGCGTCGGGCCGCTACCGCCGCACCGCGCGTTTCAAGACGTTCTTCCACGTCATCATATCCCGGCTCTGCCTGGATCATGCAAAAAGGAAGAAAACGGTACAGGCGGACGACTATCCGGAATTGGCCGATTCGTCCCCCGGGCAGGAGGAGGCGTTGATGACGAGCCAGAACGCGGCCCGCGTGCGCAGGGCATTGGACGCCCTCCCCCCCCGCCAACGCATGGCCGTCGTACTCCGCTACTACGAAGGGCTCGGTTATGATGATATGGCCGCAGTCCTTGAGTCATCGCGGAAGGGTGTCGAGCGGTTGCTGTCCAGGGGACGCGAGGCGTTGCGGGAAAAATTGGGATCACGCTGAATTTTTTTCGATCAAAGGCGGGGGTTTTCCCAAATTGGGTCGTTTAATGAAAATGAGGTTGCCGCACATGCTTTGCCGAAATTGCCATACACGCCTTTCCGCCTGCCTGGACGGCGAACTGTCCGAGCGGGACATGCGGAACATGAAACGCCATCTCGACGGTTGCGCATTCTGCCGCGCCCGCCTTGCCGATTTGGAGGCGCTGGAAGCGCCTCTTGCCTCCCCGGGCACCCCGGAGATGCCGGGAGATCTGGAATACCGGATCATGGCCCGCGCCTCGCGGGAGTACTTCGACGCCCCGGACAGGGGAGGCTTCCGGGCAATCGTCCGCAGATGGCTGGGGGCGACGGCCACGGCATCCGCCCTGGCGGTCGGTCTGCTTCTGGGCGGCCTGCTCGGGTGGAACAGCCACGGCGAGCCGGTTTCGGAACGGGTCATGATGCGGACGGAGAATGCGGTCTTCGCGTCCCTGAGCGCGGCCCCCGGCGGGTCGGTCGAGGCTGCGGTGCTGGCCGGGTTCGACGGCGGAGGAAGGTTGTAGTCCATGCAGTATCTGAAGCGGTCATTGCTGGCCCTGTCGGTGGGATTGAACATCGCCTTCGTCCTGTTCTGGGGGATGCAACATTTTCAAGGACAAGATCCGGCGTCGTCCGGAGCGCCCCGCCGCTCGGGGGACCAACTCCTTGCGGCGCGGTATGAAGGCGTGCAGGTGACTCCCGAACAATGGAAGGCGCTGGAGCCCTATGCGCTGGCCTTCAAGACCAACACCGATCGCATCCGCCGGGAAACGACGCGGTTGCGAAAGCGGATGCTGGAGTTGCTGGCCGAACCGGTTGCCGATGCAGAGGCGATCAGAGCCATCCAGAAAAAGATTCTTGCGAACCAGGGCGGCATGAAGGACGAGGTGCTCCGTCTTCTGCTCCGTGAAAAAGATGTGTTGCGGCCGGATCAGTTCTCCGGACTGATAAAGGCTATTCAGGATTATAAAGGGCATGCGTCCGGATTGGGCGTAATAGCCGGAGAGAAGCCGGAACGAAAGTAACGGCACGGCCGAGGATGCCCCTGGCCGTGCGTACAGGAGAAAACCATGTCGCTGATCGAACTGAACGGCATTTCAAAAACATACCTGACGGGACAGGTCGAGACCGAAGCCTTGAAACAGGTCACCGTCTCTATCGAAAAGGGGCAACTCGTCACGTTCGTGGGGCCTTCGGGCAGCGGCAAGACCACGCTGCTCAACATCATCGGCTGCATGGACAAGCCGTCGTCCGGGGAAGTCCGGGTGGCGGGCGCGAGGGTGGACACCCTGGGCAAGAAGGAGGCGGCGAATTTTCGCGGCAAGCATCTCGGCTTCATCTTCCAGTCGTTCAATCTCATCCCGGTCCTGAGCGTGTACGAGAATATTGAATACCCCTTGCTCATGATCAGCCGGACCCCCGCGAGCGAACGGCGGGAACGCGTGATGGCCGTCCTGGAGGCCGTGGGCATGGCCGACCAGAAGGACAAGCGGCCGGACCAGATATCGGGCGGACAGAAACAGCGTGTGGCCGTGGCCCGGGCGCTGGTGACCAACCCGGAAGTGGTGCTGGCGGATGAACCCACCGCGAATCTCGACCATGACACGGCCCACAAGATCATCGATCTGATGAAAAAAATGCGGGACACCTACGGGACGACCTTCGTCTTCTCCACCCACGATCCGCGCATAGTCGAACACGCCGACGCGGTGCACGGCATCGAGGACGGCAGGCTGCTGAACGGAAACCCGCTTGTCCAGGGAGGCACGGACCATGCTTAACATCTTCAAGATCGCCCTGCGCAACCTGGCGCGCTACAAGCGGCGCACCGCCCTCACCTCCCTGCTCATCGTCATCGGCGTGTGCATGGTGGTCATGTTCTCGGGCCTCGCCGGGTCGTTCAAGTCCATGATGATCGGCATCATCACGGATTCGAGCATCGGCCACCTGCAAATCCATCGCAAGGGCTACTTTTCGTCCATCGACACCATGCCGCTCAACCTGAACATGAAGGGGCAGGCATACAAAAAAATCGCGGAAACCCTCGACGCCACCCCCGGCGTGGAGGCGTATGCGCCCCGGCTGAAGCTCGGCGCGGTCCTCAGCAACTACATGGAAAGCACCAACGTCAGGCTTTCGGCCATCGATCCGAAACGGGAAACGGCCGTCTGCACGTCATTGGCGGGCAGAATGCAGCAGGGCGCCCCCGGTCCCGGCGAGGACCTGCTCGAAAAGGGCCAGGTCGTGGTCCCCGAAAAAGTGGCCACGAGCCTGGGGATGAAACCCGGCGACTCCGTGGTGCTGGTCGCCACCAACAAGGACGGTTCGGTCAACGGCATGGAATTTCAGATTGCCGGAATCATCGAGGACATCATGGGGCCTGGCGGCAAGGACGCCTACATGCACATCGAAGACGCCCGCAGCCTCCTGCGCACCGAACCGGGCGAAGTCACCGAGATCGTCGTCCGGGTCTCCGACTTCAACAAGCTGAAGCCCGTCGCCGCGTCGCTCACGGCAACGCTCGGAGAGGTCAAGAACAAGAAGGGACAGCCCGCCTTCGAGCTGCACACCTGGGACAAGCTGTCGCCGTTCTCCAACATCGCGAGCATGATCGACCTGATGCTGGTCACGGTGAAGATCGTCATGGTCGCCATCGTCCTGATCAGCGTACTCAACGTGATGCTGATGTCGGTCTTCGAGCGCGTGCGGGAAATAGGGACCATCGCCGCCATGGGGACGTCCCCCGGAACGATCATGTCGCTTTTCGTGGCCGAGGGCGTGCTCCTGGGCGTGCTGGGGACGGTGCTCGGCCTGATCCTGGGGGTGGGCGGCCTGCTCGCCTTCAAGGCGGCGGGCGTGGCGTTCTCCTTCGGACGCATGGACAACCTGATCGTGCGTCCGGACATCAATCCCGGCGAAATGCTCCTCCTGTCGGCCATCGTCCTGATCGCTTCCGCCCTGGCGGCGCTGCAGCCCGCGTGGAAGGCGAGCCGGATGGAACCAGTCGATGCGCTCGGTCACGTATAACCACAGGAGGATACCCCAAATGCACTGCTGCAAATATGTTCTGTTCGTTTTCACCGCCTGCCTTGTCCTTGTCGGCGGCGGGCAGGCTTCCGCCATGGACGCCCGGGAAGTGCTCCTGACCGTGGACCGCAACCTCGCCCCGGTAAGCTACGAATCCTACCGCAAGCTCATCAACATCGAACCGGACGGGAGCAGGAGGGAATACGTCCTGTACACCATCAAGAAGGGGCAGGACATGGTGGCCTCCGTCTTTCTGGAGCCTTCCAGCGAAAAGGGACGCGCGACCCTGCGCCTGGGCGACAACATGTGGCTCCACATCCCGAGCGTGGCCAAGCCGGTCAGGATAACCAGCCTGCAATCGGTGACGGGCGGCATCTTCAACAACGCCGACATCATGCGCCTCGACTACAGCGCCGAATACACGCCGGAATCCATGGAGGAAAACGGCGACGCCTACGTGCTTCGCCTGAAGGCGAAGACCAACGAGGTTGCCTACGACAGGCTGGAGATGCTGGTGGCGAAGGACCGGTTGGTTCCGACGGAGATCAAGTGTCTCGCGGCGTCCGGGATGCTGATCAAGACCCTGCATTTCAAGAAGATGACCGACTTCGGCGACGGATTCGTCCGCCCGGCCATCATCGAGACGGACAGCCCGCTCCACAAGGGGTATCTCTCGGTGATGATCTTCGCCAGGATGAAGGCCAGGGACTTCTCGGATGAAGTCTTCACCCTCAATTACCTGCCGCGGATCGAAACCCTTCGTCAGTAATGGCGGGAAACGGGTTGATGAAAGCCGACGCCTGGACCGGGCCTCTTATAGGTCTGGCGCTCGTGCTGGTCGCCGCGATGTCGGCCTTTGCCCAAGACGCCCCCCTGTATGATGCGGATTTTGATATTCCCGCCGCAGAGGAAAAACACTTCGAATTCTGGGGACAGGGCGAGCTGCGGATGTACGAGCGCCTCCTGAACAGGGATTCTGCGGTGTATGAGCAACGCTTCTACAACTCGCGGCAGGACGAGCTTCAGGGGGACGTGCTGCTTCAGCTCAAGCCTGAAATGTCACTGAAATACGAGACGTTCGGAATATACGCCCGTCCGCGCGCCGACGTCGCATGGAGCCAGCTGCCCCTTTCGGCGGCCGCCAAGCCGGACGAGCCGTCGGAGGTTTTCTTCAAGGACGACAGGCATTGGGCCGGGGAGGTCATGCTTGAGGAAGGCGTGGCCGCCTGGAGGCCGGACCCGCGTTTCACGTTGGAGGCCGGGAAAAAGGTCCTCAAATGGGGCAAGGGATATGCCTGGAACCCCGTGAGCTTCGCCAGCCGCCCCAAGGACGTGGACGACCCGGACCAAAGCCGCGAGGGCTACGTCATGGGCCTCGCCGACACCATCTTCAGCTTTGCCGGCCCGTTGCAGACGCTGGCGTTCACGCCGGTAATCGTCCCCGTGTGGGAACGGGTGAACACGGGGCTGGCGACGGACGAAAGCACCCTCTACGGGGGGAAGCTCTACTTCCTGCTGTCCGACGTGGACATGGACGTCATGGCCATGGCTGGCGATCATTACGATACGTCCCTCGGTTTCGATTTTGCCGCGAACATCACCGACAATTTCGCCCTCCACGGCGAAACCGCTGTCCGGCTGGGCCATGAGAAGACGGTTTTCACCGACGACGGGACCGGCAACGTCCACAAACACGACGCCTGGAGCTTCCTTCTGGGCGCGCGATACCTGACCGAGAGTGAAACGACCTATCTCCTCGAATACTACCACAACGGAGAGGGGTACACCGCCTCGCAACTGAAATCCTACTACGACTTTGTCCACGCTGCCTACGACACCTACCAGGCCACGGGGAACGCCGCCGACCTGAACAAAAGCAAACAGGTGTCGTCCGACTACAACCGGAGCAGCGTCGGACAGGATTACCTGTATTTCCGGGTGTCCCAAAAGGAACCTTTCGACATCCTCTACCTGACGACGACAACGACCGTCATCATGAACCTCGGGGACCGCAGCCTTTCGCTCAATCCCGAGGCGTCCTACATGCTCGCGTCCGACTTCGAGCTTCGGCCCCGGCTCATCCTGCCGCTCGGTTCCTCCGACACCGAATTCGGCAACAAGCTCAACGCAGCCAAGGCCGAACTCCGGTGCGTGTACTACTTCTGAGTCGAATACCGAACGATTGGGCGAGCACCAATTCCTCCCGCTTCTCTTTCCGGCAAATTCAGCGTGCCATCCAAGTGTCGTTTTTAGCGGCAACCATGGCTTTTGTGGCGAATATGGATTTTCAACCAATTGAAATAACATAGATAAGCAGCCTTCCGGTTGATCGTTTACGGCTTTTCGCGCCGTTGACAGGTCCTGAATGCCCTCGCCCTGGAACCGCCGGAGGCATCATTTCCCCCATCCGGCCCGCCGAAATGCGCGAACCCCTGCCGCTTTCGCGGCAGGGGCTCACATTCACTATCCTCTGGCTCCGCTTCCTCTTGCGGAGGGAAGACCTACGCTAGCTGCACAGGCAGTCGCTGAACACGACGCGGTCGGCGTATTCGGCCTGCTTGCCCTTGTTCCATCGCGAAACGGGCCGGTAGTAGCCGACGATGCGGGTATAGACTTCGGCTTCCTGTCCGCAGGTGGGGCATTCAAAGTGTTCGCCCAGGATGTAGCCGTGCTCCTTGCAGATGGAGAAGGTGGGCGTGACCGAGATGTAGGGGATCTTGGTCTTGGTGAACGCCTTGAGGATGAAGTTCTTGAGCGATTTGGGGTCGGTGACGGCCTCGCCCAGGAAGGTATGGAACACGGTGCCGCCGGTGTAGAGCGGCTGGAGCTGATTCTGGTGTTCCAGGGCATAGAAGACGTCCTGGGAGATGCCCACGGGCAGTTGGGTGGAGTTGGTGTAGTACGGGGTGCCGTTGCCCTGGGCCTTGATGTCGGCGTAAAGCGCCTTGTCGATCTTGGCCAGACGGTAGCTGGTGCCTTCGGCGGGCGTGGCTTCGAGGTTGTAGAGGTTGCCGGTCTCCTCCTGGAAGCGGGCGGTGAGGCGACGCAGGTGGTTCAAGACCCGGCGCATCAGGCGGATGCCGCCTTCGGTTTCGATGCCCTTGCCGATGAGATTGAGGCAGGCCTCGTGCCCGCCGAGCAGGCCTATGGTGGAGAAGTGGCCCTTGTAGCCGTTCTTCAGGTAGCGGCGAGAAAACGGAAACATGCCCGCAGTGAGGTTGTTGTTGATGATCTTGCGTTTGAACTCCAGGGAGTCCTTGGCCAGTTCGGCGTATTCCTCGATGAGTTCGAGGAAGTCGTCCTCGGATTGGGCGAGATAGGCGAGCTTGGGCAGATTGAGGGTGACCACGCCGATGGAGCCGGTGAGGTCTCCCGCGCCGAAGAGGCCGCCGGTCTTGTTGCGCAGTTCGCGCAGGTCCATCTGGAGGCGGCAGCACATGGAGCGCACGTCTTCGGGGTTGAGGTCGGAACTGATGAAATTCTGGAAGTAGGGCACGCCGTACTTGGCGGTGAGCTTCATGAGCAGCTCGCCGATCTCGGATTCCCAGGGGAAGTCGGTGGTGACGTTGTAGGTCGGGATGGGGAAGGAGAAGATGCGGGAGTGGTAGTCGCCTTCGAGCATGACCTCGATGTAGGCCTTGTTGATCATGCGCATCTCTTCGGTGAAGTCGCCGTAGGTCAGCTCCTCGTCGTACTCGCCGCCGATGATGATCGGCTCGGTGGCGATGTGCTTGGGCGGCACGAGGTCGAAGGAAAGGTTGGTGAACGGCGACTGGCCGCCCCAGCGCGAGGTGGTGTTCAGGTTGAACACGAATTTCTGCATGCACTGGCGGACTTGGTCGTAGCTCAGGCCGTCGTGGCGGATGAACGGGGCGAGGTAGGTGTCCACGTTGTTGAACGCCTGGGCTCCGGCCCATTCGTTCTGGAGGGTGCCCAGGAAGTTGTTCATCTGGCCGAGCGCGGTGTCGAAGTGCTTGGCCGGACCGGCCGAGGCGCGGCCTTCGAGGTTGAAACCTTCGAGCAGCAGGTCGCGCAGGGACCAGCCCGCGCAGTATCCGGCCAGGCCGAAGGAAAGGTCGTGGATGTGAAAGTAGCCGTGCTCGTGGGCGAGGCGGACTTCCTCGGGGTACTTTTCGAGGGCGTAGCGCGCCTGGACCGTTCCCGACAGATGGAGCATGAGTCCCTGGAAGGAATGGGTCATGTTGGCGTTCTCGTTCACGCGCCAGTCGGCCTGGTCGAGGTAGGTGTCGATGACGTCCTTGATGTCGAGGTAGGCTTCCTTCTGGGAGCGGAGCTGGCGGCGCTTCTCACGGTAGAGGATGTACTTCTTGGCGATCTCGAACTGGCGGGATTCCATGAGCACCTGCTCGACCGTATTCTGGACATGCTCCTGTTCGGGGATGTCCATGCCGACGAGCTTGCCTTCGACCTTCTTGGCCAGACGTTTGGCCAGCAGGGGGTCCTTGATGCCGCTGGCGGCGAGGGCTTTGAAAATGGCCTGGGCGATGCGGTCAGTAGACCACGTCTCCAACCGGCCGTCTCTCTTCATGATCTGGCTGGGCATGCTCCGTCTTCCTCCTTGGGGGCACGTAATTCTGTAGGGTCAGCTTGCATCCGGGCGGCAGATAGCTCCGGGCGGTCTCCAGGTCCCTTTCCGCAAGGAGGGGAACCCGGGTGGTGCGAAAATAAAACGCCCCGGGACTCTTTTCCGCCAGGGCGAAGATGCGGCTCAGGTTGCGCTCGGCGCTCAGGGCCGAAACGGCGTTGCCGGTCAGGGCGGGATATTTGTCGAAGGGGCCTTTGACGTCGACGGCGAAGACGTCGGCCAGCCGACAATGCAGGAGATCCTCGACCACTTCGGGGCGCATGCCGTTGGTATCCACCTTGACGGGCAGGCCCGCCTTGCGGATCTCGAAGAGCAGCTCGCCCACGCCGGGCACGATGGTCGGCTCGCCGCCGGTGACGGTGACGCCGTCCAGCCAGCCGCTTCGGTCGCGCAGAAAGGCCTTGATCCGGCCCGCGTCGATGACGGGCAGGGAATGCATGTCCCAGGCGAGCTGGTAGTTGTGGCAGGTGGGGCAGCGCAGGTTGCAGCCGCCGAGAAAAACGATGCAGGTGTGGCGGCCGGGCCAGTCGCACATGCTCAGTTTTTCGAAACCGCGCACGTAGTTCCATACCCCTGCGGGCTCGTTCATCCTGCTTCCTCTCCTTGATGTTTCGATACGGCGGTTGGCGCTTTGGCTTTCGGCCCCTGCGCCCCGGGAAAACAACCGGGCCGCCCCCATTGCTTCCCCCGAAGCCGGGGCCGCCCGGTTCCGGCAAGGCCCGTTCGGGCGGTTCGACAGAGCCGGAACGTGTCTGCAGTGATAGCCCAAGGGCCGGATTTTGTACAGGGGGTCCAAAAATATTTTTTGCTTAATCAGGCGGATAGTGGCGTTTTATGGACGTTATTGGTGATTAACAAAACTCTGGAAAAGATATCCACAGTTACAGCAGGATCATCAGGCGAATATATTTAACTTTTTTCTAGACCTAGTTTAGAAAAAAAATATTTCGATTTGGGGGGGATCGGTTTTCGACAGAAGGCCCTCCGCCGGGGTGAACGAAACAGGGGCAGCCCGGCGAGGAATCGGCTTGCCACAAGCGCTTGCGCTTTGGAACAGCCCCGAACGCGCATTCCACAGCAATTACGAACAACAACACTGGGATATTCTCCCGAATCCCCGCCACCCCATGAGCCTGCTGGCTCCACGGCTGTCAACCCCGCCGGGCGTGAAACAGGCCACGGGAACGCCCCCCCCGGCCCTGCGCTTTTCATGCAGGCAGACGGCGAGAGCCGGTCCTCGGGCGAAGCGGACCTTGGGACGCCCCCCCCGGCCAGCACGGCCACAGGGTCGCGAGCCAGGGCCACGCCCTCCACGATGAGGGTCGCGGCGCCGATGGGGCTTTCGGCGTTACCGCCCTCGCCCGCCACCGCTCTATGCCTCCCCCGGACAGGGAACCCGGGAATCCGGGCCGGTCGCGCCGGGCGCGTCCGTTGCGGCTATGCAACCCGCGTCCGTCCCGATGGCCGCGCCGACGCATCGCCGTCGGAAGACGCCACGGCGGCAGGCCGGGTTGTCGCCCCTGGTGTCCCGGCGTTTGAGCGAGTCCCGGTGTCGGCGCTGCACACATTTGACAATCCATCCCAAGTGACTATGAGAGGTGAATCCCCCAACATGGAGAATTGCGCATGTCCTTCCGGCTCGTCGTCCTGGCCGTCGCCACCTTGCTCACCCTGTATATCGGGTGGCGGTTGATCGAACCCGCGCCACTGAGCCGGGCGCGCAAGCTGACGGCCTGGGTTCTGGTGGCCCTGGCCCTGTTCACGCACCCGCTGCTGCGCCACGCGCGCCTGTCGGGCATCGAAGGGGACGCGGTCAGCCTCCTCAACTGGCTGGGCTATTCCGCCTTCGGCCTGGCCTCCCTGCTGGTGGCGCTGATGGCCGCCCGCGACCTGCCCATCCTGGCCCGGCGCATCGGCTCGCTCCTCGGCAAGCTGGGCGGCCGCCACAGGAAGCGAACCATCTTCACCGGCCCGGACATGACCCGCCGCCGCTTCCTGCTCAACGCCACCAATGCCACCCTGCTGGCGGCCACGGTGCCGCTTTCGGGCTACGCCTTCTACGAGGCCAACCGCACCCCCAGCGTGCTGCGCAACGACCTCGTCATCCCGAATCTGCCATACGGGTTGGACGGCTTCACCATCGCCCAGATTTCCGACACGCACATCGGCATCACCTTGGGCCGCGACTGGGCGCAGAAGGTGGTGGACGAGGTCAACAGGCTCTCCCCGGACATGATCGTGCATACCGGCGACATGGTCGATGGCTCGGTCGCCGCCCTGCAGGGCGCGGTGCAGCCCTTCGCCGACCTGCGAGCCCCGCACGGGGTCTGGTTCTGCACGGGCAACCACGAATATTACTCCGGCGTCATCCCCTGGCTGGCCAAGGTCCGGCAGCTCGGCATGACCCCCCTGGTCAACGAGCACCGGCTGGTGGACACGGGCCGGGGGCGCATCCTGATGGCCGGGGTCACGGACTATGACGCCGCGCGCATCCTCCCGGCCCACGCCTCGTCGCCCGAGGCCGCCATGGCGAACGCCCCGGAGCACGACGTCTCCATCCTGCTGGCCCACCGGCCGCGCTCGGTGTTCGAGGCCAGCCGCACCGGGGTGGACGTCCAGCTCTCCGGCCACACCCACGGCGGGCAGTATTTCCCCTACACCCTGGCCATCCACCTTTTCCAGCCCTACGTGCGCGGCCTGTACCGGCACGAAGGAACGCAACTCTACGTCAATCAAGGCACGGGCTACTGGGGTCCGCCCATGCGCCTGGGCACCGTGCCCGAGATCACCCT
Organism: Pseudodesulfovibrio sp.; assembly: GCA_036584335.1. Taxonomy (GTDB): domain Bacteria; phylum Desulfobacterota; class Desulfovibrionia; order Desulfovibrionales; family Desulfovibrionaceae; genus Pseudodesulfovibrio. Next base: position 2,658 of record JAZHDH010000250.1, on the reverse strand, counting down.
GCACACCCTGCGCAAGGCGTGACCGGCAGCGCAAATCCCCCGCATCCGCCGGTAAAATCATGATTTCACCTTGCGAAAACTTGCCCCGTTGACTAAGGAATACCTATGTCTGAAACGGAAAAGAACATCCTGATCCTCGGCGTCGGCAACATCCTCTATACCGACGAGGGTTTCGGCGTCCGGGTCGCCGAGGAACTGGAACAGCGATACGAGTTTTCCCCCAACGTTTCCGTGCTCGACGGCGGCACGCTGGGGCTGCGCCTCATGGGACCGATCATGGAGGCGGACTACCTGATCATCGTGGACATCGTGCTCAACGAGGGCAAGCCGGGCGACGTTTTCCGCCTGCTCGGCAAGGACCTCAAGAAGGCGTGCGCGTTCACCAACTCCATGCACCAGACCGACCTGCTCGACACCCTGTCCCGGTGCAGCCTGATCGGCAACGTGCCTGACGACGTGATCCTCTACGGCGTTGAACCGGTGAACTACGAAGACTTGTCCGCGGCCCTTTCCCCGGAGCTCGAAGCCAAGCTGCCCGAGGTCATGGCCCTGGTGCTCGAGGAAGTGGAAACGGCCGGAGGCGCCTACACCCCGCGCACCACCACCAACCCAGCAATGGAGAAGATTTATGTGCCTCGCGATACCAGCCGAAATAATCGAGATCAATGACGGCTTCGCCACCTGCAAGGTGGGTGAGGGCGACACCACGGTCCAGGCGTCCATCATGCTCCTGGACGAAGAAGTGACCCTGGGCGACTACGTGATCATCCACGCCGGGTTCGCCCTGCGCAAGCTCGACCCAAAGGAAGCGCAGGAAACGCTCAAGATCCTGCGCGACATGGTCAATCTCCTGGGCGGCGAGGAATACCGGCACGAGATGCTGTAGGCCTCTCCTCCCGAAACGGCGCAAGGCCCGGAACGGCAATCGTTCCGGGCCTTGCGCCGTTTGCGGGCAGCCGGTTCAGGATCGGGCCTTCTTCCCGGGCAGGAAGGAGGAGCGCAGGAAGCGCGGGCTGAGAAAGGCCAGGGGATTGCGCACCACGAGGTCGGGCAGAAGGTGGTACCAGCGGTAGCCCATGGAGGCGAAATAGGCGCGGGCGCGGCGGCCGTGCCCGGTCTCCTCGGCCGCGAAAACGGCGGCGTCACGCTGGCAGCGAGACCGGGCCAGGGGCTCCAGGATGCGGTCGCTGTAGCCGAACCGGAGGAACATGGCCCGGATGCGCCGATATTCGCGGTAGCGCGACACGGCGTCGGCCAGGGCGAAGAAGGCCACCACCAGCCAGCCCGCGCCCCAGCCCCCGCATGCGGCAGCCCGAGGCAGATCGCCGCCGACCCAGTGCGCCATGCCCACCCCCTTGAGCGCCAGGGCGGCGGCCAGGGCCAGGGAAGCCGTCAGATACGGCCAGGGCGCGGCATGGACATACCGCAGCAGGGGTCGGCTGCGCAGGGAAGGCATGCCCCAGCAGTAGCCCACGGCCCGGCACAGGTCAAACCCGCGCCGGGATGGCCCGCCGGGCTATTTCCCTTCGTTCAGTTCGACCACGGCGGCGGCCGCGCCCTCGGCAATGGCCACGACCACCTCGCGCACCAGGGCCAGCTTGTCGGGCGTGGGGTCCCCGTAGTGGTACATGCGGCCCGAATCCAGGCACTTGCTGATGGGCGGCGCTCCCTTTACCCGCTGGCTGAGACCGACAGTGTATTGCAGCTCGTAGTCCGCACCGTGGCAGACCTCGGCTGCGAAATCGTACCCCTTGCGACCATAGAAACCAGCCAGCGTGGCGCCGGTCTGAAGGATCAGGTCGGTCATGTTGAGCACAGGCAGAGGCAACGGTGCAGGGATATTGCTCTTGTACGGCAGCAGCTGGACAATGGTCAGCGAATACACACTGTCTTCGCGCTTGTCGCAGGTGCGGACGCCATGCTTGGCCAGCTCCCTGGTCACGGTCTGCCGGAAGCAGTCGAACATCTCCGGATCGATCAGAAGCTGGGGGTCGTCCTGCCTCAGCCCGAGATCGGGCAGCAGCTTGGCGGGCGGATCGAAAGGCTCGATGTAGATGCACTGCGCCGGATCATAGACCAGGGTTCGGGTGGCGCAGCCGGGAAGGGCGAGAAAAAGGAAGACCGTGAGAAACAGGAAACGTGGTTTCATGGGGTACCGTCGTCGCTGATGTTGATACGGATGCAGCCCAAAAAAGTGGGCCAACCCACCTCTGCGACTGAATATTTCATGATCATGCCACACGGCGGCGACCCTTGTCAGCCATAAATTTCCCCGGTTCCGGCCTGGAGCCCCGATAGCGCCCGAATGAAGCGCATAGACGTGTCTTCCCAAGCGGCAGACTCGGGGGTGGGAGCCGCCTGCGACGGCATTGACGGCTACTTTCGCCTCCGGCGGGCAGCGGCAGCTCTTGGGCCGAACCCGGTTGGCCGCAGCGGTGGTGACTGCCCCGCCTGGGCTTGCCCCTCCGGACCCCTTTGGGGACTGTTCGACCAAATAGACAAGGCTGCGACTCTCGCGACCGACACGGGGAGCCAAAAGGCTACGTTCCAAAAAAAGAGGCCCGGAAAACCGGGCCTCCTTGTTGATGGTTCGGATCGGTGACTACAGGACGCGGAACTTCTTGACGTTGCCGGTCTTGTTGTCGATGACGTGCACGC
>JAZHDH010000249.1:0-2735 GCA_036584335.1 Pseudodesulfovibrio sp. | reverse complement strand
CAGAGTCGATTTAACAGTTCGGTTGCCCGCCCTGTCATAAATTGCGGTAATCAGGGAGGGGAACCTTTTGGAAAAGGTTCCCCTCTTCCCCTTCCCCCGGACCCTCATCCCCATCTCCCTTCCAAAACTTTCTGCCTTCGCTTCGCGGGGCGGGTTAAGGGGATTGGGCAGGAAGAACCGAAGCAGATACGGACCAATGGACGCGAAAAGGGGGAAAAGATTCAGATAGCCCCCTCCCCGACAATGTTCCAGACGCCGTAATGGCATGACCTTCAAGTTCCGCCCACCCGGTCCACACGGCGTGGGCACTGTCCGGAAAGATTCGGGCCGGGGCGAAGCCATCCCGAAGGGTGGTTTCGTCCCGGCCCGAAGATTTGCGGACGCCGCACAGCCGCCCCCGCCAACCCCGTCAGCGCACGCTTTCCCAAGCTCCTCCCCCGGCGCAGCCGGAAATGGGATTCTTAAGGCCCTCGGCCTTAAGCCGCCGGAGGCATTCCCCGCCTCTCCCCCCCTACTTCACCTGTCTTATCACGGCCCCCTGCTCCCTATCCGGCCGCAGTTCGAATATCCGGTCGGCGGCTCCGGCGAAGAGGTCGATGGGGTGGTGGCTGATGACGAGCAATTGCAGGTCGAGCCGGGCGGCGATTTCGTTGATGAGCTGCATGAAGCGGGGGATGAGCGCGGGCCGGAGCCAGCAGTCCTGTTCGTCGAGCACGAGGAAGGGGCGATGGCGGGCCTGGTCGAGGCGGGAGAGCGCGATGAGCCGCAGGCCCACCGAGAGGATGTTGCAGACCGAGCCGCCCTGGCCGGTCATGATGTCCTCGATCTCCTTCTCGTTTCCCTGATTTTGGATCTGGAAATGGATTTGCAGCCGATTGTTCTTGACCTCGCGCAGGCTGGTCACCACGCGGTCCTGGCCCAGAATTTCGCGCACGGCGTGGGTCAGGTTGGCCTCCACCTCGTCCAGGACGGAGCCGAAGAGGGTGGTGGAGAGGTCTTCCAGGACCTGCCGGGCGGACGGCGCAAGCGCCAGGAAAGCGCGCGTGGAGGCGAGCGCCTGGCGCAGGCGGGCGTGTTCGGCGTGATGCGCCTCGGCCAGGGCCGAGAGCCGGTCGTGGCGGCGCTCCATCTCGCGCAGATCGGGCTGGGGTTCCGGGTTCACCGGCCGTCTCCCCCGGCCTCTTGCTCCACCCGGGAAAGATCGGCTTGCATCTTTTGGACATGCTGGCGGTATTCGGCGACAACCCGCTCGTTCTCCTGGCGTTTTTTCTCCAGAAGCGCTTGCAGTTCGTCGGGGTCGTCCGTGCCGTATTCGGCCTGGGCCTGGGCCTGGAGCGATTCCAGCTGGCTGGTCAGGTTGGCCATGTCCTGTTCGGCGCGGACCTTCTGGTCCCGCAGTTGCTCGTATTGGTGACGAAGTTCATTAAGCTCCTGTTCCAATTGAGCATCCTGTGTTGTCCCTGTTTGGTTGGGGTTACTCCGCACCATGAATCGCCTCCTCGTAGAGCTCCCAGATGAGCGCCCCCTCGGGCGTCTCCGGGTTCAGGTTGTCTTGCAGAAATTGTTTCAGCCCGGTGCCCTCGTGGGTGCGCCGCCAGGCCAACCGCTCCAAACCCTTGATGAAATCCGAATCACCCTCGGCCTCCCGCTCTTCGGGCGGCAGTTCCTGATCGGGGAAGACCTCGGCGAAAGGAAGATAGGGCACGGGCCATCGTTGGAGTTCCTCGCAGCCCGGGGTCCAGATGGCGGCGGCGGGCTCACGGACCATGGATCGCCGGGAGAAGGTCAGCCGGGTGATGTTGCCGGGGTTGGCCCAGGTGGTCCGCCCCTTGGTCACGGTCAATTGCGGCCGGTGGATGTGGCCGTTGATGACCCAGTCGATGCCCGGCAATTCCCTGATGGCGTAGGCCCGGTCCAGGAATTCGGGAAAACGGATGTTGTGGTGGGTGAGCCAGATCACGGTCTCGGGCTCACCCGGCCGCCGGTCATGTCCCTTCGGCAGGGGCGTGCCGTCCGGGCTGGCGCAGACCAATGCGCCGCCCTCGGGGGTTTCGAGCACGAACTGCGGGCCGTCGTCCTTCATCAACCGCAAGACTCCAGCGGTCTCCAACACGGCCAGGGAAACGTCGTCCGTGAACCGGGACTGGTACTTGTCGTGGTTGCCTACAAGAGCCCAGACCTTGCGCGCCCCGGCGCGGCCGCCGAAAAGCCGGATCAGGTCCACAAGCATCTTGTTGGAGTTGTCGCGCGGCCAGTGGAAGAGGTCGCCCAGCAGCACCGGGACCATGCCCAGCGCATCCGCGCGCTCCAGACAGGCGGTCAGCTTGGTCATGATCTGATCGAGATAGCCTTCGAGCCGCTGGCCGGGCGGGTTGTCCGCCAGGTGCGGGTCCGCAACCAGGAACAGGCCGTTGGCCCGGACGGTCTCAAACGTCATGGGACCTCCCGTGATCGAGAAGGCTTGCGCCGTCGAGGCGCGCGCCGCAGGTCGGGCAATGCCCCAGTTCGTCCGCCACCCGGCGGATGTCCTCTTCAACGGCCCGCAATGCCGCCCCCACCGCGTCAGCGCCCGTCCGGGCCTCCGCCCGCCGGGCGGCCAGGGCGCGGATATCCGCCACCAGTCCGGCCAGCCGCGCGTCGGCGCGCGCCTCGGGCGGCTCCGCAATCGACCGCAACCGGTCCCCTCCGCCAGCTCCTGCCCGACACGGACAGCCTGACCGACCTGCTCGACGAAC
>JAZHDH010000248.1:0-14855 GCA_036584335.1 Pseudodesulfovibrio sp. | reverse complement strand
GCGCTGGGTCCGGGCCGGGGAGGGCGCATGAGCCGCACCCCGGTCTTCACCGCCTGCTGCTGGCTCTGCGCCGCGCTTCCCGTATTCGTCGTCGCCGGGCTGGTCTTCTATCTGGTCCGGCAGTCCCATCCCGCCCTCGGGCTTTCCCTTTTCTTCGGCGACACCGATCCCCTGGCCGCGCTGCTGCGCTCCGCCCCGGTCTGGGACGGCATCTGGCCCGCCTGCGTCGGCACGGTCGGCGTGGTCGCCCTGGCCGGGCTGACCGCCGTGCCCACGGGCATCCTGGCCGGGGTCTACCTCGCCGAATACGCCTCGGGCTGGCCGGGCCGCGCCCTGTCGCTGTGCGTGGACGTCCTGGCGGGCGCGCCGTCCATCCTGATGGGGCTCTTCGGCTTCGCCCTGATCCTTTTCCTGCGCCACACCCTGGCCCCGGAGGCCAACACCTCGCTGCTGCTTTCGGGCGCGTGCATGGGGCTTCTGGTGCTGCCCTACCTGATCAACGCCACGGCCTCGACGCTCGCGGCCCTGCCCGGCGACCTGCGGCTGCTCGGCCCGAGCCTCGGCTTCACCCGCTGGCAGGCCATCCGCCACATCCTGCTGCCCTCGGCCGGGCGCGGGATCATGAGCGGCGTGGTCCTGGCCATCGGCCGGGCCGCCGAGGACACGGCCGTGATCATGCTCACCGGCGTGGTCGCCAATGCGGGGCTCCCGCGCGGGCTGCTGGACAAATACGAGGCCCTTCCGTTCTACATCTACACCACGGCGGCGGAGTACCACGGTCCGGAGGAATTGCGGCGCGGATTCGGCGCGGCCCTGGTCCTGCTGGCGCTGACCACGGTCCTGTTCCTGGCCGCCGGGGCGCTGCACCGGGCCATGGAAAACCGCTGGAGGAACGGCGCATGAACATCGCCACCATTCGGGGCCTGACGGTATCTTTTCACGGCAGAACGGTCTGCCGGGACGTGGATCTGGACGTTCGCGCCGGGGAAATCACGGTCCTGGCCGGGCGGTCCGGATCGGGCAAGACCACGCTGCTGCGCGCCGTCAACCGGCTCAACGAGTGTTTGGACGACTGCCGGACCACGGGTTCGGTGCGCCTCTCCCTGTCTTCGGGCGAGGTGGACGCCTACGCGCCGGAGACCGATGTGGAAGACCTGCGGCGGCGCGTGGGCATGGTTTTCCAGACGCCCTCGGTGCTGCCGGTCTCGGTGGAGCGGAATTTCCTGATGCCCCTCAAGCTGGTGCTGGGAGTCTCCGGCGACGAGGCCCGTGACCGGGCGCGCGCGGTCCTGCGCGACGTGGGGCTGCTGGACGAGGTGGCCGAGCGCATGGACCAGGCCGCCCTGACCCTGTCCGGCGGGCAGCAGCAGCGGCTGTGCCTGGCCCGCGCCCTGGCCCTGGAGCCGGAGGTCCTGCTCCTGGACGAGCCCACGGCCTCGGCGGACTACCGGTCCGCCGAGATCATTGAGGACCTGCTCCTCTCCCTTCGCAGCCGTCTGTCCCTGGTGGTGGTCTCCCACGGCCTGCGCCAGGCCCGCAAGCTGGCGGACGCCCTGTACCTCATGCGCGACGGCGCGGTGGCCGGGCAGTGGCGGCGGAACGATCAGGACGGGGCGGCCCTGGACGCGCTGCTGGGCGAGGCCTTTTGATCCCTTTCCGAAAGGCATGAGACAAAAGGAAACCGCCCTCTTTCGAGTGAAGCGAAGGCGGGCCGAAACGTTCTTCCCGACCAAAGGCGGGTTGCTGCGTGAGATTCCAGACTTCCTTGGCGGTCATCTCCACGCCCTCGACGATGACGTCGGCGTCGCCGTAGGGGATGGAGGTCTTGCCCCCGGCGGCCGCCCCGTCGAGCTGGTGGGAGGAGTAGCAACCCTGTCTTTGTAATCAGTGGGCATGGAGGAAACTCCTGCTCTGCGGTTTGGTGCGTCTTTCCCCGTAAGCGCGGCGCGCCGTCCGCCGGTGCGACGGGGCGACGGGTCAAGCCGAGGCCCCAAGGGATGCGTCCTGCCTGTTAGATGCCTGACCGGGAGAGACGTTTCAAATGGAGGCGGCCAGTTTTTACTCCGCGGGAACCAGCCCCAGGAGGCGGTAGGCGGGCTGGGCCGCGTCACCAGCACATTGCCCGGACAGGCCGATGCGAGCGCTCCTGATACCTGTCGAATGCGCGTTAATCGCGATCAAAATAAAATCTCGATTGAATTTTTGTCTTGTTTGTGCGAAGCTGCTCGGGTTCCGCAAATGCAACAGCCGCAGGCGCGCCCGGCCGAGAGTCCGACGGCGCGACGAGGAGTATTCCCATGCCGTGTTATGAATTCGAAGGGCTGGCGCCGGTGGTCCATCCCACCGCCTACGTGCATCCCGCAGCCGTGCTCATCGGCGACGTCATCGTCGGGCCGGGAGCGTACATCGCCCCCTGCGCCTCCCTGCGCGGCGACTTCGGCCGGCTGATCGTGAGCCGGGGGGCCAACGTGCAGGACGGCTGCGTCATGCACGGCTACTGCGGGGTGGATACCGTGGTCGGGGAGAACGTCTCCGTGGGGCATGGCGCGATCCTGCACGGCTGCGTCATCGGTCGGGATTCCCTGGTCGGCATGAACGCCGTGGTCATGGACGGCGCGGCCATCGGTGAGGAGAGCATCGTCGCGGCCATGAGCTTCGTCAAGGCGGGCTTCGCGGGGAAACCCCGGCAACTGCTGGTGGGGTCGCCCGCCCGGGAACTGCGGGAAGTCACGGACCGGGACATGCATTGGCACGGGCTGAACATCCGTGAATACCAGGCATTGGCGGGCCGCTCGGCGCGGTCGATGTGCGAGGTGGTTCCCCTGCCCGAGGCGGAGGCCGACCGCCCCCGCCTGGCCGGGGTCACCGATGTCCAACCGAAGATGTGACCCCGCGCCCGGACCCTATCCGGCCCCGAGGGCACCGAGCGCCGCCAACGCCATTTGGCGGTGCGCCTCGGTCGTAGGGTGCCATTCGTCCCACCACAGATGGCCGTTCGCGTGGGGATAGGCATAGGTGCCGTTCCATGGGGCGTCCGGCTGCCTGAACCCGTCCCCGGTGGCCATATCATTGAACAGGCCGAAAGCGTCGAGGGGCGTGATGGCCGCCGCAGGGTGTCGGAAGGCCAGTCCGCCCGGGTCGAACAGGCGGCTGTCCAGCAGCCTGTTGACGGCGCGGACGGCGGCGCCGACCCGTTCCTTGAGCGGGGCGTAGGCCTCGGTCCGGTAGGCCGGGGCCAGCGTTATGTCGGGCACGTTGGCGACCAGAAAGCGGCGCACGCCTTTGGCCAGGAGCTTTTCCAGGGCTGCGGTGATGTTGTCCGCCACGGTTTCGGGGTTTCCCTGGCCGTCATACACGTCGTTGATGCCGATCAGCAGGGTGCACAGCGCGTCCGGGGTGTTTTCGTCCGGCTCCCAGGCGTCAACCTGCCAGGCCAGTCCGGACCAGTCCGGCGGCCCCGAGGCGTTGCCCATGCCCGATCTGGCCCCGCACCACGCCCTGTCTTCCAGAGGAACTCCAAGCATTTCGCTGAGATATTCGACCCAAACCCGGCCGTTGCTGAGTCTGTTGTAGCCGCATCCGTTGCTGAAACCATTGTCGGAAAAGCTGTCGCCGAAGGTCAGTAAAAATTTCATTTATCATACTCCAAATCTTGATCACGATCAGTTAATGTGGCATGATCTCCAAAGAAATGGAAGGGGAATGCCGGACCCGAGGCGGCATTCCCGGAAAAAAATGGATGGAAAGCGCCGCTGACTGCTGTGGCGTTTTCGCGCTTTTTACAGGTAAAAGAGTGGCAGAGATGATCCGCACGCATTCTTCGGTGACTCTGGCGATCATGTTTTGGAGCAGCTGTTTCGTTGCCATCCGGACGGGGCTGACCGGGTTTTCTCCCGAGCCCGTCGCGTTTTTCCGTGTTTCGGTCGCGGCGACGTGCATGATCCTCTTCGGGATTGCCACGGGCATCCGCCTGCCGCGGCTGCGCGACGTGCCCGTGCTGTTTCTTCACGGCGTGGTCGGGTTCGCGGCGTTCAACATCGCCATATTCCACGGCGCGGAGCTGATCAGCATCGGCTCGACGAGCTTTATCGTCAGCACGGTTCCGGTCATCGCCACCGTGCTGGCCGTGATTTTCCTCAAGGAGCGGATCACGCGCAGGGGGGCGCTTGGCCTCGTCATCAGCATGGGCGGGGTCGGGCTCATCTCCTTTGGCGAGGGCGGCGGCCTGACGCTGAACATCGGGGCATTCTACGTCCTGCTGGCGGCCTGCGCGGACGGCCTCTACAACATCCTGCAAAAGCCCATGCTCCGCCGGTACACGCCCGTGGAATACGCCACCTACACCCTCACGGCCGGGGCGATCTCCCTGAGCCCCTACATGCCGGAGCTGCTGGACCAGCTCGGCGAGGCCCCGGCCACCGCCATCGGCGGCGTCCTGTATCTGGGGGTGTTCGGTACGGCGGTCCCGTACGCGCTGTGGACCTATTCCATCTCGCGCAGCAACATCTCGCGCATCGTGGTCTTCCAGTACGCGGTCCCGATCCTGGGCACGTTCATCGGGTACGTGGTCCTGGGCGAGACCTCACCCGCCATCGCCCTGTGGGGCGGGGCCGTCGCCCTGCTCGGGGCCGTGATCAGCAGCCTGCCCCCCCGGTCCCAGTGGGGGGGGCGGCCGCGCCCGGGCGGGACGCCGCTCGTCATCCCCGGCGGCCCCGCCGGTCCGGAGCGGGCCGTTGCGCCGTGCCCCCTCCCGCCCGGCGGGGACCATCCCGTCCGCTGATCCTGCGCGGCGGATTCCTGCCGTTCACGCACGCAAAGGCCCCGTCCGGACATCGCCGGACGGGGCCTTCGTCATGGGCCGGGGCGCGTCAGGCCCGTCGCGCTCGCCGCGGGACGGCCTGCCCGGTCCATGAGCCGATGACGTACGCGGCCAGCGCGACCAGGGTGGCCGGTACGATGGCGTGCACGCCGCCCATGGCCGGTTTCAGAATGGTCAGGGCGATGAAGGTTCCGACGCCGAGGATCATGGAGGAGAGCGCCCCGGCGGCGTTGCCTCCTTCCCAGTAGAGCCCCAGGACGATGGGGCACAGGAAGACGGCCTCCAGCCCGCCGAAGGCGAAGAGGTTGATCCACACGAGCAGGTCCGGCGGCTCCATGGCCGCCACGAAGACCAGCAGGCCGACGACCACGGTGCAGATCAGGCTCGCCTTCTTCAGGCTGCCGGTGGTCATGCGCGAGGCGTCGCCGCCGAGCCGGTAGTGGATGTACAGATCCTTGATGATGGCGGCGGAGACCAGCAGGAGCATGGAGTCCACCGTGGACATGATGGCCGCCAGCGGCCCGGCGATGAACACGCCCGCCCAGCCCGGGGAGAGCAGCCCGACGATGAGGCTGGGCATGGCCAGGTCGCCCGCCGGGAGGTCGGGCAGCACGGCCCGGCCCAGCGCCCCGGCCAGGTGGGCGCACAGGATCATGAAGCCGATGATCAGGGTGCCGACGACCATGGCGTCGTGCATGGCGCGCGAGTCCCGGTAGGCCATGCAGCGCTGGGTGGTCTGCGGCAGCCCGAGGACGCCGAGGCCGACAAGGACCCAGAACGAGAGGATGAACGGCTGGGGGAGCGCCTCCTTCGGACCGGTGGGGGTGATCAGGCCCGGGTCGATGCGCTTGAGCGCGGCCATGCACTGCTCCATGCCGCCGCCCGCCTTGATCACGGCCAGCAGGATGACGACCACGGCCACGATCATGACGACGCCCTGGATGGCGTCGGTCAGGGCCACGGCGCGGAATCCGCCCACGGCGGTGTAGAGGACCACGCTCAGGCCGAAGAGCGCCAGGCCGACCACGTATGGATAGCCCGTGACGGCCTGGAAGAGGCGCGCGCCGCCGATGAACTGCGCCAGCATGGCGGCCATGAAGAAGACGATGAGCGCCAGTGAGCAGAGGATGACCATGGCGTCGCTGTCGTAGCGGGCGCGGAGGTAGTCGGTGATGGTCACGGACTGCGTCTTGCGGGCCATGATGGCGAACCGTTTGCCGAGAATGCCCAGGGTGAGGAACGTGGTGGGCACCTGGATCATGGCCAGCAGGACCCAGCTCAGGCCCAGCCGGTACGCCACGCCCGGGCCGCCCACGAAGCTGCTCGCGCTGGTGTAGCTGGCGATGATGGTCATGGCCAGGACAAAGCCGCCCAGGGAGCGGCCGCCGATGAAGTAGTCTTCCAGGAATCCCTGCTGGGTCGAGGAGGAATCGCCCTTCCTGCGGGCCCACAGGGCCACGCCGAAGGAGAGGGCGAGGTAGACGACCACCGGCAGGATCGTTTCGATGCCGGCGGTCATCTACCGCTCCTCCTCGGGCCGCTCCCCGTCGGGGATGGGGTCTGCGTCCAGGGGCATGTGCCGGAACCCGAAGCGGACGATGCCCCAGAGCAGCACGGTGATCAGCGGGCAGCCGACGACGCAGCTGTAGAAAAACCACTGAGGCATGCCGAGGACGTAGGCGTACTCTTCGGGGTCGCCGCTTCCCAGGCCGTAGGCGCAGACGTACCACCAGGCGAAATAGAGCGCGTAGGCGCCCAGGGCGAGCAGGGCTTCCCGGTTCGCCTGCCGGAATCGAGGGTCTTTGTGTTCTTGCTTCATTGCACGGTCCCTTTGCATGAGATGAAGGAGAGGCGTCCGGGGGACGCCCGGCTTTCCCGAAGACGCCGACAGCGTCGGTCGACACTGTCGGCGTCAGGATGCCCATGGTATCGGGGCAATGCGCATGTTGTCTAACCTCTTGTGGAGGCGGGGTATGAGAATGCGCTCGCCATGGGCGGCTATGGGGTTTGGGGTGCTTTCATGGTCTGGTTCCGTGGCGCGGTGTCTAGCCGAACCTGAATTCGACTCCGAACGTGCCGTTGGGATACTCCCAGCGTTTCAGGATGGTCCCGCCGCACAGGATGCGGCAGGTCCCGCATTCGAGACAGCCTGCGTGGTCGAAGAAGACGGCGCCGTTGTCGCCCCGCTTGTAGAGCCCGGCCGGGCAGGCGGCCATGAGCTTCTCGAACTCCGCGGGGTCCGGGTTCTCCACCAGTTCGATGTGGGGATTGCCCTCATCGACATAAAACTTGTTCACGCCCAATTTGACGTCGACGTTTACCGGGGTGCTCATATCGCTTTCGCTCCTTTGAAGCCGTCCTTGAGGAGATTCATGAACCCTACCTTCCTGAGATGCGGCATGATCATCTTGCGCAGGGGGCGGGAGGGGCCGTTGATGGTGAAGAGGTCGTTCATGATGCCGGTCGCCAACTGGGGGTACTCGTTGTACATGCGGGGATTGTCGAGGAATCCCGGCAAGTTCCGGTACAGCTGAAGATCCTGCATGACGAAGCTGGATTGCAGCCCGGACGGGTAGGCCGCCAGGCCGTTTTCGCTGAAGTCGCCCATGTCCCTGGCCGCAATGGCCGCCTTGGCCGCCGCCTCGCCCGAGGCGATGGCCAGGTCCATGCCGCGCACGGTGTAGCCCGCGTTCAGGCAGAGCCCGGCGGCGTCGCCGACGATCATCACGCCGTCGCCCGCCAGCTTCGGGACCATGGCCAGGCCGCCTTCGGGCACGACGTGGCCGGAGTATTCCACCTGCCTGCCGCCCTCGACCAGGGGCCGCACGGTGGGATGGTTCTTGAAGTCCTCCAGCATCTGCGGGACGGACTTGCCGGCCTGGCCGATGTTGTGCAGGCCGAAGACCAGGCCCAGGGACAGGGTGTCCTCGTTGGTGTAGATGAAGCCGCCGCCCATCTGGCCGTCGGACGGGAACCCGGCGAAGAGCCAGGCCGTCCCTTCGTTGTCCGCGCAGCCGAAACGGTCGTTGATCTGCTGTCCGGAGAGCTGGATCACTTCCTTCACGCCCACGGCGCAGTGGTGGGGCGTGACCTTGGTCGCCATGCCGAGCTTTTCGCCGAGGATGGAGTTGACGCCGTCGGCCAGGATGACGATGTCGGCCTCCATTTCCTCCCCGGCCGCGACCACGCCGCAGACCTTGCCGTCGCGGACGATCAGGTCGTCCACGCGGATGCCGGGGACGATGCTCGCGCCTTCGGACTCGGCCCTGCCCGCCAGCCACTGGTCGAACTTGGCGCGCAGCACCGAGTAGGACCGGTTCGCGGGGTCTGCGGCCGCAGGGGCGGCGTAGTCCATGGTGGTCGAGCGGTCGGCGTCCATGAAGGATATCTTCTCGTGGACGATGCAGCGCTCCACCGGGGCCTCTTCGGCGAAGTTCGGGATGATTCCCTCCAGGCTGTGGGCGTAGAGCCGACCGCCGGTCATGTTCTTGGCGCCGGGGAAGTTGCCGCGCTCGATGACCAGCGTTTCCAGCCCGGCCCGGGCCAGCAGGTATGCGCAGGTGCATCCCGCCAGGCCTGCGCCGACGATGATGACGTCAAACTTGTCTTCGGACATAGGGTACCTCATGCACGGCCCCGGGGGGCCGAAGAGATGTTTTTGGGGTTGCTCGGCATGCTTCCGGCGGTCCGGGGAGGGCGCGCGGAAGTGTTCCATTCCCCTGTTGTCCCGCCTTTGGCGGCGGGTTTGCGTTATGGCCGGTACGAAAGCAGGTCGATGCCCTTGAGCTCGTTGTAGGGCAGCGCCCAGTAGAGGATGAAGATCGCCGTGATCGCGGCGCCCGCCGCAACCAGGCCGTATCCGTACACCTTGTCCCACCGGTAGTCGGCGGCCAGGGTTTCCGAAGCGGGCAGTTGGTGCAGTTGGGCGTGGAAGGCGGCTTCCTCCGGGGTCCTGGTCTGGCGCCGGGAGCCCAGCCAGGCGAGGACGGCGCTGACGGCGACGCCGATGAAGAACGGGTCCAGGAAGTTGTTCAGCGGCATTCCCGCCAGTTCCTTGAGGCACTTGGAGACCAGGTAGCCGAAGAACCCGCCGACCATGGACCAGTAGGCCCCGCGTTCGGTCAGTCCCCGGCTCCAGACGCTGGCCACCGCGACGACGCCCCAGGAGGCGGCGATGATGGTGCTGGCGAACCAGGTGATGATGCGGATGGTCGAGAGGTTCAGGCAGGCCAGGGCCAGCGCGGCCAGGCCCACGAGGATGACCACTATCCGGGTGAACTTCAGCTGGGCGTCCTCGTCCCTGAAGTCGATGTCGAGCACGTCGCTGGACATGCTGAAGCTGACGACCGAGAGGAAGGTCGAGGCCGAGGAGAGCCCGGCCGTCATGATGCCCGTCAGCATGGCCACGCCGACCAGTTGCGGCATGATCTCGAACGCGGCCCAGATGAGCACCTTCTCGGGCTGGTCCAGGGTCGGTTGCAGCGGGATGATGCTGATGGCGATCAGGTAGAGGTAGAGCAGGAAGAAGACGGTCAGGAAAGCGGAAATCGCGCCGGACCGGAAGATGACGTGCTCGTTCTTGGCCATCATGTTGCGCCCGGCCTGCCACGGGCTGACGCCCACGGCGACCATCCAGACCAGCCCCATGGTGACGGCGTACATGACGATGTCCAGAATTGAGCCGCCTCCGGGGTTGCCGTGGTAGTCGAGAAGCCCGGCGGGGGCATCGGGGAACACGGCCAGGGTGTGGATCAGGTTGCCCAGCCCGCCCGCCTTCTCGAACACGAACGGCCCCGCGACGACGGTGGCGCCGAGGAACAGGATGCACATCAGGGTGTCGGTGATCACCACTCCCCGGGACCCCGAGTAGAAGGTGAACATGGTGATGCATACCCAGGCGATGAGCAGGCAGGCGATCCGGTGGTAGCCGGTCAGGGTCTCCATGAGCAGCCCGGTGCCCTGGATGACGCTGAGCAGGTAAGCGGAGAGGGAGATGATGGTGGTGATGCCCGCGAACCGGCGGATGCGCTTGCTGTTGAACCGCATCCAGAAGTAGGAGGGCATGGTGTTGGCCTTGGCGCGGCGCAGGTAGCGGCCGAAGAAGAGCGGGCCGAGGACGTAGCCGCTGGCGCACAGGGCGTTGATCAGAAGCATGGTTGTGATGTTGCCGCCGAAGCAGTACGCGGTGTCCCCCATGAAGCCGTTGGTGCTCAGCATGGAGGCGAACATCGTCCCGGCGATGAGGATGGTCGGGGCGTTGCGTCCGCAGACGTAGTAGTCCTCGACGTTCTTGACCTTGCGGCCCGCGTAGGTGCCGATGACCATGTAGATGAAGATGCAGGCGAGAACGCCGATGGTGTATACGCTCATGGCCTACTCCCCTCGGTGTTCCGGTTGACGACAATGTTTCCGGGCCTCTTCGGAGAGCATTCGGTTCATGAGCAGTCCGACAGCGGCAAGACACGCGCCGATAAATACGGAAAAAATGATTTCGCCCATCACTCAACCCTTGTCCTTCACCTGCTTGCGGCCCGTGTCTTCGGCGCATGGTTAGCCAAACGAAGATGGGGCGCAAGGGTATAAATCGTACAGTCCCGGCGTCCTTCCCCTCAAAAAGGCGCCACACGAGCCCGAATTACACCTATGTCGAAGCATCCATTCGACTTTCCGCAGATACGTATCCGCCTGTTGCGGCCACCGGGCTGTTCGGGGATTCATCACCGCGCCGCGGGGGCGTGCGGCGCGATGATGAAGTCCCCTCATGTCCGTTCGCGTATCCTCGCAGCCTTGGTTCGGCGTTCAGGGTCCCTTGCTTTCCGGCCTGGTCCGCGCCGGCACGGTGCGGGGGCATGGAGGTTGCTGCCCGGCGGATTGCGAAAGGTTGTGTCCCGGCTCGGGGGTTCGGGTGAGCGTCGCTCCTTGATGGCGTCGGAGCGTTCGCTGGGTTCGGGCGGGGTTGATCTCCGTTGACGGTAGAGGACGGCGACAGCCTGTGCGCCCGATGAAGCCACCCTGGAGGAGCGCCTTTCGTCTTCATCGTGCCGACGAACGCGCATGGGTTTCCGAGTCTGTTGGACATATCCTTTCTTTCTGGTCCTGAACGGTTCGATCCATTTACGCGGGGCCGCCTCGTCGCGGCGGCCACGCGGCTGCGTCCGCTCCGGTCTAGCCCTTGAAGGCCGCGACCAGGGCGGGGACGACGGTATACAAGTCCCCGACGATGCCGTAGTCGGCATACTGGAAGATCGGGGCGTTCTTGTCCTTGTTCACGGCGACGATGGTCTGGGCGCCGTTGGCGCCGACCATGTGCTGGACCTGGCCCGAGATGCCGAGGGCCAGATAGAGTTCCGGTTTGGGCATGACGCCCGAGATGCCGATGTAGCGCTCGTGCTCCATCCATTTCTCGCCTTCGGCGATGGGGCGGGAGCAGCCGAGTTCGGCCTCGATGGCCGCGCACAGGTCTTCGGCCAGCCGGATGTCCTCCTTCTTGCCGATGCCCCGGCCCACGGCGACGATGCGCTTGGCCTTGGTCAGGTTGACGGTGCTGCCCTGCTTGGGCTGGCGGCCGACGCAGGTGATGGCGCTCTTCGGCGCCACGAAGTCCACGGCGACCGCTTCGCCCGTTCTGGCGGCGTCGGCCTCGGCGGCCTGGAACACGCCGCCGCCGAAGACGACGATGGCGACCTTGGAGGCGACCTTTTCGCAGCCCAGGGCCAGGCCGCCGTACACCATGCGCCGGACCTGCACGCCGCCGTCCTCGGCGGCCACTTCGGCGGCCTCGGTGACCACGCCCGCGTCCAGCCGGACGCCCAGCAGCGAGGCCAGGGCCTTGCAGCGGCGGGTGCCGGGCAGCAGGACCAGGGCCGGGCCGTCCCCCTGAGCGATGACCTTGGCCATGGTGTCGGCGTAGGCCTCCACGATGCGCGCGGCATCGTGTTCGCCCAGGTGGTGGACCGCGTCCGCGCCGAGGGCGAACGCCCTTGCGGCGTCTTCCGGTGCGCCGATGACAAAGGCGGAAATTTTCCCGCCGAGCCCGGCCGCGCCCGCGATGGCCTCGGGCAGGCGGGATTCCGCGTCACTGAATACCCATACGTTGGAAATCTTGCTCATGTTCCTTCTCCCTAGCTCACGATGGTGCGCAGATGGCCGATGAAGGCCGCGATCTGGTCCTCGCCGTCGCCTTCGATGATGATGTTCTTGCGTTCCTTCTTCTTCGGGGCCTTGATTTCGAGCAGCTCCACCAGGGCGCTGTCGGCCTCGACGCCCAGGTCGCCGGGGGCCAGCACGTCCACGGGCTTCTTGGCCGCGCCGAGGATGGCCTTCATCCCGGGGATGGCCGGAACGTTGATGTCGGCCGAGACCGAGATGACCGCAGGCAGCGGGACCTCGAGGGTCTCGACCTCGGTTTCAAGGACGCGTTCCACGACCAGCTTGGCGGCGTCGGCGGAAACGATCCGGCTGACGCCCGTGATGGTGGACACTCCGAGTTCCGCGCCCAGGCGCGCGCCGACCTGCTGGGCATAGAGGTCGCCGGAGCCGTCGCCGCAGATGATCAGGTCGAACCCGATCTTTCGGGCTGCGGCGGCCATGACCTTGGCCGTGCGGTGGGGCAGCGCGCCTTTGAGGGTCGGGTCGATGACGGCGGCCAGCGCGTCCGGGCCGCGCGACAGGATGTCCTTGCGGGCCTTGGTGTTTTCCAGCTCCTTGCCGCCGATGCTCAGGACGGTGATGGCGCTGTCGGCGATCTCGGCCTTGATCCTGACCGCCGTTTCGATGGCGTTCAGGTCGAACTGGCTGATCTTGGGGGCGGCCTTGCTCAGGTCCAGGGTTCCGTCGGCCTGGACGGCGATGTCCTGCTCTTCGGGAACCAGTTTGCATCCTACGATGATCTTCATAGTCTATCCTTTCTCTTGCGTCGGTCCCGGGACGGGAGGGGAGGCGCCGTCGCGCCCTCGGGAGGAGTCCCCTCCCGTTCCCGGAACCTCGGCTTTACGGGTACGGGTTACTTCCACTCCGCCAGCGCGTAGTTCAGGTAGGCGGTCTCGGGGTTGTCCGCGTCGATGACGCGGAAGTGGATGCTGTTCTCGTCCCATTTCCACATCTGCGTCTTGATGGTGCAGCCGGGGTACAGGGAGCGCGTGATGCGGGTCTTGAAGCGGGTCAGGCGCTCCGGTTCGCCCGGGAACAGGGTCTTGATGATGTGGCGGCAGGCGAACCCGGCGGTGGAGACCGCGTGCAGGTTCGGCTTCGGATGGTTGAATTTCTGGGCGTAGGCCCAGTCGATGTGTTGCGGGTGGAAGTCGCCGTTGAGACGGTAGATCAGCGCCTGGTTCAGGGGCACCCGCTCGGTGACCTCGAAGTCGGGCTCGCGCTCGGGGATTTCGACCACGTCGCGGGGGGCCTTCTCGCCGCCCCAGCCGCCGTCGTACAGGGCGCAGTCCCAGCTTTCGTTGGTGAACAGCTTCACGCCGTTTTCATCATAGGTTTCGCCTATGTGCTGGGCGAGGCAGCCGCGGCCTTCTCCCCGGTCGTACAGCGCCTTGAGCAGAACCTTGGTGGTCAGCCTGCCGGAGAGGGCGGTCAGCGGCTCGTGGATGTTGAGGTCGAAGCCCCAGTGCAGGGAGCCGCCCCATTCGAAACCGTAGTCGATGGTCTTGGTCACCTCGCTGTCGACGATGGGCATGGCCGCGAACATGGGCAGCACCTTCATGTTCTTCTCGTAGACGTATTCGAGGTCGGTCCGGCCGTCCGCGCCGCAGCCGCAGCCCAGCGCGAAGATGCTCAGTTCGCGGAAGTCGTACTCGCGTTCGAACGGGCCGTACCACTTGCCAACCATGTCGAGTTTCAAAGCCATGTCTGTTCTCCTTTGCGGCCGGAGGGTGTGCCCGACCGCGTTTATTTTGTGACCATGATCAGTCCGCAGGGACTTCCGTCCCGCAGCCTGGGGTTATCGCCTGCCGCGCCCGGGGCTCCGGGCTAGTCGCCTGTCGCCGGGGGGGTGATCCCTTCGAGACACTCGTTTTTCAGTTCGGCCTTCTGCACCTTGCCCGTGCAGGTCCTGGGGAACGAATCCCGGATTTCGACGCAGGACGGCACCTTGAACCTGGCTATCCGCCCGGAACAGTAGTCGAGGATTTCCTCTGGAGTCAGGCATTCGCCTTCCTTGACGATGACGTAGGCCTTGACCGCTTCGTCGGTGATGGCGTCCGGGATGCCGATGACGGCCGCATCGACGATGTGCGGGTGGTCCACCAGCAGGTTTTCGATTTCCGTGCTGGCGATGTTCTCGCCGGACCGTTTGATCAGGTTGATCTGGCGGTCCACGAAGTAGAAATAGCCGTCCTCGTCCGCGTACCCCTTGTCGCCGGTCAGCAGCCATCCGTCGCGGTAGGTCCGCGCCGTGGCTTCGGGGTCTGCGTAGTATTCGCGGAACAGGGTCCTGCCGGGTTCGCCTTTGATCGCGATTTCGCCGATCCGGCCAGCGGGGACTTCCTGTCCGTCGTCGTCCTGAATCCGCACGTCGTAGCACAGGCCGGTCCTGCCGATGGAAGGCCAGCGGCGCTGGTCGCCCGGACGGTCGCCGATGATGCCGACCACGGTTTCGGTCATCCCGTAGGAGGTGAAGAGGCGCACGCCGAACCGCTCCGCAAAGGCGTTTTTCTCGTCCGTGGAGAGGGAGAGATAGAAGAGGACGTCGCGCAGGCAGTGGTTTCGCTCCCACGCCTGCCGGGGCTGGAGCATCAGCGTGCGGATGATGAAGGGGATGCACTCGGTGAGCGTGGCCCGGTGCAGGCAGACCTGCCGCCAGAACCGGGTGGCGCTGTACTTCTCGACCATGATGAAGGTCGCTCCGGAGACAAAGGTCGGCATCGCCGCCGTGCATTGGAAATCGATGTGGCAGGCGGGCATCATGGTCAGGTAGCGGTCGTCTTCGCGGATGGGGACTTGCCAGGCGGTGTAGCGTCCGGCGAAGCAGAGGTTGTAATGGGTGATGACCGCGCCCTTGGGGTCGGAGGTGGTGCCGGAGGTGAAGATG
>JAZHDH010000247.1:0-2743 GCA_036584335.1 Pseudodesulfovibrio sp. | reverse complement strand
GCAGCAAAAAAAGAAATCCCCCGAAAGGGGAGGAAGATAAATGGGGCTACGACCGTCGTAAGAGTAAGAGAGAAGAAGTATGAGATAAGGGAAGTCGCCCTATTTCATGGCATAGCGTTCGATCTTGCCCTTGTAGACCAGGACGCCTTCGACGATGCCCTGGGCCAGATAGTCGAGATACTTGTCGGACTTGAGGCGCTCGGCCTCGGTGCGGTTGGTGATGTAGCCCAGCTCCACCAGGATCGAGGGCATCTTCGCGCCCATCAGCACGTAGAACGGGGCCTCGCGCGTGCCCTTGTTGTTCAGCTGCCACTTGCGGCGCACGCGGGTCAGGGTGCTGGTCTGGACGTTGGAGGCCAGGTCCCGGCTCTCCTTGATCTTGGAGTTGACCATCAGGTCGGTCAGGATGAACTGGAGGTCCGAGATGGCGCGCGGGTCCACCGCGTTCTCGCGCGCGGCGATGCGCACGGCGTCCTTGGACTTGGCCAGGTTCAGGCTGTAGGTTTCCAGCCCGTGGGCCGAGCGGCTGGTGCTGGCGTTGCAGTGAATGGAGATGAACAGGTCCGCCTTCTTCACGTTGGCCATGGCCGTGCGCTGCTCCAGCGGGATGAACACGTCCGTGGTCCGGGTGTAGAAGACGTGGAAACCCTGCTTTTCCAGCTTGCCGCCCAGGAGCTTGGCGAAGCTCAGGTTGACGTCCTTTTCCCGCAGCCCGTTGGCCACCGCGCCCGGGTCCTTGCCGCCGTGCCCGGCGTCGATCATGATCGTGCGCACGGTCAGGCCCAGTTGCTCCAGCAGGTCGTCGGCCTGCTGCCTGCTCCCCTTCGGCAGCTTGTAGTTGCTCTTGCCGGGCTTGGCCTTGGCCGTGCTGACCGGATCGGCGGGCTGGCCCGCAGGCACGCCGCCGTCGGGCGAGTAGACGTCGATGACGATGCGGTACGGGTTGTTCAGCGGGAAGATCTTGTATTCCTGCATGGACAGGAAATCGAGGACCACGCGGGTGGTCTCCTTGTCGTACTGGCCGGTGCGGATGGAGCGCAGGATGCCGTCCGAAACCGTGGTCTGCGGCTTGACGTCGTGGCCCAGGCGGGAGTTCTGGATGTCGACGTACAACCGGTGGGGCCGGTTCACCGCCGGGTCGGGCTGGAGCACCTGGTAGCGGTACTTGACCTGGTCGTCCAGCTCCAGAACCACGCGGGTGTATTCGTCGCTCGACTTGTAGCGCACCGTGTCCAGGTGAGCCAGCCCGGACGGGTCCTTGACCCGCTCGGCGGCCGTGCCCCCCTCGCCCGATGTCGCAGTCGGCCCCCCGGTATCCAGGGGCTCGTCCGGCTCCTCCGGCGCTTCGGGCCGGACGGTTTCGGGCCGCGCCTTGGCCGCCGTGACGGCCACGACCGCCTCGTCCAGCGATGCGGGCGGAGGCGCCGCCTTGCCCGAAACCCGGGCCACGGCCCAGTCGTACTTGCCCAGCTTGCGCAGGGCGTCCCCGGCCTTGTCGTGCATGTCCGAGCGCGGATAGTCGACGAGGATGCGGGCCAGGTCCAGGCGCGCGTTGTCGTATTCGGCCAGCCGGGCCACATAGATCTGGGATCGCCGGTACAGGCAGTCGTCGGCCCAGCCGTGCCGGGGATAGCGGGCGATGACCCGGCCGAAATAGTCCACGGCCTTGCGGAAATCGGACTTGAGGCCGCTGCGCAGCCCCAGCTCCTCCTGAACGCGGCCCAGATAGTACAGCGACTTGGGCGCGAACGAGCCGTCCGGGTCCTGCTTGAGGCAGGAGGAAAACTGCGCGGCCACGGCTTCCCAGTTGGAGCGGAACTTGGCCTTGCCACGGTCCTTGAGCAGGGCGTGAAACTCGGCGTGGCCACGGGTGAAATCGGCCTGGGCCGAAGCCGCCCCGGCAGGCGCGGCGCAAAAAAGGAGAACGGCCAGGACCGCGAGGGCCAGAGCCGGGAACAAGCGAAGAGGTGTGCCGAATTGCGGTTTCATGCTTCCCGAATCGTCCAGGGTTCCCCGCCCGGGCGACGCCGGACAAGGCCGGACCATGCCTGAGCGGGTCAGTCTGGCGGCATTCTCAAGAATAATCTAAAAAAAGTCCAGAAAAGAATCCAGCCGGAAACAGGGACGCCCGGCTCGCGGGCATCAGGCCATGCCCGTGGCCAGCCAGCGCGCCCAGTCGGCGCGCCCGTTGGCCCGCGCCAGGGCGGCCGCCGCGTCCCAATCGTAGGGCACGGACACGAAATCCGCGTCCCAGCCGTGGGCCGTGGGAAAGACCACGGCGTATTTGGCGTGGGGCGATCCCGAGGCCATGATGTGCGGCGGGGTGTCGTCGTCGTAGGCGGGCAGGCCGACGCTGCCCGGGTTGACCAGGGTGAACGGGCCGCAGCGCAGCAGGCCCGGGTGGTGGCTGTGCCCGGCCAGGACCAGGGAGCAGTCCCCGGCTTCGGCGAGGTCCGCCAGCACCGACGCGCATCCGCGCGGGGCGGGCAGGCCGGTGGAGACGTCCTCCAGCAGGTAGGCGGTGTCGCAGGCCGGGGTGCCGTGGCAGAGCAGGACGCCGCCGGGAAGGCGCAGGGTGGCGGGCAGGGCGCGCAGCCAGGCCAGGCCTTCCGCGCCCAGCCCGCCGAGCGCGGCCCGCAGCGCGGGATTGGTTTCCTCCGGCCCGGCGTCCATCAGCAGCCGGTCCTGGTTGCCGAGCACGGTGGGCATGGGCAGCGCGCGGAGCATGGCCCAGGTCCGGGCC
>JAZHDH010000246.1:0-14859 GCA_036584335.1 Pseudodesulfovibrio sp. | reverse complement strand
CCTTGTGCAGGCAGGCGTCCCATTTCTGCTGGATGGGCTGGGTGTAGATGCCGGCCACCTTGATTGTGCCGGCGGCCAGCGCGGAGCCCGCGAACATGGCGGTCGCCAGGCACAGGGCTGCGGCGACGGTCAGGATGCGTTTCATCGGAAATCCCTCTCAGGTTGAATGTGAACAGTGTGCGCCGCTGCGTCGGTGAGATTGCGGCTCCGCCAAAGATTGCAATGCTAGTGCCAGAAAAAAGCCTCGCGGTAAATGTCTTGTCGGCTCGCCGCGTTGCGGGTTCGGCGCGGATATCGGCAGGAAAACGGGCCGGAAAGGCACGTTCGGGCGGTTACAATTTTGAAATTTTTCAGCGCCGGGAAACGTGATTTTTGCAGGATTGTATACGCGACATGCCGAACCCCGGCGGGGGCGGGTGGAAGGGGGAACGGCCTTTCCCGCATCAAGGCCGATCGGCATCGGCGCGCCGCCCGGTTCAAAGCCTGGGCATGCGGTGCCGCAAAACCGTTCCGAAGAACGGAATTAAGTATACTGTCACCCTAATTAAAAGTCTTTGGGCAGCGGGCATGCCTGTTTGAAGAATCGCGCCAGGAACTCGCAATCCAGCCTCGGCGTCTTTTCGATGCGGAAGACCAGGGCGACCACGATGACCGTGGACAGGACCATGAGCAGCGGGCCGAACAGCCAGAACACGAGCGGGACCAGAAAATAATAGGCGCGCATGCCCAGGTGGAAGTAGCTGCCCGCCTTGCTCAGCTGCATGGCCACGAAGGTGATGGATGAGCCGTAGCTGACGTCGTCGGGGGGCGTGTTGATCAGGAATCCGACGTGGTTGAACAGCCGGATCGCCAGGGAGAAGTTGAAAAAGGCGATGAACAGGTTGGCCAGGATGACAAGCAGCTTGAGGGTGATGGTGCTTTGCGCCGTGGAGCCGAAGAGGTTCACGGCGTGCCAGATCTGCCCCAGCCCTTCGCCCTGCCCGGTGAGCGAGAGCAGCCCTACCGCCAGCAGGACCGAGGTGGAGGCCAGGAAGGTGGCGGCCATGGTCGAGTTGCGCAGGGTCTGGACGGCGAGGATGTCGCTCTTTTCCTCCATGATGCTGACCACCCAGGCGGTCTTGGCCAGCTGCGTGGCCCCGTAGAGCGTGTAGATGGGATTTTTCTTGAGCTGGCGCCGGACGAACTGGTGATAGGCCGTGAACAGTCCGGCGGACACGGCCAGGCAGAGTATGTCCAGCAGGTGCGGGGCCATCATTTCGCGCATGCAAACCTCCGGGAGCGGAACGCCGATTGCGGGCCGGGGTGCCCGCATTCCGGCGTTTTACGCCCCTCCGGCGCATTTGGCAACGATGGGGGGCCGCCTCTCCCTCAGGCCTGCATGCCGAAGGGCCGCAGCACGCGCTCCAGCAGCCCCTGGAGTTTGGAGATGGCCACGCCGTAGTTGGTCACGGGCAGGCCCCGGCGGGCGCATTCGGTGATGCGCCGCAGCATCTCCGTGCGGCCCAGCATGCACGCGCCGCAGTGGACCACCAGGGCGAACCGCTCCAGGTCCTCGGGAAAGTCGTGGCCCGCATAGACCTCGAATTTCAGGTCCCTGCCCGTGTACTGGGTCATCCAGCGCGGGATCTTGACCCGGCCGATGTCGTCCGCCACGTCGTGGTGCGAGCAGGCCTCGCCGATGAGCACGGTGTCGCCGTCCTTCAGGCCGTCGATGGCCGCCGCCCCCCGCACCAGGCTCGCGAGGTCGCCCTTGTACCGGGCGAACAGGGTGGAAAACGTGGTCAGCGGCACGTCGTCGGGCACGTCGCCCGCCACGCTCATCACCACCTGCGAATCCGTGACCACCAGGGCGGGCGGCTCCCGCATTCCGGCCAGCGCGGCCTCGATCTCCCGCTCCTTGACCACCGTGCCGATGGCGTCGCAGTCCAGGATCTCGCGCAGCACCTGCACCTGGGGCAGGATCAGCCGCCCCTTGGGCGCGGCCAGGTCGATGGGCGTCACGCAGAGCACGTGGTCGCCCTCGCGGATCAGGTCGCCCAGGATCAGCCGTTCCTGCCGGTATTCGGGCGGCGCGGCGGCGATGATCCGCTCCTTGAGCCGGTCCACGCCCCGGCCGGTGGACGCCGAGACGTGAAGGAAAGGCACGTCCGGCAGCTCCGGCAGGGGCGCGTCCTCGGGCCGCAGGTCCGCCTTGTTCCAGGCCACGATGCAGGGCACGCCCAGTTCGCGGATGGTGGCGAGCAGGCCGCGCTCGTGGTCGGCCAGGCCGTCCTCGCCCAGGACGACCACGGCCACGTCGCAACGGCAGAGAATCTTTTTCGTGGCCTTGATCCGCAGCGCGCCCAGCTCGCCCTCGTCGTCCAGCCCGGCGGTGTCGTAGAAGGTCACCGGCCCGAGGGGCAGCAGTTCGTAGTGCTTGGCCACCGGGTCGGTGGTCGTGCCGGGCGTGTCCGAGACGATGGCCGTCTCCTGTCCGGTCAGGGCGTTGATCAGCGACGATTTGCCCGCATTGCGCCGCCCGGCCAGGGCGATGACCAGGCGCACGCCGCGTGGGGCCTTATCGGACATGGTCCCCCCTCGGGGAGAACCCCTTGGACGAGGACGGGACGAACCCGGTGGCCTCGATGGTCCGCCGGGTGGTGGCCAGGGACGGATCGCCGTCCAGATCGCCGCTGTTCTTGCCGGGATAGATGGAGTAGTCCAGCCGGTGCGCCGCCGGGGTCACGGACGGCATGAGCACGTTGCACCCCCGGGTCAGGGACTCGGCGCGCGCCCCGGGCCGCAGGGCGTCCAGGGCCGAGGTGGCCGGGATGTTGGCCAGGGGACTGAGCAGCCGGAGAACGGCCGTCATGCGCTGCGTCAGGACGACCGAGCCCGGGGGAGCGGCCGCCAGCGGGGTGTCGGGATTGGGCACGAAGGGGCCGACCTCGATCATGTCCAGCCCCAGTTCCGCGAGAAAGAGGACGTCGCGCAGGGCGTCGAGCGGCGTGGTTCCGGGCAGGCCGGAGATGACGCCCGAACCGATTTCGTAGCCGAGTTCGCGCAGCCCCTCCAGCCGGTGCAGCCGGGCGCTGAAGTCCTCGCCCCGGCGCAGTCGCTTGTAGCGCGCCGCGTCCGTGGTCTCCAGCTTGAGCAGGCAGCGGTCCGCGCCGCACTGCCGCCAGTAGGCGTATTCGTCCAGTCCCCGGTCGCCCAGCGAGAGGGTCACGGCCACGTCGTGGCGGCTTTTGATCGCGCGGATCAGTTCACCCACCAGCAGGGCGGAATAGTGCGTGTCGTCCCCGGACTGGAGGACCACGGTCCCGGTCCCTTCGGCCACGGCCAGGTCGGCGGCTTCGAGGATGTGGCCCGCCTGCATGCGGTAGCGGGGCAGGCCCCGGTTGTCGGCGCGTAGGCCGCAGTAGCGGCAGTGCTTGTCGCAGACGTTGGAGAATTCGACGATGGCCCGGATGTAGACCTCGTTGCCGAAGGTGCGGCGGCGGGATTCGTCGGCGCGGGCGAAGAGGGCGTCGTCGTCCTTGCCGGTCAGGAAAGCGAGGATGTCGTGCGTGTTCATGGCGTGATGTCGGCCGGGGCTTCCCGGTGGTCGAGGTGTCGGGCGGGGAAGGGCGAGAGGCAGCGGCAGGCGCACATGGCCCGGGCGCATTCGTTGACCAGCCGGAAGGCGGCCGCTTCTCCGTCGCTGGCGTTTGGCGGCGGCTTGCCCGCCGAGGTCCACTGCGGCAGGGCGTGCACGCCCGCGTGGGCGTACTGGCCGAAAATGATGGTGTCGTCCGCAATGACGACGGGCAGGCAGGGCAGCCGCCGGACCGGGTGCAGCCGCACCCTGGCCGGGTGGCGCGCGGCCAGCTCGGTCATGAAGCGGTGGGACAGGGCCACCTCGTCGTCGGCCGCCTGGGTGGAGATGCCGAAGCGCAGGGCGTCCAGGAACGGCCGGACCCACGGTTCGGCGCAGCCGGGCTCGATGACGATGATGTCCAGACGCTCGAATGCCGGTTTGCCCAACGCGGCTTCCAGCCCCTCGCGGTGGGGCCGGGAGCGGGCGAATCCGCCGTAGACCGCCGCGTGCAGGATGATCCGGCGGCGGGCGGAGGCGAACAGGGCGGGCGTGTCCAGCCGGTCGATGCCGGTGACGAGCTTCATGGCGTGTTCACCTCCTCGAATTCTCCGGGCGTGTAGCCCAGCTTGCACAGCTGGCGCGGCGAGAGCAGCCGCTCCACGGCCTTGGCCGAAGCGATGCCTGCGGCCACCACCTGGGCGGGCACGGTCCGGCCCTCCCGCCGGGCGTCGGCCACCAGGGTCTCCACCCGGTCGTAGCCGATGGCGGGCACCAGCACCGTGGCCAGGGCCGAACTCTGTTCCACCTGCGCGCGGCAGCGGTCCGGCCGGGGTTCGATGCCGTCCACGCAGTCCCGCGCCAGCCCCCGGCAGGCCGCCGTGAGCAGGGTCAGGGATTCGGGCAGGGCGTGGGCGATGAGCGGCAGCAGATGGTTCAGCTCCAGCTGGCCCAGCCCTGCGGCCAGGCCGATCATCTGGTCGTTGGCCATGACGCGCAGGGCCGCCTGGGTCACGGCCTCGGGCATGACCGGGTTGATCTTGCCCGCCATGATCGACGAGCCCGCCTGGAGCGGAGGCAGGGTGATCTCACCCAGTCCGGCGGCCGGGCCGCTCCCGAGCAGGCGCAGGTCCGAGGCGATCTTGAGCAGGTTGGCCGCGCAGGCCCTGAGCATGCCCGAAACCTCGGCGAAGACGTCGGCGTTCTGGGTGGCGTCGACCAGGTTTTCGGCGCGGGACACGGGCAGGCCGGTGACGGCGGCCAGGTGTCCGGCCACGGCCAGGACGTAGTCGCGCGGGGCGCCCAGGCCGGTGCCGATGGCCGTGCCGCCCAGGTTGACGCGCTTGATCCGCTCCCGGCACTTGAAGATGCGCCAGCGGTCGCGGGCCACGGCCTCGGCGAACGCGCCAAACGTCATCCCGAGCGTCATGGGCACGGCGTCGGCCAGCTCGGTGCGGGCCACCTTGACCACGTCGCGCAGCGCCGTTTCCTTGGCCTGCATCGAGGCCTGGAGGGTGGAGACGGCGTCCTCCAGGCGTTCGAGCAGGCTGAGAACGGCCACCCTGAGCGCGGTCGGGTAAACGTCGTTGGTCGACTGGTGCATGTTCACGTGCCGGATCGGGTGCACCAGCTCGCGGTCGCCCCGGTCGCCGCCGAGCAGCTCGGCGGCCCGTCCGGCGATGACTTCGTTGAAGTTCATGTTGGTCGAGGTCCCGGCCCCGCCCTGGAAGGCGTCGACCACGATCTGGTCGTGCAGCCGTCCGTCGGCGATCTCGGCGCAGGCCTCGATGACGGCCAGGCCGCGCTCCCCGGGGAGGTGCCCGAGGAGCGCGTTGGTCCTGGCGCAGGCTTGCTTGACCTGGGCGAACGCGCGGATGAAGGCCGGGTGCAGTCGGTACCCGGAGAAGGGGAAGTTGCGCACGGCCCGCAAGGTGTGGATGCCGTAGTAGGCGTCCGCGGGAATCGTCATGTCGCCGATACCGTCGCGCTCCGTCCGGATGCCCTCCGGCCTTTCATCTCGCATCGTCGCCTCGGTCCGCTAGAGGTAGAGGTCGCGTTCCCCGGCTTCCATCCGGGCCGGCCGGTCGGTGAGCAGCCGCTTGCGGCCCAGGTTTTCGAGCACCTCCACCTCCCGCTTCAGTTCCTCGGTGGAGAGGGTGCGGCGGTCGAGCTCCGTGTTGGACGCCTTGAACCCGCAGTAGGCGCAGCGGTTCTTGCATTCGTTGGTGATGTAGAGCGGGGCGGAGACCACCAGCCGGTTGCCGTAGATGGCCTCATCCAGGTCGCGGTCCCTGTTGCGCAGCATGGCGGCGGCCTCTTCGGGGTCCAGGCCCTGTTTTTCCCTGGCCTTGGCCAGGATTTCCCGGATGCGCCCGGACTCGGGGTTCTCGAGCCGGGCCATTTCCTCCCGGATGGTCGCCTCGTCCACGAAATTGTGCAGATCCTCGCTGAGCGAGCTGTCCTTCTTCATCTCTTCCTTCCTTGGTTCAAACCAGCAGCGACTTGACCTGAACGCCTTCTAGCATGCCGAGCTTGCCGGTCAGCGCCCCCACCTCGTCGGTGGTGGCCTCGATGATCAGGTCGATGATGCTCAAACCCCTCTCGCGGAACGGCAGCCCCATCCTGCCCACGATCATTTGACCGTGGTCGCTCAGGATGGCGTTGACCGTGGCTGCCGCCTTGTTTCGGTCCTGGATGATGATGCCAATGATGCCGAGCCTTTTTTGCATCGGTCGGTCCTCCCTGTATGTTGACTTGCTCCGCAAAGAGAAAAGCCCGGTTAAGCACTCCCGGGCTCTCTGCAGGGGAAGACGGATGGAGCGTCTGGTTTGCACCCTGTCTGCGCGAGCGGGCAGGGCCAGAAGGCTCCACCCTGGGGTTCAGGCTCACCCTTCCCGCAGGCAGATGTTCTCCGGTTGGAGGTGTTCTGCGCAAATCTCTAGCGCAACAAATGTTACTAATCAAGAAAAAATTATACTAAACGCATAACTTTTTAAAAATAGTAATACTATGCGCAAAGGACCGGAGCCGACGGGCCGGGGACTGGGTGGTGGAATGAAAATGTGGAAAAACGGGTGGATGACGGAAGGGGGTATAGCTTTCGGCCCTAGGATCAGAGGTCTTCCTTGCCGCAGGTCGAAGCTGTGGGAGGCTTAGATGTTGAACTTGTAGCCCTTGGCCTTGAGCGCCTTCACCCGTGCGCTGCGGTCCACGTAGTGGGTGTGCAGCAGGTGGTGGGACATGTGGCCGCAGGGTCCTTCGTGCAGGAAGCCGGACTTGTGGTCGTAGATCTTCTGGATCATGGGGTTGTCCTGGGACTTCCGGATCTTGTAGATCTTGGCGTCGGCGTCGTACACGGACTTCTGGCGCAGGCCGACAAAGTCCATGCCCGCGGCGACGGCTTCCTTGGTCATGTTCAGCCCGAGGACGGCGTATCCGGCCATGACGCCGCAGGCCTTGATGAATCCGCGTCTGTTCAGTTTCATGGTTTCCTCCTTATGCACCGGCCCGGCGGGCACGGAAGCGCTTGTTGATCTGGGCTACGGTGGACCGGAACAGGGAGGCCCTGAGCTCGGGATCGAGCGGCTGGCCGCCGCCGTTCACGCAGCCGCCGGGGCAGGTCATGATCTCGATGAAGTGGTAGGGGGACTTGCCCGCGCGCACTTCGTCGCAGAGCTTGGCCGCGTTCTTCAGCCCGCTGGCCACGGCGACCTTGACCGTGCCGAATCCCGGGACCTTGACGTCGGCCGCGTTGATGCCCTCGTGGGTGCGCACGACCTTGATGTCCGGGTCTTTCAGCGTCTTGCCGGAGAGTACCTCGTAGGCCAGGCGCAGGGCCGCTTCCATGACGCCGCCGCTGGTGCCGAAGATGGTGGCCGCACCGGTGGAGTCGCCCAGGATCGGGTCCGGAGCCTGGGACGGCAGCGAGTTGAAGTTGATGCCTGCGGTCTTGATCATGTAGGCCAGCTCGCGGGTGTTGATGGTGGCGTCGATGTCGCGGAAGCCGCTGTCGGCCAGCTCGGGACGCAACCCTTCGTACTTTTTGGCGATGCAGGGCATGATGGAGACCGTGTAGATCTTCTTGGCCGGGACGTGCGTCTCATGGGCGCCGTAGGTCTTGGCCAGGGGGCCGAGCATGCCGATGGGGGACTTGCAGCTCGACAGGTTCGGCAGCAGGTCCGGGTAGAAGGTTTCGGCGAACTTGACCCAGGCGGGGCAGCAGGACGTGAACTGGGGCAGGGGACGAGCGTCCTTCTGGCCCTGTTCCTTGACCCGCTGGATGAGCTCGGTGCCTTCCTCCATGATGGTCACGTCGGCGGTGAACTCGTTGTCCCAGATGTAGTCGAAGCCGAGCTGGCGCAGGGCCGCGTGCATCTGGCCGCCCACGTAGGTGCCGGTGGCCGCGCCGAAGCACTCGCCCAGGCCGTAGCGCACTGCGGGAGCGGGCATGGAGACGACCACGGTCTCCGGGTCCTTCAATTTCTCGAAGATCTCGTCCACGTAGGACACGCCCTCGTAGATGGCGCCGTAGGGACAGCTGGTCAGACACTGTCCGCAGTTCATGCAGGCCGCCGGGTCCACCACCTGGCGGATGCCGTCTTCGTTGATGGCCTGGATCGCCCCGGTGGCGCAGACCTCCTCGCAGGTGCCGCAGGCCTCGCACTTGGTGGCGTCTACCTGGACGAAGAAGATGCCGTCCGGATCGATCCCCTTGGGTGCGTTGCTCTGGGCCATGACGCCTTCAATCTTTTTCATGGTTCCCTCCTTGTTGGGGTGGATTGAAGACAAGTCCGCCGGCAGCACGGCCGGGGCGGACCTTGGTGTGCATCCAGACATTGGATACCCTCCTTTGCGCTCGGCGGCGGGCGGGAATCGCCGTTCGTCGTTCGCACAAAATCCAAAAAGATAACACAATACGGTTACTATTTTAAAAAACATATTTGTGTCAAGGTGGTTCCGGAGCCGGAAGCGCTTGTTGCTGCGATTTTTTTCGGGGAGGGTGGCGGTGGGAGGGCATGGGCGGCAGCAGCCCGCACGGGAGCGCGGCCGTCGGCCGCGCCGAAGGGCGTCGGCGTCCAGGACGGTTCCTCGCCGCCGAGGGCGCAGGGCCAGGGGATCGGGCCATGGCGGAGGGTCTCCGCTTTCGGGCTCAACCGCGCAGCGGCGGAATGCGAACGGCCCCCGGATCGGCTCCGGGGGCCGTGGCGCGTTCATGTCCGCGCGTCTTGTCTGCGGATTACCGGTTTTGGTAGGCGGCCACGCGATCGCGGACGTTCTGCTCCAGGTTGCGGTACCAGAAGGCGTAGTCGAACTTGTGCAGCACGCCGGGAGGGAAGTGGCCGATATCGAGCTTGTCCGGCGGGGTGGCGATGAGGGCGCAGGCCTTTTTGTCCACGCGCGCTCCCACGTAGTGGGGCTTCTCGCGGGTCACCGTGCCCTTGAAGTCGTCGAAGAACACGGCCCCGAGGTTCAGGCTCTTGTCCGCCGGGGTCTCGTCCGTGGCCCAGGTCAGGGGATTGATGCAGATGGCTCCGGGCCGCAGCACGGGCGAGCCGGTGGCCCCGGGGGCCTGGGTGTTCCAGGAGACGACCACGCCGGTGTCGGTCGCGCCCTTTGCCGGCTTGATCCACGGGTACAGCGTCAGGTCCTCGTCCGTGACCGAATAGCCGATGACGTAGGCGGCCACGAGTTTTTCCTGCAAGGCCGGGTCGGCGAAGCGGGCGCGCAGCAGGTCGAGCATGACCACGGACCCCTGGCTGTGGGAGGCCAGGATGAACGGGCGGCCTTGGTTGAAATACGTAAGGTAATGGTCGAAGGCGCGGCGGACGTCGTCGGCCCCGATGCGGAAATAGGGGTTGAGGGTCATGTCCTGCTTCGGGTCGAGGCAGGCGAAGGAGACCTGGCGGTAGTATGGGGCGAACAGATTGGCCGAGGGCGAGTACACGCCCGCCTGGGCCTTCAGCAGCCCCTGCACGGCGGTGCGCAGCCCGTTGTCGAACACGTCCATGTTCTTGGGCGCGGTGCCGGGATAGATGGTCGGATAGACGTAGAACACGTCCACGGGTTTGTCCGGGTGGGCGGGCCTGGACGCCCAGCTGACGTCTTTGGCGTAGTCCGGCACGGCCGGGATGGCGTCGGCGCCGTCCTGGGCGCGGGCAGTGGCGGCCAGGCAGCAGCACAGCAGCGTGAAGATGGCGATTCGGGTTCTCATGGTGTTCTCCTGGTTGCGTTTATTGCATAATTGTAACCTTTCGATGGGATGCGGTAAAGGATGGGGGAACAAGACAAGGGCGGGGGAGCGGCTTGGCCGCTCCCCCGCCCGATTTTGGGGTGTATCCGGGGGCTAGTCGCGGTCCTCGCGCGCCAGGTCGCCCAGGTCGTCGGGGTCGGTGATGGGCTTGCTCTTCCCGCGCACGAAGTCGCTCGCCTTCTGGATGAGGACGAAGAACAGGGGCACGAAGAAGATGGAGATGCCCGTGGCCGCGACCATGCCGCCGATGACGCCGGTGCCGATGGAGTGGCGCGCGGCCGATCCGGCGCCGGTGGAGATGGCCAGGGGCACCACGCCCAGGATGAACGCGAGCGAGGTCATGACGATGGGACGGAAGCGCAGGCGCGCCGCCTCCAGGGCGGATTCCACCAGCCCCATGCCGCTGCGGTGGCAGGACACGCAGAATTCGACGATGAGGATGGCGTTCTTGGCCGAGAGGCCGACCAGGGTGAGCAGGCCGATCTGGAAGTAGATGTCCTGCACCAGCCCGCGCGACCAGACGGCCGCCAGCGCGCCGAGCAGGGCGATGGGCAGCGCGCCGAGCACGGCGACGGGCAGGGACCACATCTCGTACTGGGCGGCCAGCACCAGGAAGACCACCAGGATGCCGAAGGCCAGCACCTTGGGCGCCTGGTTGCCGGTCTTGACCTCCTGGTAGGACGCGCCGCTCCACTCGAAGGCGTAGCCCGGCGGGAGGGTTTCGGCCGCGATCTTGACGATGTCGTCCATGGCCCGGCCCGAACTGACGCCCGGCGCGGGCGCGCCGGTGATCTGCACCGAGGGGAAGCCGTTGAAGTGCGAGACCGCGTTGGGGCCGGCCCGGAACGAGACGTCGACCACGCCGGAGAGCGGCACCATCTTGCCCTGGTCGTTGCGCACGAAGATGCGCCCGATGTCCGAGGGTTCGTCGCGGAACTGCGGGTCGGCCTGGAGCTGGACGCGCCAGATGCGGCCGTACTTGTTGAAGTCGTTGACGTAAAGCGCGCTGAGGTAGGCCTGCATGGCGTCGAACACGCTGACCACGGGCACGCCCATCATTTTGGTCTTGTCGCGGTTGAGGTCCACGTAGAGCTGGGGCTGGGTGGCGCGCAGGGTGCCGCGCACGCCGCTCAGTTCCGGGTTGGCGTTGGCGTCGGCCACGAACTTCTGGGCCGTGGCGATCAGGTCCTCCACGGTGCCGCCGCCGCGCGCCTGGAGCTCCAGCTGGAACCCGGCGCGGGTGCCCAGGCCGAGGACGGGCGGCGGGTTGAAGGCCAGGACCAGGGCATCGGGGTCGCCGTGGAAGTGCATGATGGTGCGCAGGGCGATCTTCTGCGCCGAGTCGCCGGTCTTCAGCCGTTCATCGAAGGACTTGAGCTTGATGAACATGGTGCAGGCGCTGGTGCTGGTGATGCCGCCGCTGAGGAAGTCGAAGCCGCCGAGCAGGATGACGTCCTCGACGCCGGGGTCGGTCATCAGGTGTTTCTCGACCTTCAGGGCGGCGGCGTCGGTGCGGTCCAGCGACGTGCCGTCGGGCAGCATGACGAAGGCGATGAGGAAGCCCTTGTCCTCGTCGGGCAGAAAGCCGCTGGGGATGGTCCGCTGCATGCCCACGGCCGCCAGGCAGAGTACGCCGAACAGGGCCATGGCCAGGGCCGAGCGCCTGATCGCCTTGCGTACGCCCTCGGTGTATCCGACGGTCATTCTGTCGAAGAGCCGGTTGAACCGGCCGAAGAGCCCTTCGGAGTGGCTCCGTTTCGGCTTGAGGATCAGGCGGCACAGGGCCGGGCTGAGCGTCAGGGCCACCAGGCCGGAGATGGCCACGGACACGGCGATGGTCACCGCGAACTGGCGGTAGAGCTGGCCGGTCATGCCGCCCAGGAAGGCCACGGGCACGAACACGGCCGAGAGCACGAGCACGATGGCGATGACCGGGCCGGTGACCTGGGTCATGGCCTTGATCGTCGCCTCGCGCGGGGGCAGCCCCTCCTGCTCCATGATCCGCTCCACGTTTTCGACCACGACGATGGCGTCGTCGACCACGATGCCGATGGCCAGCACCAGGCCGAACATGGTCAGGGTATTGATGGAGAACCCGAGCGCGAGCATGCCGCCGAAGGTGCCGATGATGGCCACGGGCACGGCCAGCAGCGGGATGAGGGTGGCGCGCCAGGACTGGAGGAAGAGGAACACGACCGCCAGCACCAGCAAGACGGCCTCGACCAGGGTGTGGACGACCTCGGACATGGAGGCGCGGATGAACTCGGTGGTGTCGTGGGGCACGCGGTAGGACACGCCCGCCGGAAAGCTCCCTGCCGCCTGGTCCATGGCCGAGATGACGCCGTCCATGGTCTCCAGGGCGTTGGCGCCCACCTGGAGGTAGATGGGCATGACCGTGGTCGGCTTGCCGCCCACGCGGCCGAACATGTCGTAGCTCTGGGCGCCCAGCTCCACGCGGGCCACGTCCCTGAGGCGCAGGGTGGAGCCGTCGGGGTTGGCCTTGAGGATGATGTTCTCGTAGTCGGACACCTCCGCCAGGCGGCCCTTGGTCAGCACCGGGATGGTCAGCTCCACGCCGCCTTCCGTCGGCCGCTGGCCGATGGTTCCGGCCGGAAACACCGCGTTCTGCTCCTTGATGGCGTCCGCCACCTCGGTGACCGTCAGCCCGCGCGCGGCGAGCTGGTCCGGGTTCACCCAGATGCGCATGGAGTAGTCCTTGGTGCCGAAGATCTGGACGTCGCCCACGCCGGGCACGCGCTTGAGCATGTCCAGCAGGTTGATGGTGGCGTAGTTGCTCAGATAGATGTCGTCGTACCGGCCGTCCGAGTTCAGGGAGAGGACGGTGAGCATGCTGGTGGACGACTTGGTCACGGTGATGCCCTGGCGGGTGACCTCCGTGGGCAGGCGCGGTTTGGCGATGTCGAGCCGGTTCTGGACCTCCACGGCGGCCAGGTCCTGGTCCGTGCCGATCTCGAAGGTGCAGACGATCTTGACCGAGCCGTTGTTGGAGCAAAGGGAACTGTAATAGATCAGGTGCTTGATGCCGCTGAGCTGCTGCTCGATGGGCGAGGCCACGGACTCGGCGGCGGTCTTGGCGTCCGCGCCGGGATACGAGGCGTCGATCTGGATGGTCGGCGGCGTGATCTGCGGGAACTCGTCCACGGGCAGCGCGAAGATGGCCACCGTGCCCCCGAGGATGATCAGGATGGAGACGACAAAGGCGAAGACCGGGCGGTCGATGAAGAAACGGGAGAACATGATCGGCTAGCCCTCGCTTCCGGCGGGCGCGGCCGCAGGCTGGCCCGCGTCGGCGGCCGGAGCCGTTGCCCGGCTGACCGGCATGCCCGGCCGCACCTGCATCAGGTGGTCGGTGATGACCGTATCGCCGGACTTGAGCCCGGATTCCACCACCCAGCCGTCAAGCCGCCACTCGCCCAGGGTGACAGGGCGCAACTCGGCCTTGTTTTCGGGGGTGACCACGTAGACGAAGGCCCCGGTGGGGTTCTGGATGACCGCGCCCTTGGGCACGAGCAGGGCGTTGAGGCGGTTCACGCCGTCCAAGCGCACGTGCACGAATTGGCCGGGCTTGAGGTGCCCGTCGGGGTTGGGAAAGGTGCCGCGCATGACCGAAGAGCTGGTGGACGGGTCGATCTGCGGATCGGTGTAGCTGACCTTGCCTTCGTGAGGATAGGGCGAGCCGTCGGCCAGGGTCAGCTTGAGGGTGATCTGCTCGATCAGGGGCTGGTTGGTCTGCCCGCTGGCGGCCATGTGCCGGGCCATGAGGATGTCCTGCTCGGACACGGTGTAGCGGACGTAGATAGGGTCGGTCTTTTCGACCACGGCCAAAAGTCCGTTGGTCGAGCCGTCCACGTAGCTGCCCACGTCCTTGAGCGCCATGCCGATGTGCCCGTCCATGGGCGAGGTGATCTCGGTGTAGCCGAGGTCCAGCTCGGACTTCACGATCCTGGCCTTGGCCATCAGGATGTTGGCCTGGCTGACCAGCTGC
Source organism: Pseudodesulfovibrio sp. (assembly GCA_036584335.1). Lineage (GTDB taxonomy): Bacteria > Desulfobacterota > Desulfovibrionia > Desulfovibrionales > Desulfovibrionaceae > Pseudodesulfovibrio. The sequence continues at coordinate 1,047 of JAZHDH010000246.1, read as the reverse complement.
TCGGTGCGCCACTGGTCCAGTTCGTCCTGGGTGGTGGAGCCGGACTTGCGCAGCTTGGTGTAGCGGTCCACCTTCTTGCTGGCCTGGGCATGCTCGGCCTCGGCGCTGGCGAGCTGGGCGCGGGAGAGGTCCAGGTCCGCCTTGAACGAGCGCGGGTCGATGCGGAAGAGCAGTTGCCCGGCCTCCACCGATCCGCCCTCCTCGAAGTGGCGGCTTTCGAGAAAGCCGTTGACCCGGGCGCGGATCTCGACGGTCTGCGACGCCTCGGCCTGGCCGAGGTAGATCGGCTGGAGGGGCACGGTGCGGGCTGTCAGGGTGACCATGCCCACGGGCACGCCCTTTCCGCCGTCCCGGCCCTGCATGGCCTGGGGGGTGGCGTCCATGTGCTGCAGGTAATACAGGCTCGCGGACACGGCGCCGATCACGATGACGAGCATGATCGCCCTGCGGATCAGGCGCGAGTTGCGCAGCAGGGCGGAGTCCATGAGTTTCTTTCCGTTGATCACGTTGTTCCTCGCTTAAGGAAGGCAAAGGGTTGCCCGGCCAGCGGCAGGGGCGGCGGCCGGGAAAAATTGGGGACGGACAGCGCCGTCGCGGTCCGTCATCTGCGGGTGAGCAATCCGTTGAGCAGCAGGTCGGTGATGTCGGCGGCCTGTTGTTCCAGGCAGGGCTCCCGCTTGGCGAAATAGTTGGTGAAGATGGTCCCGTAGAGCAGGTCGCTGATGATGTCGAAGAGCCGCTCCACCGGCAGGGGGCGGAACACGCCCTGGGCGATGAGGTTCTCGAAATACTGCTTGTGTTCGTCCTTGTGCCTGCCGCAGTACTCCAGGTAGGTCGGGGTGGTCCTGTCCTTGAACACGGCCCGCTCCTGGATGAGCAGCTCGATGTAGGCGGGGTTTTCGTCGAAGTAGCGCAGGAAGTTCTCGATGGCCCGGCCGAACCCCTCCACGCTGCCCCGGTCGTCCGGGTCGTCCACGGCCTTGATCAGTCTCTCCATGACGTGGTCCACGCAGTCGCGGAACAGGGCCTGCTTGTTCTCGAAATAGT
>JAZHDH010000245.1:0-2749 GCA_036584335.1 Pseudodesulfovibrio sp. | reverse complement strand
AGCCTGGGCACGGTCATGTCCGACATCAACACCGGCGCGTTCACCACCAACATCGACCGGTCGAAGGACGTCCGCATCCAGCCTGACCGGGTCATCGTGGGCGGGGCCACCTATCACGAGGTGTACATCGAGGACGTCCTGGAGGCGCTGGTGAAGAAGGCGGCCAAGGGCAAGCGGACCATCCCGTTTCAACCCGCCGGGCTGGGCAAGCCCAAGGGCAGGGCGGCCGACCCGATCACGACCGGCTACCTCTATCCCCGCCTGGAGAAATTCTTCCGGCCGGGCGACATCATCATGGCCGAGACCGGCACGGCCTCCATGGGCCTGGTCACGGCCCGGCTCCCGGAGGACGCGGTCTTCTTCAACCAGACCCTGTGGGGGGCCATCGGCTGGGCCACCCCGGCGGCCTTCGGCGCGGCCATGGCCCGGCCCGACGCCCGCACGGTCCTGGTCACCGGCGAGGGGTCGCACCAGCTCACGGTCCAGGAGATCAGCCAGTTCGGGCGGTTCGGCCTCAGGCCTGTGGTCCTGTGCCTGAACAACAACGGCTACCTCATCGAACGCATGCTCTGCGAGGACCCATACATATATTACAACGACCTGGCGCAGTGGGAGTATCACAAGCTCCCGGCGGCCTTCGGCATGGACGACTGGGAGTGCTTCCGCGTGGCGACCAACGGCGAGCTGGACAAGGCGCTGACGCGGGCGGGCAAGGCGGGCGGCGGCGTGTACATCGAGATCGTCACCGACACCATGGCCGCATCGGACATGGCCCTGGCGCTGAACCGCATCGTGTTCAAGGGCGGCGGCTGGAAGGTCTAGCCGACCGCCCAAGATACAAAGCCGGAAGCCCCGGCGGGACGTTCGTTTCCGCCGGGGCTTCCTCATTGCTAGTGCTCCACAAGCCAGATCGCCAGCAGGAACAGGCCCGCGCAGATGCCGAACTTCAATCCGAACACAATCTGCTCGCGCAGGGTGTGTTCCTTCGGGGCGTAGCCCGAGAGGGAGTCGGCAACCGGGTCCTGGCCCTTGGGCAACGGCTTGGCATCGTCGTTTCGCATACGGCCTCCGTTGTTCCATCGAACCGGGTGCGCCGCAGGCGGGTGTCCGCCCCGGCGGTCTCAGACAGGGGTGTCTGTCGAGGAAGGGAGGCCGGGAGGGGCGCGGATCGGGATCGTCCCCGCCAGCGCGGTGGCGGCGGGGCCGGGGCCGACGTCCCGGGCAGAGCGCAGGGCCGGGCGGGCACCCTTGAAACGCGCCGCGCCCGGAAGCAGGGCAGGCTGGGTTGCCTGGGCATCCGGGCACTGGGGCCGCTCGACGAGGTCGGCGACCCCGACGGCCGCGCCGAGGATGGCGGTGGCGAATCGGGCTGCGTCGATTCCCCGGTTCAGCGGCTGACCGGCGACCGTGCCGTACCCGACGGCGGGCGCAACGTGCAGCGCCAGCAGCAGGGCGACGATCAGCGTCGCCATCTTGCCGGGGGGTCGGATCATGCGATGGGCGGCCTTTGTTTTCGTCCGGGCTCCGGAAGTCGGCGGCCGGGCGTTCGACCACCCCATACGCTCCCGCGACGGTTTGTCAATCAGCCGCGCTTGCAGGGGGGCCGCCGCCAGGAGGGTGTCCGGGTCGAAGGGAGGCTTGGGCGGCCGACGGGATGGGAAAGGTGGCATGACACGGTTGTCGGCGTCGCCACATGTTGTGTCGCTGTGCCGGGACTGATGGACGCAGGTCGGTCACGCCGGATTCGTGGGTGATTTCGAATAGCCGATGCAATTTCATTGGCCAAAGTTGCATCGTCGACGTATTCTTCAAACAGTATCCATCAACCAAAGGGGTCTTCCATGCGCGTATTCATCAGCCACATAGTGCTTTTCCTGATGCTTTGCATCGCTGTACCGGCACTCTCCGGCGGCATCACCAAAGAGGATGTGCTGAGCGCGGAGAAGGAATGGGGAGCGTGCATCGTGGCCATCGGGAAGGCGTACCAGGAAGGCAAGGATTACAGGGCTGTGGCTCTTGACGCCATTGACCGTTTGTACGCCTACGGACAGGGGGAAGTGCTCTTCAAGCCCACCAAGGCGGCCGACAGGCAGTTCCGGCCCGACAAGGAAAGCGCGCTTTCCTATTTCGTGGGAGGCGTGGTGCCGGAGGATCACGGCTTTGCCCTGCATCCGTGGTCGAAGGTCCGTTTCGGGGACCAGGCGATCATTGTCCACGACTGCGACGCCATTGCCCAGGGCAACTACTATTTCACGGACGCGAAAACCGGACAGGAAGCCGGGGTCGAGTTCACCTTCGGCTACATCCGCGACGACCAGGGGAAGCTGCGCATTTTTCTGCATCATTCCTCCCTGCCCTACGAGCCCAAGCATTGAGTTCGCCTCGTCCGGGACCGGTGGTGAGGGTGGGCCGGTTACTTGCCCGAGTGGTCTTCTTCCGATCCTTCGTGGGAGTCGGAAAGGCCAGCCAGAAGGAGAATGACGAGCGTGCTCAGGATGGCGACCATGGCGAAGACCACCCATTGCCAGGTCGACAGTTCGTCCGTCGGGCCGAACAGCTTGCCGCAGATGCAGGCGGGGACTGCAAGGAGGAGCAGGGTGGTGATGATTCCGCGCATGAGTCCTCCCGGGATGCAACCGTCAGAGTTGCCGGTGAAGGATGCGTCGGGCGGGCGGTCCAAGTGCTGACGCCCGTGCATCCGGCCTGGTATTTCATATACGCGCAGTGGGCGGGTGCGGCAAGACCGGGG
>JAZHDH010000244.1:0-2753 GCA_036584335.1 Pseudodesulfovibrio sp. | reverse complement strand
GCAGGTTGGCGGCGCGGAAATCGCCGTCCATGTCCTTGATGATCTTGTAGGAAATTGAAAGCCCGAGCCCGACGCCCATGCCGTCGGTCTTGGTGGTGACGAAGGGCTCGAACATGCGCTTGCCCACGGAGTCGGCGATCCCCGGCCCGTTGTCGCGCACGCGGATCTCGGCGTGGTCCCCATCCTTTTCCAGGCTGATGCCGATGCGCGCGTCGTCGGTGTGGACCAGGGCGTCCAGGGCGTTGCGCAGCAGGTTGATCAGCACCTGCTCCATGTGCACGAGGTTGCCCCGGACAGCGATGGGATCATCGGTGAGGTTCAGGTCGAGGGTGCAGTTTTCCAGGTGAAACTGGTGCTTCATCAGGGTCAGGGATTCGTCGATGGCGTGGCGCAGGTCGAAGCGGATTTTGCGCTCCGTGGACTTGCGGGCAAAGGACTTGAGCTGGCCGGTGACGGCGGCCATGCGGTCGCCCAGGTCCGACACCTTGACCAGGGTGGCGTCCACGTCATCGAGACTGCCGCGTTTGAGCATCAGGCGGCAGGACGCCACGTAGGTCTTGGCTGCGGCGATGGGCTGGTTCAATTCGTGGGTGATGGCGGCGGCCATCTCGCCCAGGGCGGCCAGCTTGCCCGCCTGGACCAGTTCCTCCTGGGCCGCGCGCAGCTCGAGCTCGGTGCGCTTGCGTTCCTCCACCTCCAGCTCCAGCTTGCGGTTGATCTCGCGGACGCGCTCGGCCTCCATGGCCTGGAGCCGCGATACCCGGCGCTGCCGCCGCTCGCGCAGGAAGAACCGGGTGAGCACGGCCAGCCCCAGGACCACGAAGGTGGTCAGGGTGATGCCGGTGGTCCGCTCCCAGAGCTGGCCCTGGGAGAGCAGGTAGGTGATGGTCCAGTCCATGCCCGGAATGGCCCGGCTCTTTTCCAGGAACCGTTCCTTGCCGATGGTCACGGCCTTGGTGCCCAGCCGGTTGCCGACCTTGATCGGCAGGGGGTGAAGCTTGACCTCGGGGAACTGGAGCTTGTCGTGGATGGTCTTGAGCGTCCGGGCCGAGAGCGGGGCCAGGGTGCGGTATTTCCAGTCCGGGCGGCTGGCCAGGACGATGACGCCGTTGGGGTCGGAGACGAACAGGTTTTCGCCGCCCTCCTGCCAGATGGCCTCGAGCGGCGAGAGCACGATCTTGGCCACGGCCACGCCGACCACCTTGCCGTGGCGGCGCACGGGATGGGAGATGTAGTAGCCGGGCCGCCCGGCGGTGACGCCCACGCCGTAAAACCGGCCCTGCCGCCCCATCGCGGAGTCCTGGAAATAGGGCCGGAACGAGAGGTCCAGGCCGATGAAGCTGTCCGGCTTGTTCCAGTTGCTGGCCGAGCGGACGAAGCCCCGGGTGTCCAGCACGTAGACCACGGTGGACCCGGCGATGGAGTTGGCCTCCTCCAGGAAGCGGTTGACCGGGTCCACGTCGCCGTCGCCGTCCAGCAGGCGCGATACCATGCCCGATTCGGCTATGAGGTAGGGCAGGTATTCGTATTTCTTCAGCTCGGAGAGCAGGGTGCTCTCGTACAGGCTGAGGCGCTCGCTCGAAATGCCCTCGAAATCGCGCAGGTAGTCGTACTGGACGAGCACGCCCACGCCCGGCGGGATGCCCAGCAGGATCACGGCATAGATCAGCAGGCCGAGAATGCGTTTGGCGGTGAACCTCGATCGCATGGCGCTCAGCCCCTTTCCCGGCGCGCGCCGGAGGGGATCGGCGAAAATCCGCTCGTCGCCCGCCGGGGGGCGCGCGGGGCGGATGATGCCAACCGGGCGGGATCGTGGTGTTTCGTCATGGCCTGCGCTGTTTCCTCATTTCGTATCCAGCAAGAAGGATACCGTCTCTTGGGCGGCCCTCATCGGGGGAAGGTGTCGGTCCGGGCCACGGACCGGTCCGGGTCGAACCAGACCGCCGCCGCGCCCGGATAGCGGCGGCGCAGGAAATCGCGCCCCCGGTCCGGCCCCAGGATGAACACGGTGGTGGCCAGGGCGTCGGCCAGCTCCGCGCTTTCGGCTATGACCGTGGTCCCGATGGAGGCGCGGGCCGGTTCCATGGTCGCGGGGTCGATGATGTGGTGCAGCCGCTCGGCCCGGCCGTGGTCCTCCACGGTGACGAACTGCTGGTAGTCGCCCGATCCGCAGACCGCCTTTTCGCGCACCGCGATGGTGGCGTACAGCTCGCGGCTGCGCGGGTGGCGGATGCCCACCTTCCATTCCCGGTCGCCGAAACAATACAGGTCCCCGCCCGCCTCGACAATGCCGCCCGGCACCCCCTGGCCCCGCAGCGCACCGACGGCGGCGTCGATGATCGCGCCCTTGGCGATGCCGCCCAGGTCCAGGGCCATGCCCGGCTCTTCGAGCCTGACCCGCCCCGTGGCCTCGTCCACCCGCACCTTGCGGTAGTCCACCAGCCCCTGGCGCGACCGGGCCAGGGACGGGGCCAGGGCGTAGTAGAATTCGGCCGTGGTCAGCGCGCCCACCGTGGGGTCGAATGCGCCGTCGGATTCCCGGCTGATGGCCAGCGCCCGCTTGAGCAGGGCCAGGGCGCGCGGCGTGGGCTCGGCCCAGCCGCGCCCGGCCGCCTCGTTGATGCGCCGCACCGAGCCGCCCGGACTGCGGAAGTCGTAGTCGGCCTGGAGCAGGCGCATGACCTCCATGGCCTCGCGCGCGGCCCGTTCCGCGCCCTGGCGGCTGCCCGCCTCCAGGGTCAGGTGGACCACGG
>JAZHDH010000243.1:0-2755 GCA_036584335.1 Pseudodesulfovibrio sp. | reverse complement strand
CGTAGGCGGCCTCGTGGCTGCACACGTTGTAGACGTAGAGCGTCTTCTCCCTGCCGTCCTTGACGCCCTGCATGACGTTGCCGATGCAGGTGCGGCCCTTGGTCAGCGGGCCGAGGGAGCCCGGCTCGGGCAGCACGGCCTTGAGGAACTGGAGCGGCTGGATCATCTGGCCCTGGTAGTTGACGGGCTTGATGGAGGTCATGCCGATCCCCTCCAGCACGCGCAGGTGGGTCAGGTACTGCTCGCCGAACGTCATCCAGAAGCGGGCGCGCCTGAGGCCCTTGATGTTCCGCACCAGGGACTCCAGCTCCTCATGGTACATCAGGTAGCACTTCTTGGCGCCGATGCCCTCGGGGAAGTCGTAGCTCATGGACCAGGAGAGCGGATCGGTCTCGACCCACTCGCCCCTCTCCCAGTAGCGGCCGCGCTGGGTGATCTCCCGGATGTTGATCTCCGGGTTGAAGTTGGTGGCGAAAGCCTGGCCGTGGTCGCCCGCGTTGCAGTCGATGATGTCCAGGACGTGGATCTCGTCGAAGTGGTGCTTCATGGCGTGGGCGGCGTAGACGTTGGTCACGCCCGGGTCGAAGCCCGAGCCGAGCAGGGCCATCAGGCCCGCTTCCCTGAACCGGTCCTGGTAGGCCCATTGCCACTTGTACTCGAACTTGGCCTCGGTGGGCGGCTCGTAGTTGGCCGTGTCGAGGTAATTGACCTTGGTTTCCAGGCACGCGTCCATCAGCGGCAGGTCCTGGTAGGGCAGGGCCAGGTTGACCAGCAGGTCGGGTTTGACCTTGTTGATCAGCTGCACGGTCTGGGCCACGTCGTCCGCGTCCACCTGGTGGACGCGGACGTCCACGCCGGTGCGCTGTTTGACGGACTTGGCGATGGCCTCGCACTTGCCGAGGGTGCGGCTGGCCAGGTGGATTTCGGTGAACACCTCGGGGACCTGGGCGCACTTGTGCACCGCCACGCTGCCGACGCCGCCGGCGCCGATGATCAGAACCTTGGACATTGACGTCTCCTTGCTGCGCTTCCCGGGGGAAGCTGCGGCTTAGCGTTCAAAGTAGGTGTAGCCCTGCAATCCGTTCTTGTAGGCCTGCAGGGTGGTCCTTCGCTGGGCCGGGGTGATGCGGCCCAGGCGCACGGCGTTCTCCGCGGTTTCCCTGAACCGGGCGAGCAGCGCCTTGGTGTCGTATTCCACGTAGCAGAGGATGTCCTCCACCGAGTCGCCTTCGAGTTCGCCCACGAAGTCGAACGCGCCGTTCTCGCGGATGCGGATGGTGACCACGTTGGTGTCGCCCAGCAGGTTGTGCAGGTCGCCCAGGGTCTCCTGGTACGCGCCGACGAGGAAGGCGCCGAGGTAGTATTCCTCGTGTTCCTTCAACTCGTGCAGGGGCATGGACCGCTTGACTCCCTGGCTGTCGATGAACCGGTCGATCTTGCCGTCGCAGTCGCAGGTGATGTCGGCGAGCAGCCCCTCGCGCGTGGGTTCCTCGCCGAGCCGGTGCACGGGCATGATCGGAAAGAGCTGCCCGATGGCCCAGGCGTCCGGCAGGGACTGGAACACGCTGAAGTTGCAGTAGTAGACGTCCGAGAGCGCCTGGCCGACGCCTTCCAGCTCGTGGGGCAGGGAGGGCAGGTCCTTGGAGAGCAGGGCGATGCGCCGGATGATCTCCCAGAACACATTGTCGCCCAGCGCCCGCTGGCGGAAGGACATCTTGCCGTTGTTGAACGCCTGGCGCACCTCGTCGCGGTAGTAGAGGCTGTCGTTGAAGCACTCCTGGACGTTGCGCAGGTTCAGCACCTTGAGGGTCTCGAAGAGGTGCTGGATGTGCATGTGGGTCCCCTCCGGCAGCTTGTCCGGCAGGGGTTCGGGGTCGAACCGGGCGGTGTCCAGCACGTTGAACAGCAGCATGGAGTAGTAGGCCACCAGGGCGCGCCCGGACTCCGTGATGATGGTCGGATGCGGGACCTTCTGCTCGTCGAGCACGGTCATGACGCCTTCGACCACGTCGACGCAGTATTCGTCGAGGGAGTAGTTGCGGCTGCTCATGAAGTTGGTCTGGGTGCCGTCGTAGTCCACGGCCAGGCCGCCGCCCAGGTCCAGGTAGCGCATGCCCGCGCCCTCGCCCACCAGGCCCGCGTAGACGCGGCTGGCTTCGGCCACGGCGTTGCGGATCTCGCGGATGTTCGGGATCTGCGAGCCGAGGTGGTAGTGGAGCAGCTGGAGGCGATCCAGCATGTCCGCTTCCTTGAGGGCGTCGATGACGTCGATGATCTGGGCCGCGTTCAGGCCGAAGATGGACCGGTCGCCGCCGGATTCGGCCCACAGGCCGCCCGCCTGGCTGGAGAGCTTGACGCGCACGCCCAGGATGGGCTCCACGCCCAGGGCCTTGGAGCGCTCGATGATCAGCGGCAGCTCGCCGGGCATTTCGATGACCAGGATGCAGGTGAAGCCGAGCCGGGTGGCGTGCAGGCCGAGGTCGATGAACTCCTCGTCCTTGTAGCCGTTGCACACGAGCACGGCCTCGGTGTCGCGCAGCATGCCCATGGCGGCCACGAGCTCGGCCTTGCTGCCCGCCTCCAGGCCGTGGTGGTATTTCTTGCCGTGACGGGTCACGGCCTCCACCACCTGTTGCTGCTGGTTGACCTTGATCGGATAGGCCCCGAGGTAGGAGCCGCGGTAGTCCAGGCTGGTGATGGCCGCCTGGAAGCTGTCGTTGAGCAGGGAGATCTGGGTGTCGAGGATGTTTTCGAT
>JAZHDH010000242.1:0-2757 GCA_036584335.1 Pseudodesulfovibrio sp. | reverse complement strand
CCGGTCTGCACCGGCTTCACGGCCAGGGCGGGCAGGCCGAGGTCGAGCAGGGCGCGCAGCAGGGCGGCGGTGACGCGGGTCTTGCCCACGCCGGTGTCGGTTCCGGTGATGAAGTATCCTTGCATGGCGAGCGCCGGGCGGGAGCGCCCGGAGCGCGAACCCTACAGCGGAGGAGCCCGGAATGCAAATGTGCGGATCGAGTCCGGTCTGCCCCCTCAGCCGATCACTGGGCGGCGGGCAGCTCGAACCGCATCATCTCCATGACGGTGCGCTGCTTCTGCTTCATGAACGGCCCGAGCGCCTTTTCGGAGGGCGTGCCGGTGTATCCCCGGAAGCCGTATTGGAAGCTGTAGAGCCAGCCCGGTTCGCCCTGCATGAATTTCCAGGTGTTGAATTCGCCGTAGCTGTCGTCCTGGGGCCAGATGAGGAAGTCGATGCCCGCGTCGCCGGTTTTCTTGTTTTCGAGTACCTGGGAGCGGAACTCTGGGTTGGTTTTTTTCAGCTGGACGGCGATCCCGGCCGCGCGCTTGCTCGGGGAGAGCCCGGATTGTTCCCGGCGGACGGCGAAGAGGTGGAACCAGTGCTCCAGGAGCTCGCCCTCGGGGACGTATTCCGTGATGAATGCGCCGTCCTTCGCCTCTTCAAAGGCCTTGTGCAGGGTCACGTCCCGGAAGGTGATCTGTTCCGGGAGGGAACTCTGGGAAATGGTCCTTTCCCCGGCCGAAGTCGTGGGGCACAGCAGAAGGAGGAGGGAAAGGGAGAGAAGGAAGTGTCGCATGTCGTGCTCGTTGGTTTGTCGGTTTTCAGTCTCGCCGCTCCCGGCCCGCCGCGTCGGCGGCGCGGAGCATGTCCGCCACGCGTTCGGGTGCGGTGTCGAAGGGTTCGTTGTGCATGCTCTCGCCCGGCGCGCAGGCCTTTTGGGCCACGCGGAGCAGGTCGCCGTCCGAAACGTCCTCAAGGCCGATGTCGGCCAGGGTGGTGGGCAGGCCCACGGACTCGCAGAAACCGTAGACCTGCTCGATGCGGCCGGGCGGCTGGTCGGTGAGAAAGAGCGAGGCCAGGGTGCCGAAGGCGACCTTCTCGCCGTGGTAATAGGCGGCGGTTTGCGGCAGTGCGGTCAGGCCGTTGTGGATGGAGTGGGCCGAGGCCAGCCCCGCGCTCTCGAACCCGAGGCCGCTCAGGAGCGTGTTGGCCTCGACGATGCGCTCCAGGGCCGGGGTCACGGCCCGGGCTCGGCAGGCGGCCAGGGCCAGGGGGCCGTATTCCACCAGGGTGTCGAAGCACAGCCGCGCCAGGGCGTAGGCGGTCATGGACCCGACCGCCCCGGCGATGTTCGGGGCGTGGGCCAGACGGCAGGATTCGGCCTCGAACCAGGTGGCCAGGGCGTCGCCCATGCCCGAGGCCAGGAACCGGGCCGGGGCCTCGGCCATGATCCGGGTGTCCACGATCACGGCGTCCGGGTTGCGCGGCAGGACGTCGGCGCGCTTGAACACGCCGTCTTCGGTGTAGACCACGCAGACGGAGCTGCACGGCGCGTCGGTGGAGGCGATGGTCGGGACCATGACGCACGGGACGCCGCCCCGGTGGGCGACGGCCTTGGCCGTGTCCAGGGTCTTGCCCCCGCCCATGCCGACCACCAGGCCGCAGCCCGCGCCCTGGCGCAGGGCGCAGAGCGCGTCAATGGCCTCGTCCGAACACTGGCGGCCGAAGGTCTCCACCGTGACCGGCCCGGCCGCCTCCAGGGCGGGCAGGACCCGGCCGAGCCGGTTGGCCCGCGAGCCGGGCGATGCCAGGACGAACGGGCGGGTGCCGAGCCGGGCGCATGCGCCGGGGAGTTCGGATAGGGCGTCCGGGCCTTGGATGTACCGGCCCGGGAACAGGGTCACGCTGATCATGGGCGCCTCCGATGGAAGGAATGGATTCGCGTGGATATACGCCCATCGACTCGCTTCCGTCAAAGGAAAGGCGGGTCACGCGGCCGCGCGGAACCTGTTTTTTCTGTTCGCGTCGGCTGGTCCGTATCTGTCTTGGTTTATCTGCCCAATCTCCTTGACCCACCCCGCGAAGCGGAGCCAAAGAGTTTAGGAGGGTGATGGGATGGGGGGGCCGGTGGGAAGGGAAGAGGGAACCCTTTGCACAAATCTGCAGGACAGCAGATTTGGACGTTGCGGTTCTCCGCAACGCCCCGAAGGGGTGCGGGCCACGGACGGCCCGCATCCAAGGGTTCCCTCTTCCCTTCCCACCGGTTACTCCTCGACCTCCGTCCTATACCGGGCGGCGTCGCCGTTTTGCCACTTCTCCACGTCCTTCCAGAACTCGCGGCTGGGGAAGACCTGCCAGTGCTGGCTGAGCTTGAGGGTGACAACGGCGTCGCGGGTGATGATGCCGAGGTTGACCCCGGTGTTGCCGGGGTAGCGCTTGAGGATGGTCGAGAGCGCGCCCAGGTGTTCGTCCGTGGCGTTCCTTTCGCCGATCCAGAGCGACACGGGCCGGTCCGAACCCTGGACCGCGTCGGCCAGGAAGACTATCTTGTCGGCCAGGACCTTGGCGGCCTTGGGCGCGTCTTCGGGGCCGGACTCGTCGCGGTTGTCGATCTTGCCCTGGATGAAGAGCGGACGGTCGGCGGTGAGGAATTTTTCGGCCTCCTCGAAGAGGTTGGGCAGCACGGTGACCTCGCCCGAGGTGGTCAGGTCCTCCACGGAGCAAAAGGCCATGGCCTTGCCGGTGCGGGTGATGAACCGCTTGAAGTCGGGCACG
>JAZHDH010000241.1:0-2761 GCA_036584335.1 Pseudodesulfovibrio sp. | reverse complement strand
CCTTGAGCCGGTGGGAGTCGTCCAGGACCACGTACTTGTAGCCCATGCCGTCGGGCAGGTAGACCATGTTGTAGATGTTGCCGAACTCCGGGGCCTGGATGGCCTGGCCCTCGACGATTTCACCACCCTTGAGGAAGGCCTCGTTGATCCGCTTGTCGAAGATGTGGCGGCGGCCCCTGCGCTGGGTGACCAGGATCGGGGAGTAGGTCGGCGGGAGCCGAAGCACGCCGAGGAACTGGTTGTAGTCCTTGAGCAGGAACTTGAACTTGTCGTCCTTGAAGGAAAGGATGTGGCTCCTGGGCCAGCCCTCGGGAGCCTTGGTCAGGTCGCGCTGGTAGGACTGGTAGGAGCCCACGACCAGTTCGGGCAGGCCGTCCTTGTCCACGTCGACCAATTCGAGCCGGATGTATTTGGTGTTGGGGGTCAGCTCCATGTTGTCGATCTGCTTGAGCTTGCCTTCCTCGTAGCGGAAGGCGGCGATGCCGGTCGAGTGCAGGAGGAAGACCTCGTTCTTGCCGTCGCCGTCGGCGTCGCCCACGACCATGCCGGTGGAAAAGAAGCGGAAGGTCTGGCTACGCCAGCGGCCCGATTCCTCGGTGCCGCCCTCGTAGCGGAACTGCGGGTTGAGGGAGGCCGCCTGATACTGGTCGTCGGCCGGCATGAAGCTCGAATTGATGGGAGCGGCCACGGGTCCCCCGGCGGCTTCCGCCTTCTTGGCTTCTTTTTCGGTGGTGGAATAGCCCGGCCGGTGGAACACGTCGCCCATGATCGCCTTGCTCTGCTCGTCCAGCCAGGGGGTGATCTCGTCGATGCCCATCTTGGAGGTCCGGGTCCATACGCTGCCGTCTTCGGCATAGGCGTTCAGGGTCAGGGTGGCGTCCTTGTCCAGGATGGATATGACGCCGGACACGAGATAATCGATCCCGGAATTCTTGAGGGTGTTCAGGGCGTCGGCCTTGCTCTTGGGCGTTCCCAGCCCTTCGACGGCTTCATCGTTCACGGGCAGCACATGGCCGGCCCACTCCAGGTCGCTGCGCAGGCTGGCCTGGAACGCCTTGGGGAAATAGGCGTATTTTTGCGGGCCGTTGTACGCGAAGGGGAGGACGGCGAATTTCTTGGTTTCCTGGGCCAGGGCCGGAGCGGCCAGGAGCAGGGCCGTGATCAGGGCGGCCAGGATGAGGAAAAAGGGCTTCTTGTGCATCGGTTCCTCCGAAAAGGGGATGGTGTTCGTTTGGGGCCGGGCGGTTTCTCCGCGCCGCACGGCAGGCTCTTGTAACAGTTTCCTCCCCGGGATGCAAAGAGAGTTGCGCGGTTGCCTCCGGCCGGACAAGCCGGTATGCCTCTTCGGGCGGGCGGGATGGCCGATGCGGCGTTCCGCCCTTTTCCGGAGGAAACCATGACCCGTACCTTCAGATCGTTCCGGCTGACATGCTCGGCCGCACAAATCCCCCGGGCCGAGGCCCTGCTGCGCGCCCAGGGATTCGCCTTCGAGCCCGAGCCGTTTTTCCCGCTGGCGCGGCGGCTGACCGGGGAGCCTTTCGCCCTGGGCGAGAGCCTGGCCGCCCGCTTCGGCCATATCTACATCCAGGACCGCTCGTCCATGCTGCCGCCGCTGGCGCTGGACCCGGAACCGGGCGCGGCCGTACTCGACATGTGCGCCGCGCCGGGGAGCAAGACCGGCCTGCTCGCCGGGCTGGTGGGCAAGGACGGATTCGTGCTCGGCATCGAGCCGTCGGCCGACCGCATCGGCACCCTGCGCGCCAACCTGCGCCGCACCGGCTGCGCGAACACGGCCACGGTCAAGGCGCAGTCCCAGGACCTGTCGCTGCCCGAAGGGGCCTGGCGCCACATCCAGCTCGACCCCCCGTGCAGCGGCTGGGGCACGGCGGACAAGCACCCCAAGGTCATGGAGCTGTGGGACCAGTCGCGCACCGGCCCGCTGGTCGCCCTGCAACGGACGCTCCTGGCCAAGGCCGCATCCCTGCTCGCGCCCGGCGGCGCCCTGCTCTACTCCACCTGCACCACCCATGTGGAGGAGAACGAGGCCCAGGTCGCCTGGGCGCTCGACGCCCTGGATCTCGAACTGGAGCCGCTCGCCCCGCCGCCGGGGTTCACCTTTGCCGCGCCGCTTCGGCCGGGCATGGACGGGGTGCTGCGCGTGGCCGAGGAGTCGGAGGGACAGGGGTTCTTCCTGGCCAGGTTGCGCAAGAAGGGAGGAGCGTGCGCACCGGTCGGCCGCCCCGCCCTGGCCGCGTCGCTGCCCGGCCAGCGGCTCGACGTCCGCCGCCTGGCGGGTTGCGCGGGGCTGGACTGGGCCGCGCTGCCGCCCGGCGAGGTCCACGAATTCGGGGGCAAGGTCTATTTCCTGCATCGCGAGGCCCTCGCCCGCATCCCGGCCGATCTGCGCTGGCAGGGTTTCGCGCTGGGCAAGTTGGCCGGAAAGGGAGAGCGGGCCACCTTCCGCCCGGACGGTCAGGCCCGGCTGCTGATCCCGGCTTCGGGCAAAGGGGCCGACCGCCTGGACGTGGGCGACGTGGCGGTTCTGGAGCGGCTGCTGTCCGGCCAGAGCCTGGATTTCCGTCCGGGCGAAGGCCCGGTGGCCCTGTCCTATGGCGGGTTGCCCCTGGCCTGGCTTTCGCGCAAGGGCAAACGGCTGGTATTGTCGGCAAAATAGTCTGGCTTTTCAGTGCGTTGAAAGCAATCAAAATTTTGCTGAAAAGCGTTGACAAACAGCCGTGCTATGGGCAGTATCCCAAATCGC
>JAZHDH010000240.1:0-2774 GCA_036584335.1 Pseudodesulfovibrio sp. | reverse complement strand
TCGAGATCGACAAGGCCAAGGACGTGAAGCGGGTCATCACCCTGCTCATGGACGAGTACGGCCTGCCCGACCACAAGAAGGAAGAGAGCTGGGACATCTACCAGTGGGAGAACGACAAGCTCAAGATCAAACTCAAGAGCGAGTACATCACCGACCGGATCAAGATCGGCATGTACTACAAGCCGTTGATCCCAAAGGATTAGGGGTCGCCGAGCAGCCATCGGAAGGGCCGCCCGCAGGGGCGGCTCTTTTTTTCGGCGCACGCCCGGAGGCCGACGACCGGGACGCCGCGCCGGACGTTGTCCCCCGCCGCCCGCCCGGGGCGAGCCGGTCTACTCCAGAACCCGCCGCGCGCCGAGGTAGTGGCCGCTCCAGTAGGGGTTGGCGATGGGCGATTCCATGACCTTCTTGCCCGTGCTGGGCGCGTGGATGAAGGTGCCGCGTTCGGTGACGATGCCCACGTGCAGCCCCTTCTTCTTTTCGTCCACCTGGTGGAATATCAAGTCGCCCGGGCGCAGCGCGTCCGCGCCCACCGGGCTGCCCGCGCCGAACTGCTGCCAGGACAGGCGCGGCAGGTCCACGCCGTTTCTGGTGAACGAGTACCAGGCCAGGCCCGAGCAGTCGAACCCCGTTTCCGGCGAGTTGCCGCCCCATTTGTAGCGGACGCCGACAAGGGAGCGCGCCGTGCGGATCACGGCGGCGGCCTTCTTGGCGGCCGGTTGCGGAGCCGAAGCCCGTGGCGTCAACATTCCGCCCGGCGGGGGCAGCTGCTTTTCGGCGCAGCCGGACGCCAGCAGCAGGCAGGCCAGGGCGCACCCGGCCGCAAAAACCCTGCTCAGCGGGCTGTCGGCGATCAGGAATCGGAGCATGCCCCCTCCCGTCAATTGACGATCAGAAAGCTCTTCACGCCGCGCACGCCCTTGACCGACTTGGCGTGGGCCTCGGCGGCGGCCTTCTCGGTCCGGGAGCCGACGATGCCGAGCAGGACCACGTTGCACTGCAACACCTCGATATTGATGTTGGTGGACCAGATGGACTTGTCGCCCACCAGCTTCTGCTTGAGCTTCTGGTGGATTTCGATGGCGTCCATGGTCGAGCAGCCGGAGTCCTCCTTCTTGGGCAGGAGGTAGGTGGTCACCTGACGCACGCCCTGGACGTCCTTGGCGATCTTCACCGCGCGCTCCACCTGCTCCCGGCTCTCGTACTCGCCGATGACGTAGACGTGGCCCCGATAGCAGAAGGCGTCGAAATCCAGGTATTTGACCAGGTCGTCGGCCAGGAATTCCTTTTCGATGGTCAGTGCGATGTTGTTGTCGTCGACCCACTGGCCCGCAGTCCGTTCCTCCACGGCCACGTCGTAGGCGGCGCAGCCGTTGAGCAGCAGGAAACCGGCCAACAGACCAACAGCCGCTAAAATCGAGGTAAAACGGTACATGGCGACTCCCCCTTTGGGATTTTCTAGATTTAGTCTACATACCCGTTTCGGACGGCGTCCGCAAGCGGCGTCAGTCGAAGAGCGGCCCCAGAGCCCCGCGCAAGGCGTCGGCCGGGATTTCCCAGCGGCCGGACCAGGGCGGGGGCAGGATCAGTGTGCGCTCCCCGACGCGCAGGGCGTAGCAATGCAGGCGCATGGGCGGGCGGCCATCGGGGTCACCGTACTTGCGGTCGCCGACCACGGCGTGGCCGCGCGAGGCGAGCTGGACGCGGATCTGGTGGGTGCGGCCGGTGAGCAGGCGAACGGCCACCAGGCTGTATCGCCGGTCCGCCACCAGAGGCGTGACCCGGGCCAGGGCGACCTTGCCCGCGCCCGGCGCGACCCTCTCCCCGCCCGGCGCGCCGCGCTTCTCCAGCCGGTCTTCCAGCAGCGCCCCCCCGGGTTCGTCCCAGCGCCCCAGCACCCAGGCCAGGTAGACCTTGCCCACCCCGCCCGAGGCGAAGCGGTCGTTCAGGTCGCGCAGGGTGGCGTAGTCCTTGGCCGCCAGCAGCAGCCCCGAGGTGTCGCGGTCCAGCCGGTGGGCCAGGGTGGGCTTGAACGCCGCGTCCGGATACAGGGCGGCCAGCCGCGCGGCAACCGAGTCGTCCACCTTGTCGCCGCCGTGCACGGCCAGCCCGGCGGGCTTGGCCACGGCCAGGACATGGGCGTCCTCGAAGGCGATTTTGAGCCGGGCGTCAGGCGTGGGGGCGGCGGGCGGCGCGGTTTCCCCGCCCGGCGTGTAAGGCGGGATGCGCACCTCCTGGCCCGCCTCCAGCCGGTCGAAGGGCTTTTTGCGGCCCTTGTCCACGCGCACCCGGCCTTGGCGGACCCAGCGCTGAAGGGCCGATTTCGGCACCGCGCCGCGCAGCCGCCGCTCCAGGAACTGGAGCAGTTTCTGTCCGGCTTCGGCCGGGGTGACGGTGACGGTCTGGGCCTTGGGCATGGGCGGTCTCCCGTTGGGAGCTTTGCGGCGCGTCGCCGCCTCTCCCCGCCTCGCCGACGTCCGGCAAGACGAAGAACAGCTAGTGCATCAGCCCCGGCAGGGCCGTGACCAGGCCGGGAAAGGCCATGAGCAGCGCAACGCAAAAGACGTAGGCAGCCAGGAAATAGGTCGCGCCCTTGAACACCCCCGCCATGGACACGTCGTGGGTCATGGAGGCGACGATGAACAGGTTGACCCCCACCGGCGGGGTGATGGCCCCCAGGGTGGTGACGATGGTGATCAGCACGCCGAACCAGAGCGGATCGTAGCCCATGGCCGTGACCACCGGGAAGAAGATGGGGATGGTCACCAGGAGCA
>JAZHDH010000239.1:0-15029 GCA_036584335.1 Pseudodesulfovibrio sp. | reverse complement strand
CGGCCTGGCCCAGGGAGATGCAGGCGTCGTTGGGCGGCACCAGGGTGTGGACCAGCGGGACCAGTCCGGCGCATTCCAGGGCGCGGGGCAGTTCCGAGGCGATGGTCAGGTTCTGCATCACCCCGCCGGAAAGGGCCACATGGTGGATGTCGAGCAGACAGGAGAAGCCGTAGGCCATGTCGGTCAGCCCGGCGATGAGCCCCCGGTGGAAGCGGCGGGCCACCACCGGCACGGGCGTGCCGCGCTCCAGGTCGTCGAGTACGGCCCGGATCAGGGCGTGGGTGTCGAGGGACACGGGGTCGGTGTCCGTGAGCGGGCAGGGGTAGGCCCCGGTCTCGCCCATGTCCTGGACCTTTTCCAGCCGGATGGCCGCCTGGCCTTCGTAGGTGATGGCGTCGGCCAGGCCGCAGAGGGCGGCCACGGCGTCGAAGAGCCGTCCGCAGCTCGATGTCTCGGGCGAATTGATTCCCTTTTCCAGGAGTTGGGGCAGGAATTTGGCCTCGTGGCCGAAGTTTTTCAGCCAGGGCCAGCGGTAGGCGCCGGGCTCGGTGACGCCGATGGCCCAGAGGGCGGCCTGGGCCAGCCGCCATGGCTCGCGCACGGCTGCTTCGCCGCCGGGCAGGAGGATGGGCGTGAAGTGGGCCAGCCGCTGCTGTTCGTTTTCCTCGGGCATGACCAGCAGGCATTCGCCGCCCCATATGGTGCCGTCCTCGCCCAGGCCGGTGCCGTCCAGGGCCAGGCCGATGGCCGGGCCGGAGAATTTGTTTTCGGCCAGCACGGCGTGGATGTGCGCGAAGTGGTGCTGGAGCGTCCAAACCGGGATGTCCAGCGCGCCGCCCAGTTCGTCGGCTAGTTGGCTGGTCATGTAGTCGGGGTGCAGGTCGCGCACGATCAGCCGCAGGTCCACCTGGAGGATGGATTGCAGGTGGGTCAGGATTTCGCGGTAGAAGCGCAGGTTCTCCAGGTTGGTCATGTTGCCGATGTGCTGGCCGGGAAAGGCCTGGTCGCCCTTGGTCAGGGTCATGGTGCACTTGAGCTCCGGCCCGCAGCCGAGGACTGTGGGGCCGGACACGGGCAGGAAGACCGGCGACGGGGTGAAGCCCCGCGCGCGGCGGATGTGGATCGGTTTCCCGGTGGCCGGATTGACGCGCAGCACCGAATCGTCGGTGCGGATGAGAATGTCGCGGTTGTGGAAGACGAAGACGTCCGCGATCTGGGCGAGCTGCTTGAGAGCCTCCAGGTTGCCCAGGCAGATGGGCTCGGAGCTCATGTTGCCCGAGGTCATGACCAGGGCGGGCGCCTCGGCCTCCGACGCTCGGGCGAAGTCGTCGAGCAGGATCTGGTGCAGCGGGGTGTAGGGCAGGACCAGGCCGATGAAATTGGTGTCGGGCGCGACCAGGGGCGAGAGCGGCAGGGGGGCGCGCTTGGCGGCCAGGACGATGGGCCGCCGGTGTCCGGTCAGCCAGGTCTCCTCCTCC
The DNA here is from genome assembly GCA_036584335.1 of Pseudodesulfovibrio sp. Classification (GTDB taxonomy): domain Bacteria; phylum Desulfobacterota; class Desulfovibrionia; order Desulfovibrionales; family Desulfovibrionaceae; genus Pseudodesulfovibrio. The sequence continues at coordinate 13,551 of JAZHDH010000239.1, read as the reverse complement.
GGGGTCAGGTCGGCCAGCTTGCGCGCGGTCTCAAGGTCCGGGACCATCACCGCCAGGGGCTTGTCGGGCCGGTGCTTGCGGCTGCGCAGCTCGGCCACGGCCGCATCGGACGACGCGTCGCAGGCCAGGTGGAATCCGCCCAGCCCCTTGATGGCCGCGATTTTGCCTTCGGCCAGCTCGATGGCCAGGCGGGGCAGGGTTTCGCCGCCCTGGGCGAAGATGGCCCCGCCGCCGTCGGTGAGCATCAGCCGGGGGCCGCAGACGGGGCAGGCGTTGGGCTGGGCGTGGAAGCGGCGGTCCAGCGGGTTGTTGTATTCGGCTTGGCATTCCGGGCACATGACGAACTTGGCCATGGAGGTTTGGGGCCGGTCGTAGGGGATGGAGCGGGTGATGGTGTAGCGCGGCCCGCAGTTGGTGCAGTTGGTGAAGGGGTAGCGGTGGCGGCGGTTGCCCGGGTCCGCGATGTCGGCCAGGCAGTCCGGGCAGGTGGCCACGTCCGCGCTGATGAGCACGCTGTGGCCGTGCCCCCCGGTGGACTTGAGGATGACGAAGGCGTCCTCGCCGTCCACGGGCGTCCGGTCCTCGCGGTCCAGGGTGACCACGCTGGCCAGGGGCGGGAGCTTTCCCTCCAGGTCGTCGGCGAACCGGCCGAGTTGGTCGGCCGTGCCCTGAACCTCGATGAGCACGCCCTCGCTCGAATTGTTCACCGATCCGGTGAGCGCGTTTCCCGTGGCGATGCGGTAGATGAACGGCCGGAAACCCACTCCCTGGACCTGGCCGGTGATCGTGTAATGATGGCGCAGTAGACCCATCCCCCGTACATACCGCCGGGGCAGGGTCAGTGCAAGGACTATCCGGAACGCCTCAGGTGGGCGAGCAGGCTCCTGATCCGTCCGCGCAGCAATCGCACCGGGTCGAACTCCAGTTCGCGCACCGGCGACATGATCATGCCGGATGCGTCGAACAGTGCCGGATTTTCGAGCGGATAGGCGAGGTCCGCCGGGTGCGCGCCGTCCATCCCTCGGCGCAGGGCCTCCTGCCACAGCGGGACCTGGGCGGGCGCCAGGCCGACGATGGAATAGGCAGCCGTGTCCAGCCCCACGCCGTTGCGCGACGCGGCCAGCAGCCCCAGCTCGAAGGGCGCGCCCTTGACCGGGCCGTCCTTGTGCAGGGGGTGGACGCCGTCCATCAGGTGCAGGGTGCGGGGCAGGGCCTGATGCACGTCCATGATCATGGACCGGAACCGCTCCGGGCTGTGCCCCAGCCGGTGGTGGGCCAGGGCCTTGCGAAATCCGACCACGCAGCCGAACAGGTTCTTGACCGCTCCGGACATGGTCATCTGGCAGTGGACCTTGAGCTTGGGCACATTGACGATCAGGTCCGCCTCCAGGGCGTCGCGGGACAGGCCGATGGCCGTGCCGTCGGCGAGGGTGAGCGGGACCGGGCGGCCCAGGGTGCGGACCTTGATCCCCAGCGGCGCGAGCGCCTTGGCCAGTCCGGAGGCGCGGGCCACGCGCGCGGCCGGGCCGAAGGCCGGGGAATCGGCCACCGTGACGCGCGCGCCGTGGTCCAGCAGCCAGAGGCAGGCGGCGCGCACCACCAGCGGATGGGTGGTGCAGTGGCGGGCGTTGGACGCGGTGACCAGGTTCGGCTTGACCAGCACCCGCTGGCCGCGCCCGGGTCGGCCCCCGGCCTCTTCCAGGACCAGGGCCGTGGCCGCGTCGAGCAGGGTGGATTCGTATTCCAGGATGCGGGCGATGGCGACGGGGACTGTCATGCCCCATGCTACGCCACGACGGGCCGGATTTTCAAGGCGAAAGGGTTGCCATTCGGTCGGGGAAGGGCGAAAGTGGGCCATGCGCCATCTCATTGAACTGGAAGGGGCCACGGTCACGCGCGGGGAGTACCGGCTGGCCGGGCCGCTGACCTTCGCCCTGCGCCGGGGCGGGCACACCGCCCTGGTCGGCCCCAACGGATCCGGCAAGACCACGCTGCTCGGGCTCCTGCGCGGCGACCTGTCCCCGGACGAGGGCGGCGGGCGTGTCTACGACTTCGGCGACGGCCCGCAATCGAGCCCCCTGGGGCTTAGGCAACGCATCGGCCGGGTTTCGCCGGACATGCAGGACTTCTACCTGCTCCACGCCGCCCGCACCCCGGCCCGGTCCGTGATCCTGGCCGGGTTCACGGATTCGCCGCTGCTCTACGGAGAGGCCACGCCGGAGCAGGAGGCGGGGGCGGACGCGATCATCGCCCGGCTGGGCATCGGCGATCTGGCGGCGCGGCCCATGGGCGAGCTGTCCACGGGCCAGGCGCGCAAGGTGCTGGTTGCCCGGGCCTTGGCCCCGGGGCCGGATGTGCTTATTCTCGACGAATGCCTGGACGGGCTGGACGCGGCTTCCCGCGCCGGTATCCTGGCGCTGCTCGACAAGGCGGGCGGTCTTGCCACCATCGTCCTGGCGGCCCATCGCGCGGAGGACCTTCCCCCGGTCGTGGGCCGGGTCGTGGTGATGGAAGGCGGGCGCATCGCGGCCGACCTGCCGCGCGGCCAGGCCGAGGAACGGCTCCTGCCCGAAGGGACCGGACCCGCCTCTTCCCCGCTTCCGGCATCCGCGCCTTCCCCGGAATTCCTGCTGCGTGTGCATAACGCGTCGGTGGTCATCGGCGGGACGCGCGTCCTGGACCGCATCGACTGGGAGGTGCTGCCCGGCGAGAACTGGCTGGTGGTCGGCGAGAACGGCGCGGGCAAGTCCACGCTGCTGAGGCTGATCGTGAGCGAGGTGGCCCCGTACGCCGACGACGAGTACGGCACGGGCGCAGTGGAGCGGCTGGGGGGTCTGTCCATGGACGAGGCGCGGCCCCTGATCGGGGTGGTCTCGCCCGCGCTCCAGGCGTCCTACGGCCGCGAGCTGGGCTGGGAGGTGACCGCGCTGGAGACGGTGCTTTCGGGCTGCCGGGGCAGCGTGGGCATGCTGGACGAGCCTGCGGACGCGGAGCTTTCGGCGGCGGGCGAGTGGCTGGGCCGGGTGGGGCTTTCGCACCTGTCGGGCCATCCCCTGCGGCGGCTTTCCTATGGGCAGCAGCGGCGGATATTCCTGGCCCGGGCCTTGGCGGGCGGTCCGAGGCTGCTCCTGCTGGACGAACCTTTTTCCGGCCTGGACCCGGCGTCGCGCGGGCTTCTGGCCGGGCTGCTCCAGGCCCTGGCCGAGGCCGGGACCCCGCTGATCCTGGTCACCCACCGCGCCGACGACCGGGTGCCTGCCGTCAACCGGATTCTGGTCCTTGAAAAGGGGCGGCGGGTCTTTTGCGGCACGCGTCGGGAGTATGAGGCGGCGCAGGGTTCGGCGCGAGGTTTGCCGGGTGGGTTGTTATTTTTTGAATAATTGTGCTTGACTTTGTTTCGCACTTCGCGAATAGCTGGGCTCTCTACACCAGAGGCACCCGTGGAGGCGCGGTCCGTTGTGGCCAGGTCTGGTTGAAACGAAACAGGTATACAAAGGGGCAGCGTGCATTCCGGTACGTTGCCTCTTTTTTCAGAAATGGCGTACGGGCGCCATCGATAAACAAATTTCTTTAATTAAGGAGTCTTACAAATGTCCAAGAACATCTACGTCGGCAATCTGCCCTGGTCCGCTACCGAAGAACAGGTCCGCAAGGCCTTCGCTGCTTACGGTGAAGTCACTTCCGTCAAGCTGGTCGAAGACCGCGAGACCGGCCGCCCGCGCGGTTTCGGTTTCGTCGAGATGGACGACGCCGGCGCTCTCGAAGCCATCGAGGCTCTGAACGGCAAGGATTTCGACGGCCGCTCCCTGAAGGTCAACGAAGCCCGTCCGCGCGAGGACCGTCCCCGCGCGCCCCGTTCTCCCCGCTGGTAGTTCCCCGCTGAACGATCAGTCACGCAAGGCCGCGCCCGTCTCTCTTTTCGGGAGGCGGGCGTTTTTTTTGCCGCCGTCGGCGGCGCCACCTCTACACGGGAGATGTTTTGGCTAAGCCCAATTACAAGTTCGCGAAACGACAAAAGGAAATGGCCAAGCAGAAGAAGAAGGAAGAGAAGAAGCAGCGCAAGATATCACGCAAGGACGATTACCCGCAGGACGCGGAGCCGGACGACGGCCCGGACGCGCCGGAAGAAACGCCGGACGCGCAACAGTCCTGACCCGCACCCTCCGGCGCATTGCCAAACGCGCCTCTTTGGGGGTATCCTCAACCCCGGAGTTTTGCATTTTTCTGGAGGTGCCCCGTGCGGCGACAAGGTGAAGTGAGCTGGTTCAACGACCAGAAAGGATTCGGTTTCATCACCGGGGACGACGGCCTGGACGTGTTCGTGCACTACTCGGAGGTCGTCCGCGACGGCTTTCAGACCCTGGAGGCGGGAGAGCGGGTGACCTACGACGTCACCGACGAGGACATAGGACCCAAGGCCGTGGAGGTTCGGCTCCGGGACGAGAAGCCCCCTCTCTCCAGCTTGTAGATTTCAGTGATGCCGACGGAAAGGCCGCCCGACAGGGCGGCCTTTCCGTTTCAGGCTGCTGACAAAGGCCCGATTGCGTCGTTTGCTTCAAAAAAGGCAAACCCTCGCGTATTGTATGTACTCGTCGGTCTTGTCTTTTTTCGCGCTTGGCACTCGAACCTTTCTCAGCAACCCGCCAGAGTGGGCTTTGTCAACACTCTGCGTTTTTTTCAGAGGTTCGTCCCCGCAGACCCTACAGCCCATGCTCGCGCTGGTGGGCGTCCAGCACGTTGTTCACCTTGATCTTCTTTGCCTCGATCTTGCCGGGATGAATGGTGTAGCGCGTCACCTCCCACTCCACGTGGTCGATGTACTCCACGTGGCCGTAGCCGTTCTCGGGCAGCAGTCCGGCGACGAGCTCGATGAAGTCGTCGACCATCAGGTATGGGCCTTCGTGGTCCACGCGCAGCACGTCGCCGTCGTAGGCCACCTGGTCGAAGGGGATGGCGTCCCGGATCTGCTCGAACATCTCGGGCGGGACGCGGTGAAAATCGCCGTATACGCGGACGTCGTCCATGGTTTTCCTCGTGTTTCGGCTAGAAGCGCAGCCCGAGGCGGTCGGACAGCGTCCGATACTTGGCGTCGAGGTCGCGCCAGAGCCGGTCGCGGTTGTCCGAGGCCAGGGCCGCCAGCTCCTCGTCGGAATATTTGGTGTCGAGTTTGAACTTGTTGCCCATGACGTGGCCGATCTGGCGCGTGGTCCGGGCCTTGGCCAGGCTGGAGTGCTGGACGTGGCGCACGGCCAGCCCGCCCGCGTACACGGCGGGCATGCCCGCGAGCGCGCTGCGCAGGTCGCGGTCCAGGTCGTCGAACTGGGACGGGGTGTAGCGCAGGTCGAACCCGCCCGCCGCCTCCACGGCGGCCAGCGAAACCAGGTGGCAGCAGCCGGACACGGACAGGCAGGGGCGGGTATAGGTGAACAGCCCGGTGTCCGGCGAGTTCGCGCAGTTGTCGCAGATCAGGACGCGGTTGGGCAGCATGCCCGGCTCCGTGGGCTTGGGCTGCTGCGGAAAGAGGTTGTAGTCCGCCGATTGCAGGCCGTAGGGCGGAGCGGCGGCCGTGATCCGGCAGCCCACCGCGCCCGCGCCGGGGTTGTTTCCGGCCACGCCCAGCAGGCGCCTCAGCCAGTTCTCCGGCAGGACCACGTCGTCGTCCAGGAAGGCGGCGAAGCGGCGGGCGCGCACGCCCGCAAGCGAGAGCAGCCAGTTGCGGGCGGCCGGCGCGCCCACGTTGACCGGCAGGGTCTCGACGTGGAAGCGGTCCGCGCCGAACCGGTCGCGGGCCGCGCGCAGCACGTCCGGGGTCGCGTCCGTGCTGCCGTTGTCCAGGGCGAAGACCGGGGCGTCGCCCAGCGCGCTCGCCTCCAGGCTGGCCAGGGTGTCGGCCAGCAGGTCCGCCTTGTTCCAGGAGTAGAGGAGTACGGCGGCCTCGCCGGTGCGCGCGGGATCGGCCGGGGGTGCGGGATGGAAAAGATCGTGCAGCTTCAGCGTCAGGTTGACGTGCCAGGGTAGGGTCTTCCACAACTGGGCCAGGGCGCCCTTGGCCTCGCCCTTTCTGCCTGCGCGCAGGAGCAGTTCCGCGCCCGCGTAGGTGCGCCACAGCCCCCAGTCGGCGGGGTCCAGGGCGAGAACGGATTCGAGGGCTTCGTCCGGCGGCAGGGAGTGGAAGGCCCACTCGGCCATGAGCCGGTCCTGCAGTGGCCGTGTGGCCTCGTCCCAGGGGAAGAGATCCAGGGCGGACCGGGTCACGTCCGGGCGGCCGAGAAAGAGCAGGTCTTGCCAGCAATGGGCCAGCCAGGCCAATCCCTTGTTCGGGATGCCCAGGACCAGGGAGAGGAAGCGCAGGGTCAGGGCGTGGTCGTCCTGGCGGACCACGGCGTACCAGGTGCCCATGTCCTCGGCGTCCCCGTCGGCCAGGGGCATGGCCAGAAGCATGCGCGCGGCCAGGGCGGCGAGATGGGGCGAAAGCGCAAGATTTTCTGCGGTGAGACGCGCGCACCATTGGGCCGTACCCGGGGACAGCGGGTGGCTCTGCATCGTCCACAGGGCCATGCCGGGGAGCATCGGTCGGCACGCGGGCTGATCCTGGGCGAGCCGGTGCACCCCCTCGATCAGCCCGACCAGGGTGTCGGCGCGGCCCATGCCGAGCTGCCAGCCGGAAAAGCGGTCCTTGAGCAGGGGCAGGAGACGGGGGCAGGGCGGCAGCGCGGCCGGAAAGTCGAGACGGTTCATGGGGCACCCCTACCAGAAAAGCCGCAGGCCCGGAAGTGGGCTTGGTTGACTTTCGCCCGGCCCCCGCATAGGTGGAGAGCATGACCCGCCCGTTCGATTTTCCGTCCCTGCCCGCCGATCTGTTGCGTCCGCTGCTCATGGGGTTTTCCGGGAGGCTGCACCTGCATGCCGTGGCGCAGCGGGCCTTGGCCCGTTCCGCCGGGCCGGGCGATGCGCTGGCCGCCGTGGCGGGCGACGCCCTGCTGGCCGCCTGGGGCGAGAACCCCCTGGACGGCAACTGCGCTGCGGCCGTGGCGGGCAACCTGAACCGGACCCCGCCGCCTCCGCCGCTCCTGTTGCCCACGCTCAAGGCGGTCCTGGCCCATTGGCATCCCGAGGTCACGGACGAGGCGCGCCAGGCCCTGGCGGGCGACATCGCGGAGCAGCGCACCTTCCTGCTGGAGCGCGTGGCCCATGGCCCGGGCAACCTGTTCTGGTGGCACCATCTCTATGAATTCTGCCGCATCAGCGGCGATTGGAAGCCCCTGGCCGATCTGGCGGGCCGGGAATCCCCGATCCCGTCGCTGGCCCCGCTCTTCCGCTTTGTCGCAGCCGACGCGCTGCTGGCGTCGGGCGACGCCAGGGGGGCGCTGGCCCTGTTCGAGCGGTGCGTCCTGCCGCTGCCCATCCTGCGCGAACGCACGGCCACGGCCCTGCACCGGCTGGGCGAGAGCGGCAAGGCCCAGGCCGTCCTGCGCGAGGCGGCGGGGACGCGGCCCTGGAACGCGGGCCTCACGCTCCGGCTCTTCGACCTGCAGCGGGAGAACGACCGGGCCTTGCAGTCGCCGGAAGGGCGCACCGCTGTGCTCGCCTATTCCTGGAACAAGGCGGACGACCTGGCCGCCACCTTGGATTCTCTGCTCGCCTCCGACCTGGACGACGTGGTGGTGCGCGTGCTGGACAACGGCTCCGACGACGCCACGCCCGAGGTCATCCGCCGCTTCGCCGACCGGTTCGGCACCGGCCGCGCCGCCGTGGTGCGGCTGCCGGTCAACGTCGGCGCGCCCGCCGCCCGCAACTGGCTGATGCACCTGCCCGAGGTGCGCGAAGCGCGCTGGGCGGCCTTCATCGACGACGACATTCATCTGCCGCCCGACTGGCTGCGCCGGCTGGGCGCGGCCGTGGCCCGCTATCCCGAGGCCGGTGTGTGGGGATGCAAGGTGGTGGACGCGCGCGGCCCTGCGCGGGTGCAGTGCGGCGAGCACAACCTCACCGCCGACCCGGCCGAGCGCGAGGCGACGCCGATGTCCACGATCATGCTCCAGGACGGCGACTTCGGCCAGGCGGACTACATCCGGCCGTGCGCGTCGGTCACCGGCTGCGTGCATCTGTTTTGCACGTCCCGGCTGCTGGAAAACGGTCCCTTCGACCTGCGCTTTTCGCCCACGCAGTTCGATGATCTGGAGCGGGATCTGCGCATGGTCCTTCACGGCGGCTATGCCGTGTACACCGGGTTCCTGACCATCCCGCACAAGCGCTCCTCGGGCTCCCTGGGCGACGCGGGCAGGCCCGGTTCGGCCGACGCCTCGGCCAACCTGCGCAAGCTTTGGGCCAAGTACGCGCCCGAGGAGTTCGAGGCCATGGCCCGGTCCATGGACGCCGTACTGTTGGCGGACCTGCTGGCCAAGGGTTCGGCTCTTGACTGAACCGTTGCGGTTTTATAACGAAAAAAAGCTGGCCTTTTATTTGATTATATTGCACATGCCATTGCTCCTGCGGGGCGTGCGGTGCATACTTTGTCAAGGAAATATCACCGCGTCCGTGCGATGTTGACCTCAATGCAAGGAGATACCATGTCCAACAGCTCGTTTACCCTGTACAGCGGCGGCGCCCAGGGCGCGGAAAACCAGTTCGGCAAACTGGCGGAATACTACGGCCTGGCCGAGGTCAACTTCACCTTCGAGGGCCACAAGATCGAGCGCACCCGCGGCGTGCGCGTGCTGACCGACGAGGAGCTGACCCGCAAGGACGTCAGCCTGACCTACGTCTCCAAGCTGCTCGACCGCAAGTTCACCAACGCGGAGAAGATGCGCAAGGTGCTTCAGACCATCATGTACCAGGTGGAGTCCGGCGACCAGATCTTCGTGGTCGGCTCCATCCAGGCCGACGGCACGGTCAAGGGCGGCACCGGCTGGGGCGCGGAGTTCGCCAAGATCTGCAACAAGGGGCTCTTCGTCTTCGACCAGGCCCAGGACGGCTGGTTCACCTGGAAGCACGGCGAGTGGAAGGCCGCGCAGAACCCGGTCATCACCAGCAGCCACTTCACCGGCACCGGCACCCGCTTTCTGGAAGAGAACGGCAAGAAGGCCCTCGAAGCCCTCTTCGCCCGCTCCTTCAAGTAGCCGGAACACGCATAAAGACGCAAAAAGCGACCGAGCTGACTCGGTCGCTTTTTTGTTGTGAAATGGCGCTGAAAACGCCGTCCCCGAAGATTCCCTCCTCCTCAACACAACCCACCCCCGCGAAGCGGATCCAAAAAGTTTTTATCTCCGCTGCGCGGGGTGGATGCCTGTTTTATAGCTCCTTGGAATCACTACGCATGTACCACATCAACACCATGATCATTACGCACGCAAAAGAGCGCACAAGCGCAGCCAAGAAGTTCTGGAGAGTCCAGGGAACCTCTATCAAGAGGTTCCCTGGCCGCCGGAGGCAGGCGGTAGGCGCAATCAGGGCATAAACCAAAAAAGAGGCCGCCCGAAGGCGGCCTCAGAGTGTTGACAAAGCTCACTCTGGCAGGTTGCTGAGAAAGGTTCGAGTGCTAAGCGCGAAAAAAAGGCAAGACCGACGCGTATATACAATACGCGAGGGTTTGCCTTTTTTGAAGCAACGACGCAATCGGGCCTTTGTCAGCAACCTGAGGCCGCCCGAAGGCGGCCTCTTGCTGATCTATTGGCGAGCCCGGAAACTATTCCCGGATCTGCCCTTCGCCCAGGAGGACGAACTTGGCGCTGGTCAGTTCGCGGATGCCCATGGGGCCGTAGGCGTGCAGCTTGGAGGTGGAGATGCCGATCTCCGCGCCCAGGCCGAGCTGGGCGCCGTCGTTGAAGCGCGTGGTAGCGTTGGCCACCACCAGGGAGGCGTCCACCTCGCGGATGAAACGCATGCAGTGGGCGTAGTCCTCGCTCAGGATCGCCTCGGTGTGGTTGGAGCCGTGCTCCGCGATGAAGTCCAGGGCCTCGTCCAGGGAGTCCACGACCTTCACTGCCAGGATCAGGTCCAGGAACTCGAAGCCCCAGTCGCCGGGACCGGCGGGCTCGGCCGTGTCGCCCAAAAGCGGCAGGGAACGAGGGCACGCCTTGAAGCGCACGCCCTTGCCGCCCAGGGCCGCCGCCACCCTGGGCAGCAGCACCCCGGCCACGTCCCGGTGCACCAGCAGGCACTCCAGGGCGTTGCAGCCGCTGGGATACTGCATCTTGGCGTTCTCGATGATCGGCACCGCCTTGACGATGTCGCAGGAGGCGTCGGCGAAGAGGTGGCAGACGCCCTTGAAATGCTTGAGCACGGGCATGGTCGCCTGCTCGGTCACGGCCCGGATCAGCCCCTCGCCGCCGCGCGGGATGACCACGTCGATGTACTCGCTCAGCTTGAGCATCTCGGCCACGGCCTCGCGGTCCGTGGTCGGCGGCGCCTGGACCGCGTCGGCGGGCAGGCCGGCCTTGTCCAGGGCGCGGTGCATCAGCTCCGCCAGGCAGCGGTTGGAGTGGAAGGCCTCGGACCCGCCGCGCAGGATCACCGCGTTGCCCGCCTTGAGGCAGAGGATGCCCGCGTCAACCGTGGCGTTGGGCCGCGACTCGTAGATCATGGCCACCACGCCGAGCGGCACGCGCATCCGGCCCACGAGCATGCCGTTGGGCCGTTTGGTCATGGACTCGATCTCGCCCACGGGGTCGGCCATGGCCGCCACCTCGCGGCAGCCCTGGATCATGGAGGCCAGCACCTTGTCGCCGATGGTCAGCCGCTGCACCCGCGCCTTGTCCAGGCCGCGCTCGGCGGCGGCGTCCAGGTCCAGCTTGTTGGCCTCGGCGATGGCCGCGCGCTCGCTCTCCAGCAGGTCGGCCAGGATGAGCAGCGCCTCGCGCTTGGCCGCGCCCGAAGCCCCGGCCAGTTTCCGGGCCGCGCGCCTGGCCCGCCTGCCCATGCCCACCATCTGTTCGCGAACGTCCATGCCTCCTCCTCTTCTTCACCGGCCCGCAGCCGAATTTTGTTCATGTTTATTGAAATGGAAGAGCTAACCCGGCGCGGGGGGAAAAGTCAAACCGGTCGGCCGCGCATTTCCTTCACTTTCGCCATGGAACGCAACCATTTTACGCATTTTGTCATTTCTGAGCAGTTCCCTGCGCCCCGCAGGGGCGGATTTGTCCAAATCACTCGCGGTTTACAAAATAGGCTTTGACCTTTTTGACAATTTTGCTTATCAAGCGCTTTGCGTTGCCAGGCCCCGGTTTTCGGGCGTCCGGCCCAGACCCATTCACGGAGGAAACGACTAGCAATGGCCCAAGACAAATCAACCGCAACCACTCCCCTCAAGGACATCGAATCCCATGCCCCCGAGTCCATGCACCCCGCCCTCGAACTTGCCTTCAAGTATCGCAAACTGATCGCCCTGGGCATCGGCGCGGTGCTGGCCTGCGCCGTGATCTACGCGGGCGCAACCGCCTACGGCAACCGCGCCCGGACCAAGGCCCAGGCCGCCATGGGAACCATTCTCCTCGAAAAGACCGGCCAGGAGCGCATCGCCGCCCTGGAAGGGATGCTCGACTCCGCCCCGTCCTCGGTGCGGCCCGCCGTCCTGCTGGAGTTGGCCCAGGCCTCCATGGCCGCCGCCGACTACGACAAGGCCGCCGGATACTGGGACCAGATCGCGGGCGATACCGACGACGATCTCAAGCTCGTGGCCCGCATGGGCCGGGCCAAGTGCCTGACCCTGGCCGGAAAGCCCGCCGAGGCCGTGACCATCCTCAAGGACCTGCAAGGCGTGGTGGGCGACGAGTTCTCCATCCCCGTGGACCGTCAGCTGGCCCTGGCCGCCGAAGCTGCGGGCGACACCGCCCTGGCCCTGGAGACCTACAGAGCCCTGGCCGAAAAGCCGATCACCGACAAGCCTTTCATCGATTACAAGATCGCCCAGCTTGAGTCCAAGTAAGGCGGTCGCTCCCAGGAGACACATCATGCCCAATCCCCTGCTGGCCGATACCCCCGGCGACATCCACCTCCTGCTCGGCAACGAGGCCATCGTGCGCGGCGCCCTGGAGGCGGGTATCCAGGTGGTGACCTGCTACCCCGGCACGCCATCGAGCGAGGTGCCCGACACCTTCTACAAGCTCTCGCCCGAAGGGAAGTACTACTTCGAATACTCGGTCAACGAGAAGGTGGCCCTGGAAGTGGCCGCAGGCGCGACCCTGGCCGGGGCCAAGACCCTGTGCACCATGAAGCACGTCGGCGTCAACGTGGCTGCCGACCCGCTCATGACCCTGTGCTACGTGGGCGCGCCGGGCGGGCTCGTGCTGCTCTCGGCCGACGACCCCGGCTGCCACTCCAGCCAGAACGAGCAGGACAACCGCCTTTACGCCCGCATCGCGGGCATGCCGGTCTTCGAGCCGTCCACGGCCCAGGAGGCCAAGGACATGGCCCGCGACGGCCTGGACCTCTCGCGCAAGCACGGTGCGCCGCTGATGCTGCGCACCACCACCCGGGTCAACCACCTGCGCGGACCGGTCACGCTCGGCCCGGTACCCGATCCCGGCAAGGCCGAAGGGTTCAGGCGCAACCCGTCCCGGTCCGTGCCCATCCCGGCCTTCGCCCGGCCCATGCACCTGGCCCTGATGGAGCGCATCGAGGCCCTGCGCGCCGAGGCCGAGAAGTCCCCGTACAACACGGTCACCGGCAAGGGCGGGCTTGGCATCGCCTGCTCCGGCATCAGCCGCGCCTACGTGGCCGACGCCCTGGCCGCCTCCGGGCTGGCGGGCAAGTGCACGGTCCTCGAACTGGGCTTCTCCAACCCCCTGCCCGAAAACCTCTGCCTGGACTTCCTCGCCTCCGTGCACAAGGTCCTGGTGGTCGAGGAACTGGAGCCCGTGCTGGAGAACGACCTGCGCGTCCTGGCCCAGAAGAGCAAGCTGGGCGTGGAAATACTGGGCAAGGGCGTCCTGCCCCGCTTCGGCGAATTCAACGTGACCATGGTCGAGAACGCCATCCGGACCCAGCTCGGCGAGCCCGAGATCGCCCCGTGCGAGTGCACGCTGCCCGAGCTGCCGAACCGCCCGCCCAACCTGTGCGCGGGCTGCCCGCACCGCGGCACCTACTTCGCCGCCCGCAGGGTCTTCGGCGACGACGCCATCTACTCCTCGGACATCGGCTGCTACACCCTGGGCATCCTGCCCCCGCTGCAGACCGCCGACTTCCTGGTCTGCATGGGATCGTCCATCCCGGCGGGCGGCGGCGTGGCCAAGGCGTCGGGCCAGACCGTGGTCGCCTTCATCGGCGATTCCACCTTCTTCCACTCCGGCCTGACCGGCATCGCCAACGCGGTCTTCAACAGCCACGACATCCTGGTGGTGGTCCTGGACAACCGGACCACGGCCATGACCGGCCACCAGCCGCACCCCGGCGTGGACAAGACGGTCATCGGCGAGAACGACCACCCGCTCTCCATCGAGGCCGCCATCCGCGGCCTGGGCGTCACCCAGATCCGCAACGTCAACCCCTTCAACCAGAAAAAGACGGTGGAGGCGCTCGAAGAGCTCAAGGCGCTCTCCGGCGTGCGCGTGCTCA
>JAZHDH010000238.1:0-2805 GCA_036584335.1 Pseudodesulfovibrio sp. | reverse complement strand
CTCGGGAATGACGCGGACCGGGATGCGGTTGACGAACGGCTTGCCGCCGCAGAGGCCTCGGGCGCAGCCGCCGGTCTTGACCGTTTCCTTGACCGTGCCGGATTTGTCGCAGCAGGCGTCGCACCGGCGCAGGCAGCCGGGACCGATGTGAGGGACATGCCGTGGAGGCCAGTCCGGGCGGTCGAGGTTGCGGCGGCTTCTCTTTCGCGGTCGGGTGTCGTATGGTGCGGCATGATGTGCGAGACCATCCTCAGGCCCCGGGCGTTGAGGCGGGGGGGCGGCAACGGGTTCGACCGGCCTTCGGGCAGGCCCGAAGGCGGCGCGCGGTCCGAGGCTGCGGAGAGCGGGGACCGGCGCGAGCTGGTCTGCCGGGAATGCCGCATGCCGATCACCCGGCCCGACCTGGCCATGGAGATCAACGGCTCGCACCGACACGTTTTTTTCAACCCCCACGGCCTGGTCTTCGAGCTGGGCTGCTTCGCCTCGGCAAGGAACGTGCTGACCCATGGGGCGCGCACGGACGCATTCACCTGGTTCCCGGGCTATGAGTGGCAGGTGGCGACCTGCACGGGCTGCTCGGCCCAGCTCGGCTGGCGCTACACATCGCCCGACGGCGGCTTCTTCGGGCTGATCGCCGCAGCCCTGGCCGAGGACGACGGCAGGCGAGCCTGAACGGACCGATCCACAAGGAGCCGCAATGACGGACGACTTTTTCTCTGAATGCCTTAACTGGCTGAATACACATGCAAAAGCATGCCGCGCCCAGGCCGGTGACGACGCGCCGCTCATCGACCGCAAGTTGCGCCACACCCTGCGCGTGCTCGGCCATGTGCGCGCCATCGTGCGCGAGTTGCCGGGCCGGGCCGGACTGGTACCGCTCATCGAGATCGCCGCCCTGCTCCACGACGCGGGCCGCTTCCCCCAGTTGGTGCGCCAGAATACCTTTGATGACCGCGCCGGATACGACCACGCCAAGGCCGGGGCCGACATCGTCGAGAAGTCCGGCCTGCTCGCGCCCCTGGCCGAACCCGAACGCGCCCTGGTCCTCGACGTCATCCGCCACCACAACGCCGCCACCCTGCCCCACTCCCTCACGCCCGACGCCCGCCTCGCCCTGGAGGTCGTGCGCGACGCCGACAAGCTCGACGCCATCCGCAACAACCTCAAATACCTGAACCCCGGCGCGCCCCACGGCAAGGCGCTCAAGCTCGGCGTTCGGTGGGACCCCGAAGCCGTGTCCGACGAGGCCCTGAAGCTGGCGGCCAACCGCGAACTCGTCCCGTTCCGGGCCATCCGCTGGTCCAACGACTTCGTCCTCTTCCTCTGCTGCTGGCTCTACGATCTACACTTCCATTACAGTTTCACCGAACTGCAACGGTCCGGCAACTACGAAGCCCTGCTGGCCAAGCTGCCCGACAACGACACCTTCGCCGCGCTCAAGACGCAGTTCCGGGAGGATCTCGCCTTCATCGCCGCCGCCAGCCGGCCGACTCCGGCCCGGTCCAGGAAATCCGCTCGCCGCGAGCCCGGGCAATGATCCCGGCGGGCAAGGCGGAGAGGTCTTGTTCCGAAAACGCCGCCGGTTGGGACCAAGGCCCCGCGCCACAATCCTCCGCAACGCGGAGAGGAAGCCCGGAGCGGGGCGGAGCCGGGCAGCCCTTTCCCCGCCCCTCTCTTCCGCCATCCTTCTCCGGGTTTTGTCCCCGCTCCTTCAAAAATTGATTCGCCGCACGGTTGCCAGGGGCCGCAAAAATGGGCTAGCCTTAGACGCAATACGCCAACCGCAACTCGACAGTAGGTGCCATGTCCAATCTGAAACTCCGCGCCATCTACAAGCAATTCTCCGATAAAATTGATGTTTCCAAGGAAGCGGCCCTTTTCGAGATCAAGGAGCTCAAGGACGACCTCAACGAACTGCAACGGCATCTCTCCGGCCGCAAGAAGGAAACAGGCATCCAGCCGGACGACGTGTTGCGATCGGCATATGAGATAGCCAGCCACATGCGGGAGATGCGAAAGCGGCAGGACTTGCTGGCGGAGCTGGAGGACGTGGCGGCCGAGACCGAGGCGCTGGACTATCTGGAATCGCGCGGGGCCAAGCTGCTGACGCGGCCCGCCGGCTGGCATTTCCAGACGGCCAGGGAGCGGTTCCTGCTGCACGAGGACGACGCGGTGGCGGCGGCGGCGGAGCTGCGGCGGTTGCTGGCGGCGGGAAAACGGCTGAAAAAGCCGAAGAAAAAGGCGCCTGCCAAGCCGTGAATCGCGTGAATCCCTTGCGGCCCGCCTTGACTTTTCCCGGGCGGGCCTCATGTTCTGCACAATCGCGAACATCCAACCCTTTCCTAGGTGTGACCATGATCAAACGCATCGCCATGACTTTGCTTTCGTTGCTGACCGTCCTCTCGCTGGCCGGGTGCGGCTATAATTCCATGCAGCAGCAGGAGGAGGAAGTCTTCGCCGCCTGGGGCAACCTGGAGGCTGTCCTGCAACGCCGCGCCGATCTGATTCCCAACCTGGTGGAGACGGTCAAGGCGGCCGCCGCGCATGAGAAAGATACGCTCGAGGCCGTGGTCGCGGCGCGCGCCAAGGCCACGCAGACCACCGTTTCGCCCGACCAGCTGAGCGACCCCCAGGCCCTGGCCCGATTCCAGGAGGCCCAGGGATCGCTTTCCTCGGCCCTGGCCCGGCTGATGGTGGTGGTGGAGCGCTACCCGCAGATCACGGCCAGCCAGAACTTCCTGGGTTTGCAAAGCCAGCTGGAGGGCACGGAGAACCGCATCGCCGTGGCCCGCAAGCGGTACAACG
>JAZHDH010000237.1:0-2808 GCA_036584335.1 Pseudodesulfovibrio sp. | reverse complement strand
GGAAAAAGGAAAGAAACCGTGAAGCCCCTTTCTTTTTTGCGGCATCAGTAGCACGGCGGGGGTTGGTCCGTCGAGGAATTTGCGGGGAAACCGCCGGACGGGTTCGATCACCCCTTCCCCGGCCGGGCGAGCAGGCAGGCGGCCTCGGGCGCGGCGACCACGGCGTTGCGGCCGGTGCGCTTGGCCTCGTACAGGGCCAGGTCCGCGCTCTCCAGGATGCGCGTCGGGCTCGATACCCCGCCGATGTGGGCGGTGACGCCCGCGCTCACGGTCAGCAGGATACGCTTGCCATCGAACCGGCACGGCGAGTGGACCACGGTCCGGCGCAGGTTCTCGGCAGCGGACCGGGCCTCCTCCAGTCCCGCGCCCGGCAGCAGCGCGGCGAACTCGTCGCCGCCCAGCCGGGCGATGACGCCCTGATGGCGCAAGGTCGCGTCGCAGACCTGCACGAAGTGGCGCAGCACCTCGTCTCCGGCCACATGGCCATGGCGGTCGTTGACCCCCTTGAACCAGTCGATGTCCATGAGCAGCAGGGCGAAACCCGCGCCGCTGTCGAGCGAGCGGTCGATGTATTCCTGCACGGTGCGCAGGAACATGCGCCGGTTCATCACCCCGGTCAGCGGGTCGGTCACCGCCTCCTGCCGCAGCCGCTCCTCCTCGCGCTTGCGGGCGCGGATGTCCACGGCGATGCCCGCGAACTGCTCCGCGTTGCCCGCCGCGCCGTGGCGGACGTTGCCGATCAGCTCCACCCAGCGCAGGTCGCCGCAGTCGGTGAACAGCCGCAGGTCGTGGCGGAACACGTCGCGGCCCGAGCCCAGGTGGTCGCGCACCGCCGCCAGCAGCCCGCGCCGGTCGCCGGGGTGCACCCATTGCAGGGCGCGCCTGAGCGACAGCCGGAAGTTGTCGGTGGGCATGGGCACGGAGTGGACCAGCTCGGACGAGCACCAGACCTGCCCGGTCTTGAAGTCGAAGGCCCAGGCCGAGCTGTCGGTGATCCGGCGCAGGATGTCGAACTGCTTGCGCTTGGCCGAGAGCCGGTCGTGCAGCACGGCGTTGGAGATGAGGTAGCCCGCGATCCGGAGCAGCGCGATCTCGCCGTCGGACCAGTCGTATTCACGCTCGCAGTCGTCGAACCCGAGCGTTCCCCACCACTGGTCCTCGACCATCACCGGGATGGTCAGCATGGACTTGATCTTCTGCACCTCCTGGCTGTCGCGCAGCCAGCCCGGCTCAAGCTGGCGGGTGAGGGTCTTCTGCCACTCGCCGCGTTTGCGGCTGGCGATCAGGTCGCGGTAGCCGGGCCGGTCGATGGGGTTGGTGAACATGGAGAACATGGGCATGCCGATCTGCCGGTGGCGGCGGGCGGCGGCCCACTCGAAGGTGTAGTTCTGGGTGATGTGCGTGTCGGTCAGGCCGACGGTCTGGAAGATCCAGACCCGGCTGACGCCCGTGACCCGCCCGAGGGACTCCAACAGGCCGCCCACCGCGTCGGGCCAGCCCTGGCCCGAGGTCAGCTCCTCGGCGCTGCGGGCGATGGCCGCCAGCAGCTTCGCGTTGGTCCCGTCCTCGTAGGAGATGCCCAGGGTGTCGAATTGACCGGTCGTTATCGGCATGGGTCTCCTGGTTTGCCACATGTGTGGGCAAAGTCAAGGGGGATGGCCGACTCCTGCCGATTCCAGTGGACGAAAGCCCCTGCTTCGTCATATGCACCGCTGTCCGGCGCGGGGTCGCGCCGAGCCCAACCTGCGAGGGGAACCCCGATGCGCATCCCTTTGTTGACCGCCCTGCTGCTCACCGCCTCCAACGTCTTCATGACCTTCGCCTGGTACGCCCACCTCAAGGAGCTGAACCAGCGCCCGTGGTACGTCGCCGCCCTGGTCAGCTGGGGCATCGCCCTGGCCGAATACATGATCCAGGTCCCGGCCAACCGGCTGGGCTACACCGCCCTCTCCCTGCCTCAGCTCAAGATCATGCAGGAAGTCCTGGCGCTGGCCGTGTTCGCCCCGTTCTGCGTGTTCTACATGGACCAGCCGCTCAAGCTCGACTACCTGTGGGCCGCGCTGTGCCTGCTCGGCGCGGTCTATTTCATCTTCAGGGCCTGACAGGAAGGCCCGGAAGCGGGGCCGACGGACGGAGAGTGTGACCCCCCGGTGCGCACGCTGCGCACCCGGTGGGCAAATGGTGGTCGATCCACCCCCGGCGAGCCCCGCGTCCGGGCGTTTCCCCCCTGCCGAAGCAACTCCCGTTCCGACCGGAAAAAAACGGCCGCCCGGTTTCCGGAGCGGCCGCCCAGAGTGTTGACAAAGCCCACTCTGGCAGGTTGCCGAGAAAGGTTCGAGTGCTAGGCGCGAAAAAAAAGTCAAGACCGACGCGTATATACAATACGCGAGGGTTTGCCTTTTTTGAAGCAACGACGCAATCGGGCCTTTGTCAGCAGCCTGAGCGGCCTCCCCGTTTCCGGAGCGGCCGCCTGGCTTCATTGCGTCCGACCTACTGGCCGCAGCACTTCTTGTATTTCTTGCCGCTGCCGCAGGGGCAGGGGTCGTTGCGGCCGATCTTCGGTTCCTTGACCACCTGCCTGGGCTTTCCGTCGCCGGTGTCCGCGCCCGCGTATTCCAGCTCGCCGGACTGCTCGTGCTGGAACTCCTCGTCGCGGACCTCGGCCTCGATGCGCAGGTGGGAGAAGGCGCGCATGGCGTTCTCCTTGATGGTGTAGACCAGTTCGGAGAAGAGCTCGAACCCCTCGCGCTTGTACTCCTGCTTGGGGTCCTTCTGGCCGTACCCGCGCAGGCCGATGCCGTCGCGCAG
>JAZHDH010000236.1:0-15091 GCA_036584335.1 Pseudodesulfovibrio sp. | reverse complement strand
AGGGGAACTCCTGGAGGACTCGGAGGAAAATAATGGCGATACGCGCTATTTGGAGTAACATGCGGGACGTAATTCGTAGGAGGGTTTTCATGAACATCAAGTTGAAGCTGCTGGCGATGGTCGGATTGCCCGTGGGCGCCATCGTCATCATCCTGGTGGTCGGTCTGTCGAGTTTCTACACCATCGATTCCAACATGGCCCAGGTGAACGAACTGCACATGGATCGGGCCTCCATGATCGACGCCGACCGGGACGCCTATCAGGCCCAGGTGGCGGTGATGGAGGCCATCGAGGCCAACGCTGCGCAAGTCCTTGCAGAATCCAAGGGCGACAGCGACGAAAACCTGCAACAGACCTGGGACCGGCTGCTCGGTCCGTCCAAGCGCTTCACCCCGGAGATGGCCGCTCCCTTCGACGGCTTCAAGCAGGGATACGAGACATGGAAGCAGCGCAACAACGGTATCATCGCGCTGGCCAGCCAGACCCTGGAGGGCAACCTCCGGCGCGACGAGGCCGAGAAGGGCGCGCTGGCGTCCTTCGACTCCATGCGCGACGTCATCGACAAGCTTGGCGACGTGATCGACCGCCAGCTCAAGGACCCGGGAATCGACACCGGGCGGCGCATGCGCCTGGAAGAGGCCATGTCCAAGGTCCTCAACGGCGATCGCGACGCCTATCAGGCCTACGTGGCCCAGCTGCTCATCATCCGGGCCACCGACGCCGAGACCGTGGAGAAGATGGCCGAGTCCTTTGCCGAGAACGTGGGTCAGACCCGGGACCGGGTCACGTCCGGCGCGGACATCGTGGGCGGGCAGGCCATCGCGCTCAAGAGCGAGTTTGCCAAGCTGTTCGAGTCCTGGGAGGCGCAGAGCCAGCAGGTGGTGGAGCTGACGCGGAGCCACATCGACAAGAATCTCAAGAAGGTAGGGATGCTGGATGAAAGTGAAAGAGATTTCGCCGCCATGCGCGACCGCATCGACAAGCTCGGCGAACTGGAGATGAATCGCGTCGAGGCCAACCTGTCCGCCTTGGACCTGGTCATCAAGCGTACCATCCTGACCTATCTGGTGGTGACCGTCGCCTTTATCCTGGCCTCTATTGTCATCGCCCTGATCGTGGCCTCGCGCATCGCCAACGTGATGAAGCGCAGCGTCGAGGTCACCAACGCCCTGGCCGAGGGCGACTTTACCGTTTCCATCGAGACGGACCGGAAGGACGAGATAGGCCAGCTGGCCCAGGCCCTGCAATCCATGATCGGCAAGTTGCGAGCCATCGTCACCGAGATCCAGGACGCCACCGCCGTGGTGGCCTCGGGCAGCGAGGAACTGGCCGGTTCCTCCCAGAACCTGAGCCAGGGCGCCACCGAGCAGGCTTCGGCCGTGGAGGAGGTCTCCTCGGCCATGGAGGAGATTTCCTCCAGCATCAGCCAGAACGCGGAGAGCTCGGGCAAGACCGAGTCCATCGCCCGCAACACCGCCGGGGAAGCCAAGAAGGGCGGCGAGGCCGTGCGCCAGACCGTGGAGTCCATGAAGCAGATCGCCGAGAAGACGCTGATCATCGAGGAGATCGCGCGCCAGACCAACCTGCTCGCCCTGAACGCGGCCATCGAGGCGGCCCGGGCGGGCGAACACGGAAAGGGATTCGCCGTGGTCGCCGCCGAGGTGCGCAAGCTGGCGGAGAAGTCGGGCCAGGCCGCCAGCCAGATCAGCGAGCTTTCGGGCAGTTCCGTGGAGGTCGCCAGCCGCGCGGGCAAGATGCTCGACACCATCGTGCCCAGCATCGAGCAGACTGCGGAGCTGGTTCAGGAGATCTCGGCGGCCAGCAAGGAGCAGGACAGCGGCGCGTCCGAGATCAACACCGCCCTGCAGCAGCTCGACAGCGTGGTCCAGTCCAACGCGGGCGCGTCCGAGGAGATCGCCTCCACGGCCGAGCAGCTGTCGTCCCAGGCCATGCAGCTCGAAAGGACCCTCTCCTTCTTCCGGTTGGGCCAGACGGACTTCGGCGGCGTCCGGAAGGTGGTGGCGAAGAACGCTGCGGCCCGCAAGCCCGCAGCCCTCGCGTCCGGGGCATCGGCCAAGGGCATGGCCCTGGCGATGGAGGACGACGATTCCTTCGAGCGGTTCTGATGGTGATTGGTCCCGGTCATTTCACAGGTCCGGGATGGTCCGGTGACATTGGCTGGAACGTTGGATGAAAGAAAAAGAGGCTTCAGGCGGCACCTGAAGCCTCTTCATTCTTTTTTGGTGGAGACGAAGAGATTTGAACTCTCGACTTCTGCCTTGCGAAGGCAGCGCTCTCCCAGCTGAGCTACGTCCCCGTGGGTGAGCAGGGTAAATATCCCTTTTCGCTGCCCTAGACAAGTGTTTTCATCAACTTCGCCTGCGCTGGGCCGGGTTTGGGCAGGTTCAGGGCGGTCAGGATCGCCGCCACCCGGTTGTGGTAGGTGTGCTCGCGCAGGATCAGCGCGCGCCAGGCGTCGCGCAGGGCCGCTTTTTCCGGCGATTCATCGCGGAAGCGCTCGAAGAGCGGGCGGATCTCGGACGGCGCGGCGAAGCGGATGGGCGCGGTCAGTTCGTCCGGGAAGATATTCAGGCCGGAATGCGTGTCCGTGAGCAGGAAGCCGTCCGCGCTCCAGACGTCGAAGTGGCGCTGGGTCAGGCCGCCGGGAAGCTGCATGCCGGTGACGTTGAGCACGGCCGCCGACTCGCGATAGATGGCGGGCAGGTGCGCGTAGTAGTCCACGAAGGGGCGCAGGTCCGCCTGGCCGATGTCTGCCTCCCGCCAGCCTCCGTCGCCGAAGATCGTCACCGGCCCGGCCGCGCGCAGGCAGTCGCGCTTCCATTCGAGCCCGCTCGCCTCCGCGCCCGCGCCGATCCGCCGGGCCGCGTTGCCCGGCCAGAGCGGAACGTCCGGGCACCGCTTCCGCCACCAGTGGTAGTCCCTGCGCTCGTCCGGTCCGCCGCTTCCGGCGTCGGCGGGCAGGGTCTCGCCCGCGAAGAATTTGTCCCGGTCCGGGAACCGGGAGCGGCCCACGAACACGAGGCGGTCGGCCAGGCCGTGGCCGTGGTCGGGCAGGGCCGCGCCGGGAAACAGCTCGGGGCAGGCGGCCAGGGGCAGGTGGGAGACCCAGCGCGCGCCGTTTTCCACCAGCGGGCCGATGAAGGTGTGGTCCGTGACGAAGAGCCGGGTGTCGCGCCAGAAGCGGGATTTGATCGCCGGGAGCTGGTTGAATGGGTTGTCCACCAGCCAGATGGCCACCCGCGTCCCGGCCTCGCGCAGGATGGCGGCCCCCAGGCCGTGGGGGTCCAGCCCCTTGAAGTTGACCGAGAGAAAGAGGTCGGGCGCGCCTTCGGCCAGCAGGCCGGGCAGGACCGCGCCGGGATGCCTGCCCAGGGGGGCGTAATCCAGGAAGCGGACCGTGTATCCGGCCCGGGCGAGGGCCAGGGAGAGTTCGCGGCCAAGGAGGTCGGTCTCGCCCGAGGGGAGCCAGGCCGTGGGACCCGGGCGGCGCGGCGGGGCTTCGGGCAGGGCCAGCCGGGCCGAGAGCGGGGCGAAGAACGACGGGAACGCCCGCTGGGCCGGGAGATAGCGGGCGACGCTGGCCCCGGCGGCCAGGCGGGCGGTGAAAGCGGCCGGATCGAGGCGGGTGAATCCGTCCGGGACCAATCCGGCCCAGTTCGGCATCTGTTCCGCGAATTCCGGATTTTCCACGAAGAAGACCTTGTCCGGCGCGGAGAGGCCGAACCAGCCGGGCAGGGCGTCCGGCTCCGGCCCCAGGCCGAGGAAGATTACCG
Organism: Pseudodesulfovibrio sp.; assembly: GCA_036584335.1. GTDB lineage: Bacteria > Desulfobacterota > Desulfovibrionia > Desulfovibrionales > Desulfovibrionaceae > Pseudodesulfovibrio. The sequence continues at coordinate 11,297 of JAZHDH010000236.1, read as the reverse complement.
GGACCCCTGGGGAGCGCGGCAGGCCCGCCCATTCGAAGCGGGCGGGATCGGCCGGAAAGGACTTGGTCAGGCCGATTTCGTCGGTTATGGTCGCGTGGCGGGGTCTCATTACGGCTGTGCTTGGCTTTTTCGGCAGATTCGGCTAGGAATCGCTCCACGCCGATCAGGGAGCGTCCGCCAGATGAAACAATACCAGGACAAATACTTCAAACGGGCCAAAAAGGAAAACTATGCGGCCCGCTCCGTGTACAAGCTCAAGGAGATGGACCAGCGTTTTTCGCTGTTCAAACCCGGCCAGACCGTGCTCGACCTCGGCGCGGCCCCCGGCTCCTGGACCCAGTACGCGGGCGAGCGCGTGGGCAAGGCCGGTCGCGTGCTCGGCGTGGACATCCAGGATACCCGGCATACCTTCGCGGAAAACATAACCTTTTTGCAGGCCGATGTCTTCTCCGATTCGCCGGAGCTGCTGGCGGCCATGGAGCCGCTCGCGCCCTTCGACCTGGTTATCAGCGACATGGCCCCCAAGACAACCGGCATCAAGTTCGCGGACCAGGCCAATTCCCTGGAGCTGTGCGAACGCGCCTTCGAGGTGGCCGGGAAGCGCCTCAAGCGCGGCGGCCATTTCGTGGTCAAGATTTTCGAGGGCGCAGAGACGAAGGAATACCGGGATTCCCTGCGTCCGCATTTCGACAAAGTGAAGAACTTCAAGCCCTACAGTTCCCGTTCCGAAAGCAAGGAGATCTTCGTGATCGCCCTTGGCTTCAAGGGAGTTGACGGGTAACGTACCCAACCTTATACCAAACAGCACATAGTGAGCATTTTCAGGAGGAAGCATGTCCGGACATAGCAAATGGGCCAACATCCAGCATCGCAAGGGCCGTCAGGACGCCAAGAAGGCGAAGTTTTTCACCAAGGCCGCCAAGGACATCATCCTGGCCGCCAAGGCGGGCGGCGGCAACCCCGAGGACAACGCCGGGCTGCGGCTGGCGATTCAGAAGGCCAAGCAGGTCAACCTGCCCAAGGACAGGATCGACAACGCCATCAAGAAGGGCACCGGCGAACTGGCCGGCGGCGACTTCATGGAAATCCTCTACGAAGGATACGGCCCCGGCGGCGTCGCCATGCTCGTGGACGTGGCCACGGACAACAAGAACCGCGTGGTCGCCGAAATCCGCCACGCCTTCACCAAGCACGGCGGCAACCTGGGCGAATCCGGTTCGGTGTCCTATCTCTTCAGCAAGAAGGGCGTCATCACCTTCGAGAAGGAAAAGTACACCGAGGACCAACTGATGGAAGTGGGCCTGGAAGCCGGGGCCGAGGACATCGTGGACGACGGCGACTCCTTCACCGTGCACACCGAACTGGGCGACTTCATGGCCGTGCAGCAGGCCTTCACCGATGCGGGCATGGAGTTCGAGTCCGCCGAGGTCGGCCAGATTCCCGCGACCATGGTGCCCGTGGACCTGTCCACCGGCCGCAAGGTCATGGCCCTGTACGACCTGCTCGAAGACAACGATGACGTCCAGAAGGTCTTTTTGAACGCCGACTTCCCGGACGAATTGTTCGAGGAAGCGTAGCGTCGTGGCGGACCTCGGCCTGGTGGTCATCGGCCTGGACCCCGGTTCGCGGGTGACAGGCTACGGCATTGTCCGCGAGATATCGGGCAAGGCCGAGCTGGTGGACACCGGCACGGTCCGCACGCCGCAGAACCGGCCCATGGCCGACCGCCTGGGCGTGATCTATGCGCGGCTCTCGGAGTTGATCGAGGCCCACGGCCCGGTGGAGGCCGCCATCGAGAACGTGTTCGTCTCGCGCAATCCTTCTTCCGCGTTGAAACTCGGGCAGGCCCGGGGCGCGGCCATGGCCGCCTGCGCCACCCACGGTCTGCCCGTTGCCGAGTACGAGCCGTCCAAGGTCAAGAAGAACCTGGTCGGCCTGGGCAGTGCGCCAAAGGATCAGGTCGCCTTCATGGTCGCCCACTGCCTGGGCGTCAAGAAACCGGACTGGGCCGAGGACGCGTCCGACGCCCTGGCCGTGGCCATCTGCCATCTCAACGAGCGGCGCATGCGCAAGCTCACCGGCATCTAGGCCGGGAGGCCCCCCCTGGAATCTCTGCTCTTCAAAGCCCTGCCGTTCGCCAAGGTCCTGTTCGCCTTCGTCCTGATGCTGGTCGGTATGCGCCTGCGCATCGGCCTGGGGCTGTCGATCCTGGCTGGCGGCATGGTCATGGGGCTGATCTTCGGCCTGGGGCCAGTGGCCTTCGTCAGGACCGGCGCGCTGGCCCTGACCCAGGACAAGTTCCTTTACCTGGCGGCCATCGTCGGCCTGATCCTGGTCCTGTCCGACGCCATGGAGCGATCGGGGCAGTCGCGCCGCCTCATGGACGCGCTGTCCGGCTACCTGACCAGTCCTCGGCTGCGGCTGGTTTTCTTTCCGGCTCTCATCGGCCTCTTGCCCATGCCGGGCGGGGCGGTGTTTTCCGCGCCCATGATCAAGTCCGTGTCGTCGGACATGCGCATCACCAACGGCGACCGGGCCGTGCTCAACTACTGGTTCCGCCACGTATGGGAGCTGTGCTGGCCGTTGTATCCTGGCATCATCCTGACCGTGGCCCTGGCCGACATCCCGATCATCGACCTGATCTCGCGCACCTGGCCGGGCACGCCGCTGATGCTGCTGCTCGGATGGTTCTTCTTTTTGCGTCCCGGCGTGCTCAAGGCGGGCGATCTGGTCATGAACGGACTGCCCGCGACCCGCAATCCCGGCGCGGTGGCGAAAGAGGGGTTGCCGCTGTTCATCGCCATCGCCGGAGCCATCGGCCTGGAGGCGGGTATCGCCGCCCTCCTGCCCGGTCTGGATTTCGAGTGGGGCGTGATCTCGGCCCTGTTGCTCAGCGTGGTCTGCGTCATGCTTCAGAACACCACGCTCGGGTTGCCGTTCCTTCGGGCGGTGCTTTCCAAGAAGAGCCTGTGGTCCATGATCTTCGTCATCGTCGCCATTTTCGTCTTCAAGGATGTGATGCAGGCGGCGGGCGTTGTCGGCGAGATGGCCCGGGCCGCCGGGGGCGACGCCGCGCTCATCGCCTCGGCCACCTTCCTGCCGTTTCTGGTGGGCATGGTCGCGGGCATCAACGTGGCCTTCGTGGGCGCGACTTTCCCGCTGCTGCTCGGCGTACTCGACACGCTGGGCATGCGGGATCAGACCGTGCCCTATCTGGTCCTGGCGTCGTTCTTCGGCTTCACCGGGGTCATGATTTCGCCCATCCACATCTGCTTCATCCTGACCTGCCAGTATTTCGAGTGTGACCTGGCCACGACCTGGCGCAAGGTGGTGGCGCCCTGCCTGATCCTGCTGGCGGCGGGCGGGGGTTTGTTCTGGCTGCTGCGCTGATCCGGCCCGGCCCCGCTTGCGGCCCGGCCAGGTTTTTCGTATGGAACGAATTCCCTTCCGAATCGGCAGGGTGCTTTTTCATGGGGAGATACGCATGGCGAACTACGCGGACCTGTTCACCGAAGACATCCTGGCCATCCTGTTCCCACCTTCCCGCGCCGACGATTTCTTCGAGGCGCTTTTCGGCGACGCCGAGGACGGCAGCTACGACATCACCCTGCGCTACGTGGACGACGACGGTGACGCCATCGAGCTGGAACTGGCCCTGAACCAGCGTCCGGGCAAGTGCCTGGCCTGCAACCTGACCTACGGGCTGCCCACGGTCTTTTCCCGCCACCCCGTCATCGATGTGCCCGGCCTGGCCGAAGGCGTGGCCGGGGTCGCAGGGCGCGCGGCCGCCGCCTGGCGACTCGGAACCACCCGCGAACTCAGCCGCACGCTGCACGCCATTCCACTGGTCGTCGAGTTGGACTAGCTTCTTTTTTCTAGAATACCGGATAGATGGCTGATTCCGTGGCCTCGTCGCGGGACGTGGTGCCGAACGCCCCCGGGTCGGGGCGCGAGGTTCCCCCGGCGAGCAGGGTTTGCAGCAACGGCTTCAGGGCCGCTGCGTAGGCCCGGTTGGCCGCCGCATTGGGGTGGCCGTCAAAGGGCGAGAGGCGGTAGAGGTAGTTGCCGTCCGGCCCGCACGTGTCGAGGTCCACGGGACCCGTGGCCCAGTTCAGCCCCGCGCGGTGCAGGAATTCCCGGTAGCCGGTGTTGGCCACCAGGTACTGGACGTGGAAGACCGCGCCGTGCTTGTGGCACAGGTTCTCCATGGCCAGGAGCAGGTGTTCGCCGGTCTTGCGTCGGGCGTCGCCCTTGGCGCGGCCGCCGTAGAGCAGCCTGTTCAGCCGCCGTTCCGTCAGCTTGACCAGGGGGCTTTTGCCCGAGAGCGGCAGATGGCGGTATCCTTCGAGGCCGAATCGCCTGAGGACCCGCTTGCCGTCTTTTCCCTGTACCGAGAGGCAGGATGGCGGGGTGCCGCCTTGCTCCGAGAGGATGCGCAGGTAGTGGTGGTCGGACACCGAGCGCGCCTCCAGGCCGGGCGAGAAGCCGAGCACGACCACGGCGGGCCGGTCGGCCTCGATGGTCGCCTCCATGCGCAGCAGCATCTGATAGAGCGAATAGCCGCACACGCCGTAGTTGAGGACGCGCAGGTCGGGTCTGTCCGCCTGCACCAGCCAGGGATAGGTCTCCTCGTCGCCGAGCCCCCAGCCGAAGGTGTTGGAACAGCCGTAGAAGCTGACCGTGGGGCCGTCGCCGCCCGGGCCGTGGGAAGTGATGCGCCGTCCCTCCGCGTCCATGGTGGCGGTGTAGTCGAGCCGGAGGTTCTTGCGCGGGATGAGGAAGCCGTTGCGCGCGGTGAGGCCGGGCGCGGGCGACCAGCCGAGGACCGGGTCGGGACGGTGACAGGAAAAGGTTTTCTCCACCAGCGGGGCCATGACCTTGTCCTTCTTGCGCAGGCCGCGGAAGGCGGTTTCGCCCATGCGAAGGACGACGTCGCCCCACAGGATGAAGAAAATCACCGCCGCGCCCCAGGCCGGGCCGAACAGCCAGCCGACCAGCCCGGCCGCCAGCAGCGGGGCCAGGAAGAGCGCGACGGAAACCGGTGGCGCGAAGCGTTCGATGCGCGCCAGTGGCGGGCGCTTGGGGGCGACGTTCATGCTCATGGCGGGCTCAGCCGACCTTGTCCCCGGCGGCGGCGATGGCCTTTTCCACGGCCTCGGCTATGGCGTCCGGGGGGTCGGCCATGCCTTCCTCGATCATGCCGATCTGGAGGTTCAGTTCGCGCTGCACGGTTACGGCCGAGGGGTTGAAATACTGCTTCCAGAGGGCCACGGCCTTGTCGGGCTTGCCCAGCCGGACCAGGGTCAGGCCGAGGTAGAGCAGGCTGTCCCGGTAGTCGCGCCGGATGCGCAGGGCGCGCTCGAACTCGAGTTTGGCCTGGCGGTGCTTGCCCAGGCGGTAGAGGCACACGCCCAGGCGGTAGCGCACGTCGGCGTCGTTCTTGTCCGACTCCATGCATTCCACATACTTGCAGCGCGCCTCGTCCCAGCATTGGTCCACGTAGTGGGCGTTGGCCGCCTTCATGGTTTCCACGGCGGCGGCCGTGGTGGCGACCGGGTCGTCGGTTTTTTCGTTCCTGAAGCGCCGTACCGCTCCGAACAGGAAGTTGCGGCGCGAGGGGTCGATTTCCTTCTTGGCCATGAAGTCCTCCGGATCGACAGGATACCTGTTTTCCATTCCGGGTCAACTCATTGCCTTTTCAGGGAGTTCGTGGGACGGTGGCTTTCATGGGCAGTCCTCTTTGCGGCTGGACCGGCAAGGTCCTGCACGTCGACCTTTCCTCGGGCGAAACGGCCGCCTTCCACCCTTCCCCCCGGGTTTACGGGCAATGGCTCGGCGGGCGCGGGCTGGCGGGCTATTTTCTGCGCCCGCACTGCACCCTGGAGTGGGACGACCCCGACCTGCCGGTTCTCTTTTTCACCGGCCCGCTGGCGGGCACGGCCGCGCCCTCGGCCAACCGGGGGATCATGCTTTCGCGTTCGCCCCTGACCGGCGCGGTCAACGATTGCTCCGTGGGCGGCTCCCTGGCCTTGCGCCTCAAGCGGGCCGGGTGGGACGGGCTGATCATCACCGGCAGGAGCCCGGTTCCCTGCGGCATAGAAATCGACGACGGCGGCGCACGGGTGGTCGGAACCGGGCTGTGGGGGGAAACCACGGACGCGGTCTTCGACCGGCTCATGGCGTCCGGCGTTTCCGTGGCCGCCATCGGCCCGGCCGGAGAGACCGGGTCGCCCCTGGCCTGCGTGGCCGTGGACCGGCGCCATGCGGCCCTGCGCGGCGGCATGGGGGCGTGCTGGGGGTTTCGTCACCTCAAGTTCCTGGCCGTGCGCGGCGCGGGCGGGGTCCGCGTTCGCGATGAATCCGCGCTCCTGGCCGCGCGCGAAGCCATCCTGCGGCTCACGGCGGCTTCGCCGGTGCTCATGGGGCGGCACGGATTCGCCCACCGGGGCACGGGCGCGCTTTACGACCTGATGGATGCGCGCCGGATGATGCCCACCGACAATTTCCGGCGTACCCGTTTTGAAACGGCATCCCCGCCGAACGCCGAAGCCTTTCGCCGGGCCTATGCCCCGACATCCGATGGCTGCGAGGAGTGCCACATCCGCTGCAAGCTGACGGCGGCGGACGGCAGGCCCATCCCCGACTACGAAGCCATGGCCCATTTCAGCGCCCTCATCGGCAACCGTGATCCGGAGCTGGTCATGGCCGCCAACGTGTTGTGCGGGCGGCTCGGGCTGGACCCGGTCTCGGCGGCCGCCACCCTGGCCTGCCACGCCGAGATCACGGGCGGACCGTGCACCGGCCGCACGGTGGTCAAGGGGCTGCACGACATGGCCCAAGGCGGCCCCCTGGCCGGTGGGTCCCTGGCCGGTGGGTCCCTGGACTTCGCCGAGTCCTGCGACCGGCCGGAGCTGTCCATGTCGGTCAAGGGGCTGGAGCTTTCCGCCTACGATCCGCGTGGGGCCTGCGGCCTGGCCCTGGCCTGCGCCGTGAACACCCGGGGCGGCTGCCACCGCCACGCGAATCCCCTGAGCCACGAGGTGCTGCGCAAACCCGTGGCCACGGACCGGTTCACCTTCAGCGGCAAGGCCCGGATCATCAAGATCGCCGAGGACCAGAACGCAGCCGCCGATTCCCTTGCCGGGTGCCCCTTCGTCTTCCTGGCCGCCGGGCTGGAGGAATACGCCCGGGCGCTTTCCGCAGTCACCGGCCTGGACGTTTCGGCGGGCGACCTCCAGGCGCGGGGCGAGCGCATCGTCTACCGCGAACGGATCATGAATTTCCTCAACGGGTTCGGCGAGTGCGACGACGACCTGCCCGCTCGCTTCTTCACCGAGCCAGGCACACCGGGCGGCGGCGTGGTCGTTCCGCCGCTGAACCGCGAAGCCTTTCTGGCCGCCCGCGCCCGCTACTACCGCGTGCGCGGCCTGGACGAAGAAGGTCGGCCGACGCAGGCCGAGGCGGCCCGGCTGCAACTGGAGCTCCAAGGATGAAGGACCTCTGCGCCAAATACGCCCGCAAGCTTGCGGCCCAGCGGCTGTGCGAACCCGGCGAGCCGCTGGTGGGTGGGCTGGACGATGTCCTGGTCTGGAACCGGAAGGACGGGCGGAGCGTCGAACTGGCCAAGGTCTTCGACCGGCTGTCGATCAATGCCCTCGTCTTCGCCCGGCCAGCCGAGCCGTATGCGGCCATACTCGATTTCCTGGCGGACCGGCACCCGGAGGCCGTCCGGCCCGAAGACACCGAGACGCGCACCTTTTTGCACGACATCCCGGTCTGCCACACCTTCTCGGCCGGGGGCATCGCCGACGCCCTGCGCCGCCGCAAGTCCGTGATCGTGCCCGGCCACGGCGTTGCCGCCTTCGGCACGGTCAGCCCGGAGCAGGGGTTCGTCTTCTATTCGTCCACGCTGTTCTCCTGCTTCGTCCTGTTTTTTTCGGGCTATCTGGCCGCCGCGCGGCGGGGCGAACTGGACGACGAGTACCGGCGCGTCTTCGCCCGGGTCCGGGCCGCGCTGCCCAGTCCCCGGTCCGCACCGCCCGAACTGCTGCGCGGACCGTTCACCGGCGAGGACGCGGTCGTGGCCGCCATGGCCGAGGCGGGCCGGGGCGTGGTCGGTTACGGGTTGGTCGATTCATTTTTCGGCAATATTTCCTACAGGTTGGGTGGCGTGGTTCACATCAGCCAGACCGGCAGCTCCCTGGACGAGTTGGAAGGGTGCGTCGATCCCTGCCCCCTGGACGGCTCCACCACCCACGGGCTGACGGCGTCCTCCGAGCTTTCGGCCCACGAGGACGTCTACCGCCGGGCGGACGTTCGCTGCATCCTGCACGGCCATCCCCGGTTTTCCGTGATCCTTTCCATGGACTGCGACAAGCCGGAGTGCCCGAACCGGGGCCGCTGCCACGTGGCCTGCACCGAATGCCGGACCGTGGAGGGCGTGCCCGTGGTCCCCGGCGAGGTCGGCACCGGTCCCACCGGCCTGTGCAACACCCTGCCGCCCGCCGTGGCCGCGTCGGGCATGGCCGTGGTCCACGGCCACGGCGTGTTCGCCTCGGGGCGCGACGACTTCAACGAACCCTTCGCCCGGCTTCTCTCCTTCGAGAACCGCTGCCGTGAGCTCTACTTCGAGCGCGTGGACGCGCTGGGCGGCTGATCCGCCGGGTCGGTCATTCTTCCCTCCCGTCCCGCAGTCGCGAAACAGGGGACGCGCCAGGGTTTGCTTCAGGAATCCGCTCGTCGACGGCCTGGCCCGATGCTCGGCCGATCAACCCGAAACACCGGGCGGGGACCGGAAGAAACGGCTGCACAGTTCGGGTCGGTCCAGGTTGGCCCGTGATTATCGGGCGCAATGGGATGCGCGGGTTTTGGGATGGTTGCCTCCGCTAGGCGATGAAGCCGAGCAGGCGCAGGCCGTCGCGGAACAGGAAGAGGGCCAGCATGCACAGGACCAGGCCGAGGGCGCGCATGAGGTTGCGGTAGACCGGGCCGGACAGGAACGCCCGCGAGTGGCCGACCACCATGGCCAGGGTGATCTTCGCCCCGATCAGCGCCACGTAGAATGCGGCCAGGAATCCGACCAGCGTACCCGTGCCGCAGCTCTGCGCCCGGTGCATGATCGCGCCGCCCACGCTCATCCAGAAAAGGTAGGGGTGGGGGCTCAGGAAGTTGACCAGGATGCCCTTGCGCAGCGATTTCGGGGCGGCGGCGGACAGATCCGAAGTCGTCGGCTTGGGAAACAGGCTGCCCGCGCCCATGGACAGGATGAAGGCCCCGCCCAGCAGCGAGACCGCGCCGAGTACCCGCTCGTAGCCCGAGAGCCGGGCCAGGACGAACAGGGTCAGCAGGATGATCGGCAGGTCGGTGAAGGCAGGGGAGAGGGCGACGCGGATGCCGCTTTTCACCCCGTGACGCAGGGTTTCGGAGATGACCAGCGCCAGCAGCGGGCCGGGGGAGAGCCCTGCGGAAAGCCCGAGCACGGCCCCGAGGGTCAGGAATTCCATCATGGGCGGTCCGGCGGTTAGGCGTTGCCCTTGGGCTTGTCCGCGTTGGATTCCCTGGCGATCCTGGTCATCTGGGCGCGAAGGTAGTTGGCGGCCAGGTCGCCCATGGCGTCCTGGCCCGAGGCGCGCAGCCCGTGTTCGCGCAGGTCGCGGTCGATCTGCTTCTCCATGCGGGCGGATTCCAGGAACATGATGTAGGCCAGGACCAGGGCGGCGTTGTTTTCGTCCGTGCCGTCGCAGAGCAGTTCGATGTTCTTGAGCTCCACGGTCTCCAGCAGCCGGTCCACGAACATCGTGATCCACTTTTCGTAGAGGTCGCTCATGATCGGCGGGATCAGCTCGGCCACCTGGGCGGGCACGTTGCCCGCCGTGCCGGTCACGGACATGAACTCGGCCAGGGCCTCCCTGCGCTTGTCGGCGTCCTGCTCCTCGACCTTGCTCATGATCACGGAAAAGATGTGGGTGCGGATGATTTTCGGGTCCATGCGGACGTCCCCCGGGTCTCGGATGTCGCCTGTTTTCGGCGCGGCGTCACTGTAGCCCAATGCGCCGGGCCGGGCAAGGGCGGTCCGGCGGGCGGAGGGCAAACAAAGTTTTGTCTTCGCGCGCGAAGTACGCTAAATGATTCCCAACCAGCACAAGGACGGCCCATCCATGATCGAATACCTCAAAGGCACGCTGCTTGCCGCCGACGACAAGCGGCTCGTGGTGCTCACGCCGGGCGGCGTGGGCTACGGCGTGGCCGCGCCGACATCGGTCCTGGCCAAGCTTCCCGCCAGGGGGGCGGAGGTCGCGCTCTTCGTCCACACCCAGGTGGGCGAGAAGGCCATCGACCTTTTCGGTTTCCTGACCGGCGACGACCTGGAGCTCTTCCGGACCCTGATCTCCATCGACAAGCTCGGGCCGAAAAAGGCCCTGGGCATCCTCTCGCTCTACGACGCCGCCCACCTGCGCGAGATAGCCTATCGCGAGGACGCGGACATGCTCGCCCGCGTGCCGGGCATCGGCCCGAAGTCGGCCAAGCAGATCTTGTGGCATCTCAAGGACAAGGTGGACGCGCTGGGCGGTCCGGCCGGTCCGGTTCGCGCCGCAGGCGCTCCGCAGGGGCCGCATTCCGAGTACCTGGACGCCCTTGCGGGCCTCAAGGGCCTGGGGTACGCTGAGGACGAGGTCCGGCCCCTGATCATCGAGGTCTTCGACGCCGAACCCGACCTCGACGCCGCCGGCGGCATCCGCGCGGTGCTCAAGAAAATCAATGCGATGCGCTCATGAGCAAATGCACCCTTCCCGAGGAAAACGTCCGCCCCCGGCGGCTTGCCGACTTCATCGGCCAGAACGACCTGCGCGCCAACCTGGATGTCTTCATCCAGGCGGCCACCGAGCGCGAGCGGCCCCTCGACCATACGCTGTTCTACGGCAACCCTGGCCTGGGCAAGACCACCCTGGCCCGGATCATGGCCAGCGAGCTGGGCGTGAACATGGTCTCCACCTCCGGCCCGGTCATGGAGCGGTCCGGCGACCTGGCCGCCATCCTGACCAACCTGGAGCGCGGCGACATCCTGTTCATCGACGAGATCCACCGCATGCCCGCCACGGTCGAGGAGGTCCTTTATCCGGCCATGGAGGATTTCCAGATCGACCTGGTCATCGGCTCCGGCCCCGGCGCGCGCACGGTCAAGCTCGACCTGGAGCCGTTCACCCTGGTCGGGGCCACCACACGGCTCGGGCTGCTCACCTCCCCCCTGCGCGACCGCTTCGGCTGCATCTTCCGCATCGAATTCTACTCGCCCGAGG